>JBATKF010000105.1:0-10822 GCA_049669185.1 Sedimenticolaceae bacterium | reverse complement strand
CTGAAATTCAGACTGGATCCTTAGTAGCCTCATTTCACATCCTAGTCTTACGGATCTCTACGGGCCGGTAATATTTCCATTCTGGGTAGGATTTTCGTAACACAGACCTTGATTGGGGACAGACTCTTTTTCAACCCTGCAGTGGGTCGCCCGAACCGGTCGACATGGGCCACCTCCAGACCACCGTGGTCGAACACCTCGGCGCCGTCAATGCTACAAACCTGCGAACGGCGCATGCCGACGCTGTCGATCTACAGAATTGCCAGGAAGTCATCGATGTCATTGGGGCCACCCGGATAGAAGATATAGACGCCCCCTCCTGCCCTGAGGTTTAGCATAAATGATAGCTATCTCATGGGCTTGAACGCATTAAAGCGAATAGGAGGCGTCTATGAACCAAAACATAGTGTATGTGAGAATCGATGTCGATGACGTGCGCTACCACGGAAGCGCATTGAATCCGAGCAGCGGCGAGATACTGGATTTCCAATCTCGTCCGACACTGAAAGGTCTGGTCGGACAGCTCGAGAAGGTGCGGGAATATTTCGGCGAAGCGCAGCTGAAACTTTGCTATGAGGCATCGTATGTTGGCTTCTCGCTGCAGCGTGATCTACAGGACCGCGGCTATGATTGCGCGGCGGTGGCACCGTCGAGCATTCCAAGACGTGCCGGCAAGTCGGTTAAGACCGATCGTATTGATGCAGCGGAACTGGCCGAGTTTTTCGCGAACGGCCTGTTGACGATCGTGGCAGCACCGGCAGCAGAGCTCGAGCAGGATCGCGACCTGCTTCGATCCCGGCAGCAGTTGATGCAGCAGCAAGGTGCGCTACGCCGTCATATCCAATCGCTGCTGCGGCGCAATGGCCTGCACTACAAGGCCGAGACGCAGCACAAGACCCTTTGGCAGACCCATCACTACGGCTGGCTGCAGAGCACCTGCTGGCGTTCAGCTGCAAACGGAGGGGCTTCTGTCCCAGCTGCGGCGCCCGGCGCATGACTGAGAGCGCCGCGCTGCTGGTTGATGAGGTGTTTCCCGAGCAGCCGGTGCGCCAGTGGGTGCTGAGCGTCCCTTATCCGCTGCGCTTCCTGTTTGCCAGCCGGCCCGATGTCATGGGTCGTGTGCTCGGCATCGTCTACCGCTGCATCGCCACGCACCTGATCAAGAAGGCGGGGTTCTCACGTAAGACGGCCCAAGCCGGCGCGGTCACGCTGATCCAGCGCTTCGGCAGTGCGCTCACAAAATCGTTGGGAACGATTTTGCACAGCCGAGGGCTGGCCCCGAAGGGGTGGAGGGCAGGATGCCAGGCGACCAGTTCGGCCTAACGACCACCTGCGTGGCACCTTTGGTGGCCGCTCAGAGCACCGGTGCGAACAGGCGCGCCAGGCGCGTCGCCAGCTGAAAGTGCAGCGGCCGGTCGTCCGGCTTGGCCGCGGTATCTACCCGTTCGCTGTGGCTGAAGTCGTTTTCCAGCATTGCAGCCACCTGCCGATTGAACTCACGATCGGCAAACACCGCCGTTACCTCGAAGTTGAGTCGAAACGATCGATTGTCGAAGTTGGGCGTGCCGACCGTGGCGGTATCGTCGTCGACCAGCACCACCTTCTGGTGCAGGAACCCTTTCTGGTAGCGGTAGACACTTACCCCGGTGCTGCCGATCTCCTGCAGGTAGGCATGGCCGGCGAGGTGAACCAGCCAGTTGTCACTGCGCCGGGGCAGCAGGATGCGTACGTCCACGCCGCGCAGTGCCGCCAGTTGCAGTGCGCTGACAATCGCTTCGTCGGGGACGAAATAGGGGCTGACGATCCACACGCGTTTGCGCGCCTGGCTGATCAGGTGGGTGAAGAACAGGCCGCAGGTCTCGAGCGTATCTGCCGGTCCGCTCGGCAAGATCAACACCCTGCGGTCCGCCTCCTGCAGCCGCGCCGGTTGCCAGGCAAGGTCGGGCAGCTCACCGGTGGAGTCGTACCAGTCCTCGACGAAGCTGATCTGCAGCTTGATCACCGCCGGTCCCGTAATCTCCACATGCGTGTCGCGCCACGGGGTCAGCGTCGGATGTCGCCCCATGTATTCATCGCCGACATTCAGGCCGCCGAGAAAGCCGACCTTGCCGTCGACCACGACGATCTTGCGATGGTTGCGGAAATTCAGCTGCAGGCGGCGGCTCCAGCGCCCGGATACACCGAACTCCGCCACCTGGGCGCCGGCATCGGTGAGCTCCGCCAGGTATTCCTGCAGACTGCCGCTGCCGACGCCATCGTATAGCAGCAGTACGCTTATGCCTTGCTCGAGCCTTTCCAGCAGGCGCCGTTGCAGGTCACGGCCGATGCCGTCGTCGCGCAGAATGTAGTACTGCACCAGCACATAGTCGGTCGCGGCATCGATAGCGTCGAACAGCGCAGCGAAGGTCACTGCGCCGTCGACCAGCAGCCGTGCGTCGTTGCCGCCGACGAATGGGAACTTGGCGAGCCTCGCGAGCGGTAGAAGATAGCCCTGGTTGAACTCGGATGACGCCTCTTCGTACGGTGATGCGCGTTGCTCGAGATCGGCCAGTACCGGCTCGATCGCGCCGACCACCGCGCGTCGCGCCCTGATGTTGCGCTCGAACTTGCGCCTGCCGAACACCAGGTACATCGGCAGCGCCAGCAACGGAAATCCCACCAGCGAGATGGCCCAGGCGATGGCGCCCTGCGAGGTGCGTGCCGTCATCACCGCGCGGCCGGCCATCGTCAGACCGACGATCTCGATCGCGACATAGGCGCCGATGAGCCATTCGATTTCGTCCAAGCGGCCTCCGTCCAGACTGTGCTCGGTGAGGGGTATGCCGGTGCCGAGAATCTTTCGGCGGCGGTCGATGGGGCGTTTGCAGCCTATGCCCGTTGCGCGGGTTACTGTGGTGCAAGGCCCGGATGATAGGCACAAGCGCAGCGCTTGGCCACGCTGCAGGCGGGGAAGAAAGCGGCTACCGGCTTGCGCGCGCAGCGCAACCGCTCAGGCGCTTTTGCTCACCGGTTCGCCGCCTCGCGCACGCGCTCTTCACCGCAGACATCGATCTCGTTGGTGCCGCCACCGATAACCAGGATCGCACGTGCCTGTGGGGACTTGCTCACGGCCGCGATCACGATGTCTTCGAAGCAGGCGACCGGCTGTGACGAGGATGAAAGATCGTCGACAGCATCAGGCGCCGATTTTTTCGAACTGTTGTAGGCCTGTTTTCGAATTTTCCCGTCTCCCGAACGCCACCATACTTGGCTCACGCAACATGAAACCAAGTTACGTCGGCCTCATTGATTGGAGAATATGCAGATGAAAACACCCGCTATCGTTCGCTTCAAAGGTGCCCGATGGGAAGCCCTGGCTGGCGAATCTGTTTGCGAGCCGGCACCCGCCAGCGTGACGGCTCTAGACCAATCGCCGCTCGAGCAGAGCAGCGAACAAGGCAGTAATGCCAAGGCCATCCTGCTCGATCTCGCGGTGAGGCATTTCCGCAGCCTGCAACTCACCACGACCGAAGCGAGACACCTTGGCAGGGCCTTGCGGCGCTGCCTGAAAGGCGAAGCCGTTGATGTGGGCCCGGTTGGCCCGACGGGCAGAACCTACAGCTTCCGCCGCAAAGTCAACGCAGTAGCCATCCGCGTCGGACAGGCTAGCATGCGCCTCCCGCTCGATGCCGCCAGGGCACTGATCAAACCACTGCAGGGTGCGGTGAGCCCGCGGGTGTTTGCGAAGACCGGCTGATTCAATGTCGCCTCCCCCCCGCTATCCCGGTAGCGTACCTTGCCCGCTTTGCGGGCATTTTTTTGTTTGCACTGATCCCGCTGCAACCCGGTTGTCCACCCCCGCTCAGGCTAAAGGCCGGCCGCCCGCAACGCTGTGGTGCGACAGGCCCCACACAACACTTCGTTTTTTTCGATTCTTTATTAATCACGTTTCGAATTGTTCGAGCCTTTTGGCGTTCATACACTGCACCCGTCAGAGCTGAACAGTATTGACAGCTCGCTGGAGGCAAGATGAACGAAGCATTTCTACAGATTTCACCGATCGCTCTCGCCGGTCGCTTGAAAGAAGACCCCGCGGGCGACCGTGTTGGATGTCCGCTCAGCAGCGGAGTACCGCGCCGGTCACATTCCCGGGGCAAACCTTGCGCCGCTTGACGAGCTGGAAGTCAGCAGCGCGCCTGGCGTCGCATCGGGCGCAGGCCTGCGGCCAGACAACCCGCTCTACCTCACCTGCCAGGCCGGCATGCGCGCCGAAAAAGCTGCACAGGTGCTACGTGACGCCGGTGTGGAGCATCTTGTGCTGGTGCAGGGCGGCACCGAAGCGTGGCAAAAGGCCGGCCTGCCGATAAAGCGCCACGGCAATGCCCTTTCGCTGGAGCGCCAGGTTCAGATTGCAGTGGGCAGCCTGCTCATCCTCAAGGTGTTTTTCGGATTCACCGTGCACGAACTGTTCTTCGTGGCAGGCGCAGTCATCGGTGCAGGCCTGATCACCGCGGGCATCACCCGCTGGTGTGGCATGGCGCAACTGATCGCGCGCATGCCCTGGAACCGTCGTCGCGATCTTGATCACCAGCCGCAGGGTTGATGGCACCTGCAACCGAACACGAATCAAACGGGAGAAAGAACATGATATTCAGACAACTCTTCGACCACACATCGTCCACGTACAGTTACCTGATCGCCAGCCGCAAGAACGGTGAGGCCCTGCTGGTCGACCCGGTGCAGGAAAATACCGACCGTTATGTCCAGCTGGTCCGTGAACTCGACCTGCGCCTGGTGCTGGCGGTCGATACCCACATCCACGCGGACCACATTCCCGGTCTGGGGCAACTGCGTGAACAGACGCGGTGCGTCACTGCGATGGGCGAGATGACCAAGGCGGAATGCCTGAGCGCGCGCTTTGGCGACAACGAACAGCTCACGCTGGATGGCGTCGATATCCGGGCGATCTACACCCCCGGCCATACCGACGACTCTTACAGCTTCCTGCTGCCCGACCGCGTGCTGACCGGCGACACGCTGCTGATCCGTGGTACCGGCCGTACCGATTTTCAGAATGGTGATGCCGGTGCGCAATATGACAGCCTTTTCGGGCGCCTGTTGACACTGCCGGATGAGACGCTGGTTTACCCTGCACATGACTACAACGGCATGGCCAGCAGCACCATCGGCGAGGAGAAGCGGCACAACCCGCGTCTGCAGGTGGCCGATCGCGCGGCATACATCGACTTGATGAACGGCCTGGTGCTCAGCAACCCGAAGATGATGGACATCGCGGTGCCGGCCAACCGCAAGTGTGGCCTGGCCAAGGTGGCCTGACCGCAACGGAGGGACAGCAGCGACTGACTCGAGCGCCACGGTAGTGACAGCGCAGCATCGGGTGGCCGGGGCGCATCGTTGAAAGACGGGTAAATGGGCCCAGGTCTTGCGGCAGCAACCCGGCCACCCACATGACGCGTGATGTTGAACTCGGATGATCAGCCCCACATTTCGGTTTGTGCAGTGAGGCGGCTTTGCATGCGCAAACTGCGGTAAGCGATGGGTCGGCGAGGAGGTGCCACTTGAACGACGTGTATTTCTGGATAGCTTTTTTTGCCGCACCCGTATTTCTGATGCTGGTCACGGCCTTCGTCTTCAGGCCGTCTGCGGCCGGGCGCTACCGCGAAGCCAAGTACGTGATCTTTTCCGATGCGCAGGACGTTGATCGCAGGCGGGGGGCTCTTCGCCACCGCGAACAACGGTGACGATGTGTCTGCATCCAGGTGAGCGCGCTGCGCTGTAGCGGGTCAGCCGATGCCATTCGGCCCGTTCGTTTTCGGCGGGAGAGAATAGACTTCCTCAATGCCAGCGAACTGTTCGAACTGGGGGGGACGCCGGGATACCGGGTTCACGTCCCCGACTCCAGGGCCTCGGCGCGTTTGCCGATCTCGCGTGTCATACCGCTGAAGATGATCTGATGAAGTGGCTCCAGCGAGTACCAGTATGCCAACCCAAGCACCCCGGCCGGATGCCAATAAGCGGTTGCGGTAATCCGGCTCTGCTCTTGTGACACGCGGTCGATCTCGAACTCCAGCACACCGGCGCCAGGCGCGCGCATACCGTATGACATGCTCAAACGGCGCCCGGGTTCGACGCCGATCACCTCCCAAGAATCCACCTGGTCACCGACCCGTATCTCCTGCGGATGACGGCGGCCCCGCCGCAAGCCGCGGCCACCCGCCAGCCAGTCCATGAACTCCCGGATCGTCCACAGCGAGTTGAGGTAGTACTAGCGGTTTTCGCCTCCGATCGCCGAAACCACCCGCCACAGCGATTCGGGAGAGGCGTGGGTGAGCGCGGTGCCCGAGGCCCGCTTGGCATAGAAGGCGTAGTCGGTACGGTGTTTGCGCATGGAGAATGCTCCCTCGACCCAGCGGGCCTCTACCCGGCTTTGACGTTCCGCTTCGAACGCGGCCTCGACGCTCGAACGGAAATCGAGAAGATGCTGCGGCACCAGCCGTCTCAGCGGTTCAGCATCGGCGATGAAATCATGCTTGAGCCCGCCAATCAGGGCCTGTGCAACATTGGTGGGTACTGCCGTTACGAACTTCAGCCAGTACGAGGACAAGTGCGGCGACAGCAAGGCGACCGGCACGATCAGCGGTTGACGCCTGCCCGCCACGTCGGCGAGCACCCGCATCATCTGTTCGTACGTCAGTGTTTCCGGCCCTGCTGCATCGAATGTCTCACCGGCAGCCGCATCGAGCGTCGGGACACGAAGCAGGTACTCGAGCAGGTTTTCAAGAGCGATCGGCGGTGACTTCGCCCTGACCCAGCGCGGGGTGACCATTGCCGGCAGATGGTAGACAAGGTCGCGCATGACCTCGAATGCCGCAGATCCGGGTCCGACGATGATACCGGCGCGAATCTCGGTCACAGGCAGCCGCCGAACTGACCGAACCGCTGTCGCTGCCCGGACCGACCGGCGAACGCAATGAGCTGAGGTACGCCCCCCGCGGCCGGGTCGCCTGCCTGGCGGATTCGGGCTATGGCGTAGCGCCCCTGGTCGCCCAGGCGGGCGCGGCCCTCGCGGGAGGCAACACCGCTGCGCTGTGGCACGGTGACGAACGTATCGCGCTGGCGCTGGAAACGTTCTTCGCCAGCGTCGGCGTTCCAGCCGCAACGGTACGTGCCATCCCGTCACGCGACGACGCGTCGATACGGGATCTGCTCGAAGATTCCCGGGTCGCCGCAGTCGCTTTCGCCGGCTCACACAACCAGGCAAGGGCCATCGTGCGTCTACTAGCACAGCGCGACGGCGCCATCCGTCCGCTGATCCCCTTCGCGGTCCGCCGGCACGAGGGCGGCGCACCCGGCTGCCCGCTGGCCGGCAGCCCGGCCTATCTCTCGGTTCCTGCTCGAGCGTTCGGTGAGCATCGACACCACGGCGTCGGGCGGAAACGCCTCGTTGTTCACCATCGATTGACCGGATCGGGGCCGATCGACGCCACCGGCACTCCCTGCGCTAGCACATCTCCGGCCCACGACCCAGGTCTTATTCACAGGCCGCCCGTGGCCGATGCCACATACCCCGCCGTTGCTCACTGACTAGCCTGTCAGGTAACCGGCCAGCCGTACCCGTGCCGACCATACAGCCTTTTGCGGGGTGGGATCATGCAAATCAATTCACTCGGAACCTGGTGTCGAACCTTCGGCGTTGCGCTAATAGCCCTGTGCGTCTTCCCGGTGCCGGCCGGCGCGCTGAATTTCACGAACGAGTGCGAAAACGCACTCACACAAAGTGACCGCCAACTGTTCGAAGATGCGGCCGACCTCGTCGACAGGTATCGAAACGACGTCGAGGATCACATCAACGATTCGCTGCTGTTCGGCAATACGGACAACTACATCTTCATCGACCACGGGCTGATGGACGACTGGCGGGACGAGGTCAGCGACATGCAGACCGGCGACGTCAAGATCGCCTGCGAGTACAACGGCATGACCTTCAACACCTGCGCTCGCAATCCCACTAAATTGGGCATGGAGGGCGAAATCCAGCCGGGGCGGATCCATATCTGCATCGACAACGTGCGGCAGAACGCGAATGCGGCATCGGGCTCCCCGTTGGCGCTTCTGGCCGGTGTGATGGCGCACGAGCTGATGCATATCGTCGACGGCTTCATGGTCGGCCACAACGGGGACACCGACGTGAACAACCCGGACACCGCGGCAGAGACAATCGGCGTGGCGATGGAACACCTGATTCTCACCCCCGACCTCGACACAACGATCCAGGCGCTGGACATCAGCTGCTGCAATCAGGATGGCGAGGCCACCCTGACCTTCGACGTGCTGGTCAGGAACATGAACGCGGAAGCGGACATCCAGGTGAGCCCGATATCGGGCTCGGGCCGCAACGGTTCATCGCGGCTCACGGTCGAGGTCGAAGGCGCGTCCGATCAACGCACGATATCGGCGCTCGATGGTTCCGCATCGGCGGTCCAAAGCTTCCGATTCGACATCCCTGCGCTCGAGGTCGCCGGCGACGGCATCCGCGACATCGTGGCCGACGCCGACGCGGCCAACGTGTTCTTCGAAAGCGATGAGCGCAACAACTCCGACAGCGCCAGCGTGAGTACGACCGTCGACCTCAGCCTCGGGATCGAGGTCGCGGGGCCGCCCACCTGTCATAGCCTGGAATACCGAAGCGATGCGCCCGTCCCCGGCTACTACAGCTGGATGACCGTGCCGTTTCGCGCCGAGGTGTTCAACGTCGACTCAGAGAACACGGCACCGCGCGTGGATATCGTGATGACCTACGACGACATGTGGACCGACAGCTCGATCACATCGCAGCAGGTCGTCTGGACCGACTCGATCGACCCAAATGGCCGAACCGAAGCCACCTTCTACCTCGACGTTCCATCTGATCGGCTATGCGCCGGCCCGATCGGCGACACTCTGGCGATCTTCCAGGCCGACGGCAATTCAGAGACCCTGAACGATGCCAATCGGGACAACAACGGCGTCGAGCTGATCATCGACCAGGACTATTGGCGGCCGGACTATGTGATCCGGGATATCGCTCCCGCCGGCCTCGGTCAGAATACGCGGACCATCAGCTTTGCGATTC
Organism: Sedimenticolaceae bacterium; assembly: GCA_049669185.1. Lineage (GTDB taxonomy): Bacteria > Pseudomonadota > Gammaproteobacteria > Chromatiales > Chromatiaceae > Thiosocius. The sequence continues at coordinate 1,710 of JBATKF010000105.1, read as the reverse complement.
GCAACATTGGCCCAAGAGACGGTGCCAACGGTCGCGCCATCCCGATAGCCTCTACGCGGGTGACGGACGTCGGTGGCTCCACCGTGCACTTCTCCGCGTTGACCAGCAACCTGGCGCCGGGCGAACAGCAGGTCTTCGAGGCCGCGCTCCCGATCGACGATTGCCATACGCTGACATACCTGGTGACCGCCGACAGCCTGGATGCGGTCGACGAATACGACGAGAGCAACAACTCGGCCGAGGTGCGACTCGCACCACCCGCCGGCATCGGTCTCTGTCCCGACGTCACGTATGGAGGTGAAGACAACCACGAGGCGGAACTCGCCTGGATCAACGAGCACGGCTTCGAGGTGTTGGACGACAAGTTCGACTCGCTGAACACCGTCGAGTGGGGCACCGACCGCGGGACAAACATCGACATCGGGCCGAATGCACCGATTCTCGACCGGCTGGATCCGTGAGTGCAGGGATCGGCCTGCCAATGCAACGGCCGGAGCCGATGCCATGGATGTGAAGGTCGAAGTACTTGGTTTCGGTCTGAGTCATGGTGTTCTCCTTGAGTGAACGAGGGGAAACACCACGCACAATGCGACCCGTCAGGGATGGTGTTTCCCTGTGGGGGTGAATGACAACCGCGATGCGGCTCTACTGGGTTGATGCGGTTCCGCCTGGTTGAGGCAGGGGAGCACTGGGTTGGGAAAGGATTCCCATTGGGGTTGATGGATAGATCGAAGGTCTGTGACCTGCCTCTTCTCACGATCTGTAGAGGCTTTTCAGGTACCGCCGAACGCGGTCATACAAAACGAGAACTATGCTGAAATCTTATGCGGGATTTATCCGATGTCAAGGTTGGCACCAGATCTCGCGCGGCTGAATTCGCTGTGCGCATTCGACGAACGTCGGCTACCGAGGCTTGAGCTGCCCCTCCCCAACTTCCGGAGGCCAACAGCTTCTCGGCCGGAGCCGCCGTTCGGCATCCGACCCGGCTACGACAGCAGTGGGATGCTGACCGGCCGTAGACCCCGAAAACTCTCCCAACGGCAGCTCTTTGATTTCATCGCCGGCAGTAAACAACACACTGCGGTCATTCAATGGACAGTATTGGCGGCCCAACGGTATGTAGCCGAGGGTCGCCGGGTGGTGGTGGATCTGGATCTGGAGAAATTTTTCGACCGGGTCGACCACGATCTGCTGCTGGGCAGGCTGGGACAGACGCTTTCGCGTATAACGCCCTCTGCAGTTTCTGAACACGTTTTGGAGTTGATAGGTTGCCCAATCTCCTGCCCTTTCCTACGTCCTGCGTCTGTCTTGAACCAAGGCCCCTTCCCTCCAACCGGCATTACCCGGCTTCCTCAGTAATACGGGCCTCTCCGCCACCCCAAAGCGCCCGGCCTGTCCCTCACGGGCGTCCGGTTGCTTATCCTGCACCACGCCATGGGGCTTCCCGTGTTGCGTGCGTTTCCCTCTTGTGTACATGCCGTCGCCATTACCCCGGCACAGCGACTGGAGGTGCTATCTCGCTCATTCCCCCAGCCATGTCAGCCTTCCCCGAAAGTGTGACCGGATCGGCCTGTGCAACGTCCTTTTCGAGGCTTGCTCAGCGTTCACTCACGTTACGGCCTGCACACTCGCCAAGTCACTTAATGACCCTCTACACCAGAGGCTTCAGCCATTTCGTTACCTCCATGACTGCTCCGATTGCTTCCGGCC
>JBATKF010000104.1:0-1691 GCA_049669185.1 Sedimenticolaceae bacterium | reverse complement strand
TCACCGTGGTCGAGCGGCTCGACAAGCCGGGCGGCCGGGCCTATGTCTACGAGCAGGATGGCTTTACCTTCGATGCCGGCCCGACGATAGTGACGGCCCCGTTCCTGCTCGAGGAACTCTGGGCGCTTTGCGGGCGGCGATTCTCCGACGATATCGACCTGCGGGCGATCGACCCGTACTACCGTATCCGCTTCGCCGACGGCAGCCATTTCGACTACAGCGGCGATCACGAGGCGATGAAGGCCGAGATTGCGCGCTTCAATCCGGACGACATCCGCGGCTACGAGGATTATCTGAAGGCCAGCGAGCGCCTTTACGAAATTGGCTTCGACAAGCTGCTGAATGTCTCGTTCGACTCGCTCGGCAAGATGCTGCGTACCGTGCCGGATCTCTTTCGTGGCGAGTTCTATCGCTCGGTCTATTCGCTGGTGGCAAAGCACATCCAGCACCCGAAGCTGCAGATGGTGTTCAGTTTCCACCCGCTGCTGATCGGTGGCAATCCCTTCACGGCGACCGCGGTGTATGCGCTCATCGCCCACCTCGAGCGGCGCCACGGCGTCCACTTCGCGATGGGCGGCACCGGAAGTCTGGTAAAGGGCCTGGTATCGCTGATCGAAGGGCAGGGCGGCCAGGTCCGCCTCAACGCGCCGGTCAAGCGCATCCGGCTCGAGGGACGCCGCGCGGTCGGGGTCGAGTTAGAGTCGGGCGAGCAGCTGGATTCGGACATCGTTATTTCCAATGCGGATGCGGCCGCGACCTACCGCTTTCTGGTGCCGGAAGCGGCGCGCCGCCGCTGGACCGACCGCAAACTCGATCGTGCGCGCTACTCGATGAGCCTGTTCGTCTGGTATTTCGGGACCAATCGGCAGTACCCGGACGTGCCGCACCACATGATCCTGCTCGGCCCGCGTTACCGTGAACTGCTCGACGACATCTTCACCAGCAAGGTGCTCGCCGATGATTTCAGCCTGTATCTGCATCGACCCACGGCGACCGATGCGTCGCTGGCACCGCCCGGGTGCGACGCCTTCTATGTCCTGTCGCCGGTACCGCATCTCGACAGCGGCATTGACTGGCCCGAGACGGCCGAGCGATACCGCGGCGTCATTGCCGAATACCTCTCCGAGACGGTAATGCCGGACCTCGAACGACATGTCGTCAGCTCGCGGCTGCTGACGCCGTTGGATTTTCGCGAGCGGCTGTTCTCGGTCAAGGGTGCCGCGTTCAGTCTCGAACCCGTGCTGACGCAGACGGCCTGGTTCCGTCCGCACAATCGCAGCGAAGACGTCGACGGGCTGTATCTCGTGGGCGCCGGCACTCATCCCGGCGCCGGCATGCCCGGTGTGATCTCGTCGGCCAAGGTGCTGGATGAGATCGTGCCCGATCCTTGACCTGCAAATCTCACCGGCTGGTTAGATTCTCGGGTTAACCCTTGGGTCGGCCGAAATCGGCCCGCACACTGTCGGCTGCGAGCCGACCGGACAGCGCGACCATCGGCACCCCGGGCCCGGGGTGTACCGTGCCGCCGGCGAAATACAGACCCGGGATGTGCGCGCGCGAACCCTGACGGCGAAACGAGCCCGACCAGCCGTGCGTCGGCCAGCCGTAGATCGCACCTTCGCTGCCGGGAAATAGCGTTGCAAAGTCATTGGGTGTCGTCATGACACGAGCCGATGTATCGACCTCGATAT
>JBATKF010000103.1:0-4070 GCA_049669185.1 Sedimenticolaceae bacterium | reverse complement strand
GGCGTAGGCATGGCGAAGGCCGTGCATCTTGGACAGCCCGGCCCGTGAGGTTTCGGCTTCGTATACGCGCAGCTGCTGCCGATACGTCTTTGCGCTGGGAATCAGCGAACCCTTGCCGGCCAGCCGGTGCACCCGGTCGAGCAGCGCACGTTGGGCCTCGGTCCTCACCGGAATGGCCCGCGCCTTACTGCCCTTGGTCCAGCTTTCCTTGAGGACGATGTGGTCACCCCGGTCGGCGTAGTCCGGCATGAACTTGATCGCCTCCTCGCGGCGCAAACCAAAGGCTTGCTGCAACTCCAGACTCATCCGGGCCCGCGGGTCACGCACCCGGTCCAGCGCCTGGGGACCGACCGTTCTGGCCTTGGACGTATTGGTGACGAACTGCCGGTTCGGGACACCGTAGTGGTCGTTCGAGCGGGCGACCACGTTCTGCCGATCGACCTTTTGCGCCCACCAGCGGAGGGCCGACAGCCGGTTCTTCATCGCCCCGGCCGACAGCCCCTCCCCTTGCCAGCTCTTGACCAGCGCCTCGACGTGTTTTGGTTTGAGTGACTGCGCGCTCATATGACGGTAACCCAGTGCGTGCAGCCGGTCGGCAATTTGCGTCAGCAGACGCTCCCGATCCCGCTGCGTCGTGAAACTGCCGTCCTTGTTCCGGCGGCAAATCTGTTTGAGTTGGTAGTTCAGATCTCTCAAGGTGTTCTCGCTTCTCGATAAGTGTTTCTGACCCAACCGGTGGCCGTAGCCATCCAGTCCCGCTTGCGCGGTGCGGTCATGGGACACCACTCCCATGCGACCTAAAGCTGCCTGGTCTCAGGCAACGCCGGTTGTCCCCGGAGGGGATGGGTCCGGCGTGGACCAACTTGGCCCTAACGGGCTTTCTTTCAGGGTGGTTCCATACGGCACCTCCTTTCGAATGTGCGGAATGCATCCGCGGTTTAGGGAAAATGAACGTCAATGGCACCGCCAAGGGCGGCAGTTTCAGTTCGTTGAGTGAATGCAGGCCGGTACCTGCAGGGAAGAACCGATCCTGTGATCGGCCCGGATTTGAAGAGGGACCCACGGCGTCATGCCGCAGCGCGTTGAAGGGTCCGGGGAGCGCTCTGGTGCCACTGTACCCGCAGTGGCCACGGTTAAAATCGTTCCGTGGGCGGCAGTATCGGTCGTCATCACTGGCCAGTCACTGAAAAATCCTGCCGACTTCGCGCGCCCTTTCTGGAGCCGCCGCCCTCGTCACTACCCCGCTGCGCTCGCCAGTGACGAGGGCGCCTTCGGTTCAGGCAAGCCAAGCGCCAGGCGTTCGCCTGTCACATGGCGTGCTCTTTGTATGATTGGCGCGGTCCTTCGGAGCATTGCTACCTGCCCACCGGGGTCCACAGGCGCCGCTTGTGCGGCCCCGCCCTTGGCGCGCGAGATTGAGGCTCGCGTTGCCATGGCGGGCAAGACCTGGGGACTCAGTGGACAGCTGGCCTTTTCGGGCGGTTCTACCCTGCGTTCAGTCTGGCCTGGAAATCACCCACCACTGCCAGGATCTCGTCGAACGTCGGTACATCGCCATAGAACATCTCCCGCTGCATACCTTCGTAATCGGCCTGCCAGGCTGACCGGTCGGCCTCGGCGGGTATCAACCGCAACTGCCCAGGATTCAGTGTCGAATAATCGACCCACGTATGACGGAAAAAGACCTCACGATGAGAGACAACCCGATGGAACAGATCCATATCCTGGGCAGCCTCATCGCCGATACCAGCCAGGATCAACCGATAGAGGTCAAAATAGTGCCGCGCCATGGCATCCCGGCGTCTCTTATTGGCTTCTGGCCGGAAGGTCTCCTCGTGCAAGAGCATGGCCTTCTCCCAGAAAGAGCGTTTCGGCATAACCACCCTGACATCTGTGCCCGGCCGTGATAGCAGATCCGGGAAGACATCGCTGATATAAGGCCTTATCTCGATGAATTCGGCAGGGTCCGTGTCCGAGCGGGCACCCATTTCGATCTTCACAGTACGACGAAGATAGGCGGCCTGCTCTGGAAAGGCTGTCGGATAGAACAACAGCAAAGTCTGTCCATCTGGATCGTCGGGGTCAGGCTCAAGCGTCCATTCGAGTGTCTCTGGCAGATCCGATGAGATCATGTCGATGAGCGCCGGATGAATCCTGTCGCTGACACATTGCTGGCAGGCCGTCCCCAGCGCCTTGAGGCGTTTTCGTGTCTGTTTCTTGCTAGGTGCACTTTCCGGGGCATTGTCGCCACCAAAACCCAAGGCACCCCGGTCGATGACGATATCGATATCTTCGGAAAAGCGTTCGATGAGGTTCCAGCACTTGGATAATGATGTACCGCCCTTGAACGTCAAGTGTTCACCCCATTCGGGTAGATCGAACAATTTGTGCAGAGTCCAACAAACCCAGAAATCCTTTTCGACGGCAATCTCAAACAGGTTCAGTTGTGCACCGGCCTCCGTACAGACCGACCGACGGCGTTCTTCCGGCATCGCGATAAATTCTTTCATGCAGTACTTTTCTGAATGGCCAACTGGCGAATGATATCGGCGATCCAGGCCGGAGCGTATCGGATATCTTTAATCAATTGCTTGCGTGTATCGTCATCGAGACGGCGATCAAGCCGCGCAATGATTTGCTGATCGACGTTCTTCCGGCCCAAGTGGCGCAGGGCCTGGATCACCAGCCCACTGCTCTTCCCCGCAGTGGCCATATTGCGGGGTGTTGTGTGCTTCAGGATGATCTGGCGCTTGCCAATCTGGACTGTCCGTGTGCGGCCGTCCGTCAAATAAACGACCTTCATGGGTACTTGTGTGGAGAGTCCAAGGAGATTGGCCGCGTAGGCCCCGGAGGGTTGCAGACGAGTGGCGTCACGACCTGCCAGGGCGCTTGCGATGTCATCCGTCGATGGTTGTAACCGGCCCAACTGAGGGTCGGTTTTCGGGTAATCGTACAGCCCCCGGGCCAGTTGGCGGATAAGGCCGCTGTCCCGGTGCCGCATCAGCGCAAGATCGATCGCCTGGCGGGTACCGAGATCCATGAAACTATCGGGCGTAAAGACCCAGCCCCGCTTGCGGGCGTGAATCCGCCGGAGGATCTTGCTGTCGGTGCTGTCTACGTGTTTGCCCATATGTTTGAAAGAAAATAGTATATGTTTTTCTTTCAAAACTAAAGCAGTATTTGGGGCGGGGTCGGATCTACGAAGGTAGGGTGACGGACAATTCCCGCACACGCTACCGTAGCGTGCAGAAAATCAGGCCTCAAGCCAAAGTGTATTGAACAACGTATTTCATGATGGTTCTCCTTGAATGGTTAAGTGGAGAAACCATACGCACCGGGGACAGACTCTCCCCGGTGGGTATGGCGTTGTACTCAAGTCATCGACTTGATGCGTTGAAAGAACGGCACGGAAACTATGCTTCAGTCCTCGTGCAGTAGCAGGATAGTGATCACCGGTTCACCGGAATCGCCAGGGCCGACAATCAGTTTCAGCTTGATCAGTTCCGCTTCCATCGACTGCCCATTACGCGGCACCCGGTAGAGTTGGAACAACATCCGGTCACCCGAACCTTCACCGGAACGAATGGCATGGGAAGCCATGCAGAGCAGATCCCAGAGCCTACCGGATTGATCTTGGTGGATCTGTTTCTCGATATCATCGTCGGTCCAGGCCACACAGTCTTCCCAAACCGCGGAAGTCAATGCCACCGGCCATTTGAACCCGGCTTCTTGTGCCATGGGACCCGCATCGACCAATACGCCATCTTCTATGGCCTGGGTACGGGTATAGCTGTATATCACGTCACCGAAAATGGATTCGGCGCCTGCATTGATTGGAGTGTTGGACATGGTGTTTCTCCTCTGTTGGATAAGCACCGGGTCACACCTCCTTCCCTGTCGGGAAAGATGATGCTTTCCCGGCAGGGTCTGTGAAAATTTGTGAGTGTCAGATAAGTCCACGTTCAGCAAACGAGATACTCTCACCAGCCGTGACCACAAAGTGGTCGAGTACCCGCACATCGACGAGTGAGAGTGCGTCTTTCACCCTGCGGGTAATCGCCTCGTCCGCA
>JBATKF010000102.1:0-6861 GCA_049669185.1 Sedimenticolaceae bacterium | reverse complement strand
CCTCGAGTCGATCGATATCAAGATACTGCGACATACTCCGTACTCGCCAGGGGTGGCGTTCGCTGAACTTATCGCGCGGATTATAGCCGACTGCCTAGCCGCTTATCCATGCCCGCGTTTGGCATTGCGGAGTAACTTGATCCCAGGCCCGAACGAAGGCACGACAGGATCGACAACGCTCCTCGTCGAACCACCATTTTTGATTTCCTCGGGTTCGCATCCGACCGACCCCAAAAAGCGAAACGCCCCATCCAGGGGCCTGTTAAATTTGGCGGAGAGAGAGGGATTCGAACCCTCGATGGAGCTATTAACCCCATACTCCCTTAGCAGGGGAGCGCCTTCAGCCACTCGGCCATCTCTCCAGAACTATTTTTCGGGGCGCTCCAATGGTCCTGCGGACCATGGCGGGGAGCGCGATTATTCGGGACTGCGTCCCTCACCCTTTCGGGGCCGCCGTCACTCAGCGACGGCGTTCTGCGACAGCCTTTGGCTGTCTTGTCAGCCACTCGGCCATCTCTCCAGAAACTGTTCGCGGCGCTCCAATGATCCTGCCGACCATACAGCGAGGCGCTATTCCGACGGTCAGTCCTCGGATTCTGAATTCTCTCGTTTGATGCGGTCGTAGATCTCCTCACGATGTACCGAGACATCGCGAGGCGCATTAACACCGATCCGCACCTGATTACCCTTCACGCCCAATACCGTCACGGTAACCTCGTCGCCGATCATCAGGGTTTCGCCCACCCTGCGGGTAAGGATCAACATGGAACCACTCCTTTGCAACACAGCGATCGGGCCGCTTGATCCCTTAAGCCCAGCCAATGTGTCGGTTTGCCAACCGTACCCCTATTCTTGGTTTTGGATCAGGGGCGCCTTAATAGTAGCAACATCCTCGCCCCGGCAGAAGGCAAGACAATCGCTCAGGCCGGGGATTCCTCAGCCAAGTCGAACGCCTCGTGCAGCGCTCGCACCCCCAACTCGAGGTACTTTTCGTCCACCACCACCGAAATCTTGATCTCAGAGGTGGAGATCATCTGAATATTGATGCCTTCCTGCGACAATGTGGCAAACATCTTGCTCGCTATGCCGGCGTGCGACCGCATCCCCACACCCACGAGCGAGATCTTGACGATCCTTTCATCACCGACAACTTCGCGCGCGCCGAGTTCATTGGCCGTCTCATTGAGGATGTCCAGTGCCCGATTGTAATCGCTGCGGTTGACCGTAAAGGTAAAATCGGTGCTGCCGTCCTTGGCGATATTCTGCACGATCATGTCGACTTCGATATTCGCCTCACCCACCGGACCGACGATTTTGTACGCCACGCCTGGTTGGTCCGGCACACCCCGGATGGTCAATTTGGCTTCGTCGCGGTTGAACGCGATGCCCGCAATCTTTGCCGCTTCCACGTTGTCTTCCTCCAGGGTGATCAGAGTTCCCTCACCACCGTCTTCGAAACTGGACAGAACCCGCAGGGGAACATTGTACTTCCCGGCGAACTCGACCGAGCGGATCTGCAGGACCTTCGAGCCGAGGCTGGCCATCTCGAGCATTTCTTCGAATGTGATGCGATCGAGCTTGCGCGCCTTGGGCTCGACCCGCGGATCGGTCGTGTAAACGCCATCGACGTCGGTAAATATCTGGCACTCATCGGCATCCAGGGCGGCAGCCATCGCCACCGCGGTCGTGTCGGACCCGCCTCGCCCGAGCGTGGTGATATCGCCATGCTCGTCCACACCCTGGAAACCGGCAACCACGACCACTCGCCCGCTCCTGATGTCGGCACAAACGCGTGCGTGATCGATGTCTTTGATGCGCGCCTTGGAGTGTGCGCTGTCGGTGAGAATATGCACCTGTGCCCCAGTGTACGAGCGGGCGTCGCAGCCGATCTCCTGCAAGGCGAGACACAACAGCGCAATCGTCACCTGTTCGCCTGTAGAGACCAGGACATCCATCTCACGCGGGCTGGGGTCATTGCTGATCTCGCTAGCGAGGGCGATCAGGCGATTGGTCTCGCCAGCCATCGCGGATACGACTACCACGACGTCGTCACCCCGCTCGCGTTGGCGCTTAACGCGCGCAGCCACGTGTTGGATGCGCTCGATCGAGCCCACCGAGGTACCACCGTATTTTTGGACGATCAGCGCCATGCCGCTACAAGAACCCGATTCCGACAACCCCGGCGCGATGATGCGCGCGGCAAAAGTGCGCGATTTAACACTATTCCGGCGTCGACTTAAAGCCTTTCGGCCGCCCAGACGTGGGCCAGTTCCAACGCCTTCGCCACACCTTTCGGATCCGAACCACCGGCTTGTGCCATGTCCGGTCGGCCGCCACCCTTGCCCCCGACCTGCTCGGCGGCGATCTTCACCAGGTCACCCGCACGACACCGATCGGTGAGATCCTTTGTCACACCGGCGATCAGGTTAACCTTCTCGCCATTGACCGCCGCCAGCAGGATCACTCCACTACCAAGCTTGTTCTTGAGCTGGTCGAGGGTGTCGCGCAGGGATTTCGGGTCGGCACCGTCGAGACGTGCGGCCAACACCTTGGCGCCGTTGACATCTACCGCCTGTGAGGCCAGATCAGAGCCGGCGGCCGAGGCCAGTTTGGCTTTGAGATGCTCGAGCTCCTTTTCCAGCCGCTTGCTGCGTTCGACCAGCCTGCTCAATTTGTCTTCCAGTTCCTCCTTACCGGCATTGATCAGGCCGCCGATCCGCTGCAGGCGCTCCTCGTCGGCCTCGATCCATTCGATCGCGCGCCCACCGGTGACCGCCTCGATACGCCTGACTCCGGAAGCAATCCCGGTCTCAACGGTGATCTTGAACAACCCGATGTCGCCGAGGGCTTTAACGTGCGTCCCACCGCACAACTCAGTCGAGAAATCGCCCATGCGCAGCACGCGTACCTGGGCGTCATATTTCTCGCCGAACAGCGCCATCGCGCCGGAGGCCTTGGCATCTTCGATCGCCATGATGCGCGTCTCGACGATGTGATTGAAGCGGATCTGCTCATTGACCAATCGCTCGATCTCGATCAGTTGCTCACGGGTCACTGGCTCGAAATGCGAAAAATCGAAGCGCAGACGCTCGGCCTCGACCAGGGAGCCCTTCTGGGTCACGTGATCACCAAGGACTTGGCGCAACGCCGCGTGCAGCAGATGGGTCGCCGAATGATTGAGCGCTGTTTCCTGCCGCCGCCTCGTATCAACCTCGGCGGAAACGCTGTCGCCGACATGCAGCTCACCGGATCGCAGCTCGCCGATGTGCGCAAATACCGTCCCGGCCTGCTTACGTGTGTCCGTGACCGCGAACTCGCCGCCGGCGACCCGCAGATGCCCAACATCCCCTGCCTGGCCGCCGGACTCGGCATAAAACGGCGTGCGGTCGAGGACGACCATGCCCCTCTCGCCGGCGTTGAGTTGATCGGCCGACCGGCCATCGCTGAACAAGGCGACCACGGTGGCGGAATCATTAAGGCGTTCATAACCCGTAAAGTCCGTCTCGCCCTCGATATCGACATCGGTCGCCTGCTCCACCCCGAAGTGGCTTGCCGCACGCGCCCTTGAACGCTGCGCCTCCATCTCGCGCTCGAAGCCGTCGCGGTCGATCTCGAATTCGCGTTCGCGGGCAATGTCGGCCGTCAGGTCGGTCGGAAAACCAAAGGTGTCATAGAGCTTGAAGACCAGCGATCCGGGGATCACCTTTCCCTCGAGCCCCTCGATGGCCTCATCGAGGATCTTCATACCCTGCTCGATAGTCTCGGCGAAACGCTCTTCCTCCAGCCTGAGCACGCGGGCGACCTGCGCTTTGGCCCTGCGAAGCTCGGGGTAGGCGTCTCCCATCTGCACATCCAGCGCGTCGACCAGCTTGTAGAAAAAGGGTTGCTGCTGGCCCAGCTGATATCCGTGCCGGATGGCGCGCCGTATGATCCGCCGCAGCACGTAGCCTCGACCCTCATTTCCCGGGGTCACGCCATCGACGATCAGAAATGCACAGCCGCGGATGTGGTCGGCGATCACCCGCAATGACTTGGAACTCAGGTCGTTGGTCTCGGTCGCCTCAGCCGCAGCCTCGATCAGGCCCTGGAACAGGTCCGTTTCGTAATTGGAATGCACGCCCTGCATTACCGCTGCCAGACGCTCCAGCCCCATGCCGGTATCGACCGAGGGCTTGGGCAGTGGCGTCATCTTGCCATCTGCGTCGCGGTTGTATTGCATAAAAACCAGGTTCCAGACCTCGATATAGCGGTCGCCATCCTCCTCCGGGGTCCCGGGCGGACCTCCCGACACGCCGGGGCCGTGGTCGAAGAAGATCTCTGAACAGGGACCGCAGGGACCGGTGTCGCCCATCGACCAGAAGTTGTCGCTCTCGAAGGGTTTACCGCCCGGTTTGTCGCCGATGCGCGTAAACCGTGCGGGGTCGACGCCTATCTCGTCCAGCCAGATCGCGGCCGCCTCGTCATCGTCGAGATACACAGTGACCCAGAGTTTTTCTGCAGGCAGCTGCATGACCTCGGTCAGAAACTCCCAGGCGTACTGAATCGCCTCGCGCTTGAAATAGTCGCCGAAGCTGAAGTTTCCCAACATCTCAAAGAAGGTGTGGTGGCGCGCGGTGTAGCCGACGTTCTCCAGGTCATTGTGTTTGCCGCCGGCACGCACGCAGCGCTGCGATGACGCGGCACGCAGATAGGGGCGCTTGTCCTTGCCGGTGAAGACGTCCTTGAACTGCACCATGCCGGCATTGGTAAAAAGTAGCGTCGGGTCGTTGACGGGCACGAGGGGGCTCGACTCCACGACCTGATGGTCCTTGCCGGCAAAAAAGTCGAGAAAGGCGGAGCGAATTTCGGCGCTGGATTTCATACGGGATACGGTTAGCACAGCCAAACCGAAATGGTATGCAGGATTGTGCGGCTTGTCACCCGAGCAACGTCACCAAAATAACGGGATTTCAGTCAATTAGCGTCAGTGGCCGGAGGTGGGCCGGCGATTGCGACGACGCCATCACGCACCAGATGACTGGTACGCTGTGTCAGAAGGCGCGGACACGATCCAGGTACCGCGCGACCAAGCTGACCGGAAAACCTCGCTGCTGTAGGAAGCGCCCGCGCCTGGCCAGCGCCTGTCGATCGGTCGCTGGCTCATCGCCGAACTTCCGCATTGCGACCTCGAGCAACAGGACCGACCAGTCGACAGCACCGTCTTCAATGTAACGCGCGGTCAGCGCGTGGTCGACGCCCTTGTCCGTCAACTCGGCGCGCAGCCGCAGTGGCCCGTATCCCCGGCGGCTGCGCTGGCTGACGTAGTTCTCGGCAAAACGGGCGTCACTGAGCAGGCGGCGGCGCTCGAGTTCATCCAGCACTGGACAAATCTGCCCCTCGTCATGATGGCGGGCGAGTTTGCGCCGCAGTTCCAGGCGGGTGTGCTCCCGACTCGCCAGTAGCCGCAGCGCTCCGCGTTCGATCGCGGTGGCCTCGTCACGGTCGATGGCGTCAGTCATGCGTCGCTGTCGATGGCCTCGGCAAGGCCTTCGGGTTCGTCCGTCTCCGGGATCAACGCGGCGCGGATCTGGGACTCGACATGCCGCGCGATGTCGGGGTTCTCTTTGAGGAAGCTGCGCACATTCTCCTTGCCCTGACCGATTCGATCGCCGTTGTAGCTGTACCAGGCCCCGGACTTTTCGATAAGCCCCTGGGCAACACCCAACTCGATGATCTCACCTTCGCGCGATACCCCCTCGCCATAAAGTATCTCGAAGTTCGCCTGGCGGAACGGCGGTGCCACCTTGTTCTTGACCACTTTGACCCGGGTCTCGTTACCCACCACCTCGTCGCCCTTCTTGATCGCGCCGGTGCGGCGGATATCCAGACGCACCGAGGCATAGAATTTGAGGGCATTACCCCCGGTAGTGGTCTCCGGGCTGCCGAACATCACGCCAATCTTCATGCGGATCTGGTTGATGAAGATCACAATGCTGTTGGAGCGTTTGATGTTGGCAGTCAGCTTGCGCAGCGCCTGCGACATCAGGCGCGCCTGTAGACCAACATGGGAGTCGCCCATGTCGCCCTCGATCTCGGCCTTGGGGGTAAGCGCCGCGACTGAATCGATCACGACGACATCCACCGCGCCAGAGCGCACCAGCATGTCGGTGATCTCCAGCGCCTGCTCGCCGGTGTCCGGCTGCGACACCAACAGCTCGTCCATGTCGACGCCGAGTTTTTCCGCGTAGACCGGATCGAGTGCATGCTCGGCGTCAATAAAGGCACAGGTACCGCCGGTCTTCTGCGCCTCGGCCACGATATGCAGTGTCATGGTGGTCTTTCCGGAGGACTCCGGTCCGTAGATCTCGACCACACGCCCCTTGGGCACACCGCCGACACCCAGCGCAAGATCCAGACCGAGCGAACCGGTCGACACTACCTCGATGTTGCGTACCGCATTGGCATCGCCCATGCGCATCACCGAGCCCTTGCCGAACTGTTTTTCTATCTGCGTGAGCGCGGCCGCCAGTGCCTTCTTGCGATTCTCGTCCATTTTTTTCTCCCCGTGAGCGGAATGTGTTGGCAGTTTGTTGGAGTCTAGTTCGTTCTCTTTTTGTTTTCTAGTGGGAATTTTTCACCTAGCTTGTAGGCTTTTTCCTGCAGCGCTGTCGGCGCGCACTCACGCAAGCGACCAGCGCCCGATGGGCTGATAGTGGGGAGCCGTACCGGGCCGCGATTCCACCAGCGCCAGCTCGGCGACCGACCAATCGACCGGTGACAGCGGCTGCCATTCGAATCGGCGCCTTACCTTGCGCGCCAGCGTCACATGTGGGCGGTAGCGGCGCTGCTCGGTCTCGAACCCCAGCTCGCGCAGGCCCGCGC
>JBATKF010000101.1:0-7269 GCA_049669185.1 Sedimenticolaceae bacterium | reverse complement strand
GTACCACGCAGTGCCAGGACCGCGCGGTGCTGGGTCGTCGGGTAGAGACCGCCTGTGATGCCGCCTCCCAGCGGGATGTCGCGCAGCGCCGCCGCCAGCTCTTCGGTACCCTCGCGGATGCGGCCGGCACGCCGGTCTTCGATTCCCAGACCTTCCCCGTCTTTCTTCAAGGTCGCGAAGTTGCAGCGCAGGGCCACCTCACCAGGCTGCATTACCAACCCTATCCCGGCGGCCTCCACCGGGCCTCTCGCCAGCTGCGTCGCATCCGCGGGCGCCAGGCCCATCAGTATCCCGGTGCCGGTATGCGTGCCGACCGGCACGCCGGCGAGAAGGGGGTCGACCATGCCGCTTATCCCGTCCCGGGCCAGTCGATCGAGCGTCGGCGTGACCGCTGCCTCCAGCGGGGTCTGCCCGTTCAGCGCCGGACAGCGCCGATCCCCCATCCCGTCGAGGATGATCATCAACCCTTTGTATCGCATCGTCGTTCCCCCGGAGGGTGGTTTTTCGTCTGTTCCGCCGGACGTCATCCCGCAGCCGGGAATACCCGCTTCAGCGTCGGTTCCAGCCTGGCCGACAGGGTGTCGCCGATGATCCGCAGGACCTCGCCGATGGTATCTTCCCTGTCGTCATTGACGACGATTGAAATCTGTTCCCTGTCCGCCTCCGACAACAGGTAGGACTGCAGCTGCCAGATGGCATCGAAACTCTTCAGATAGCGCTGCGCGCGCCGCTGCAGGGCGGTGGTCCCGCGGCCGCGAATCCGCTTGCGCAACACGTCCTGTTTCAGGATGGCCAACATGATGGGCACCACGATGATCTCGCCACCGTCCTGCAGCCGCTTCACCGTGCTGGCGTCGATATGTACACCCTCCAGCACCATCGATACCCGCTCGCGCACCGCCCGCTGCACCACGACTTCGCAGGCCACCGCCAGCAGCCCGGTCTGGCTGCGGTAGCCCTCGGCGATCCGATCCTCTTGCTCCAGAGGCCCGCTGCTTTCCGGCAACGCCCGCCAGGCCTCGAACGAAGAGCGATGCAGAACCGGCATCAGCCGCTCCGGCATCATCATCCGCATGATTTCGCGCAGCATGTCAGTGGACTGGGTGCGAAAGATATCGAGCCGGCTGGCCAGGCCGGTCGCGAGGGTGCTCTTGCCCGATCCCGCGGTGCCACCGATCAACAACAGCAGGGGAATGCCGCTGCGCTTGAAATCACGCCACACCAGATAGCGTTGCGCCACGCGCCGGTCGGCCTCCCTGGCCAGCATCCGGTAGGTCAACCGCCCCAGATACGATTTGCTCACCTGTCTGCGTTGACGCGCTACCAGATGTTGGCCCAGCCGGCGGCTCAGATTGCGTGCATCTTCGCCGGAGACACCGCAGACCTCCAGCGACTTGCTGTGAACTTCGACGGAAAAGGCCGCCGAATTGCCGTCGTCACCGATAATCGCGACCGTATTGGCGCCCTTGACCTTCGAGTCGTACCGATCTGCGATGTTCTTCCCGTGGCTCTCGCGGAGTTGCCCCGCCACCAGTTTGCGCAGCTCCCAGCTCTCGATCTGCGCCTCCTCGCTCAGGAGGCCGCGAACCGTTGAGGCCAGATCGTAGGCCTCCTCGAAATCGACACCGACGTCCTGCAGCGAGCGGGTCAGGATGCCCCTGAGGAACGGGATCTTGGTGCCTTCTTTGGAATCGATGACGTACAGTTTGGCCATAGTGGTATCAGCATATGCCCCACCGGCGAGTCATCACCGGAAGATTAATCGAGTGTAGCCCAAGGTCCTGCTCTCGAGACAAAGCCGACCAGCGCTAAGTCTCCGGTGCGTCCCAGAGCGCCAGTACCGTCGCGATCGCGCGCGAGAACTCGTCGAAGGAGTGAGGCTTGACGATGTAGTCGTCGACATCGTGTTCGAACGCAGCGGCGCGATCTTTCGGCTCGTTCGACGACGTCAGCACGATGATGTGCATCTGTTGGAGTTCGGGGTCGTTACGCACGGCGCGCAGGAATTCGATGCCGCTCATCTTTGGCAGGTTCAGGTCCAACAGGATCAGCGCGGGCGGTGGCGATATCTTTTCCTGTCCATGCGCCCCGCGCAGCATGTCCAGTGCATCCAGGCCGGTGCGCGCGACATGCAGCGGGTTACCGATCTGATTCTTCTTCAGCGCACGCTGCACCGTCATGATGTCCACTCTGTCATCCTCGACCAGCAGTATTGCGTCGTCAGCATTCAGCATGAATCCGCGCTCCAGGTTTTTCGATCGACAGCTTGGTCGGCAATCTCGATCTTTTCGCTATTGAGTCGGGCCTTTCGGCCAGGTGAAGAAGACGCAGGTGCCCTCGCCGACCGCCGACTCGAGCCTTATCCTGCCGCCATGCTCTTCCACGATCTTTTTCACCAGCGCCAGACCAATGCCGGTGCTGCCGCCCATGTCGCTCGATCCCAGCGTCTGAAACATCAGGAAGACCTTGTCGTGGTATTCCGGCGCGATTCCCGCTCCATCATCGCATACGGAGAACTCGTGCAGCTCGCCCAGGTTCTCGACCGCCACCCGAATTTTGCCCTTTTCTCCGCCATGGTGCTTGAGGCTGTTGCTCAGCAGGTTGGCGAAAACCTGGCCGAGCTGCAGGCGATCAGCGCGCAGCGTCGGCATGTCACCCCGAATTCGGATCTTGAAACCTTTAGGGGGCAACAGCGAGTCGATGGTCTCTTCGATCAGTTCGCGCGTATCGACCATCTCTTCCTGGGCGCCGGTCCTACCCACGCGCGAATACTCCAGCAGCCCCTCGATCAGATCGTGCATGCGACGTACCCGGTCACGCAGCAGGGACAGCTGTTCCCGCGAGGAATCGTTCAGCTTCTTATCGAGATCCTCCTCGATCCACTGCGCGAGATTGCTGACTGCACGCAAGGGCGCCTTAAGGTCATGCGATGCGACATAGGCGAACTGTTCCAGGTACTGGGCCCGCCTTTCCGCTTCGGCCGTGCGACTGGCGATATGCTGCTCCAGCCGCTCGTTGAGGTTCTGTAGCTGCTGCTCGGCCGACTTGCGCTCGCCGACCTCGCGGTTCAGGGCAGCTACCGCCTCGCGCAGTTGCGCGGTCCTGTCTTCGACCTCCAGTCGCACCCGCCTCGTCCGGCCGACAATGGTCGCCAGATAGACCGTGAGCAGGGCCGTGAACGCCATACCTCCAGCCAGGATGATCCAGCTGGTGAACAGATTGATCTCGAATCGACCAGGCGCTGGATTGCACACCACCCGCCATTGCTCACCGCCGACAGTGATGTGCTCACTGAAGGTTAGGTCAGTGTCTTCTTCGCTGGTGGAGCGACCCGAGCTGACTCTCAGACGGGAAAGATGCGTATACAACAGTGGGGCGACGCCGTCAGTGTCATCGCGGTAAAAGTGCAGGTCGATGCCGCCCGGCCTAGTATTCGACAGGCCCTGCTCGACGATGTCCCTGATGCCAAACGCGCCGAGCGCAAAGCCCCGGATGGGGCCGCCCCGAGCGGCGGGTGGGCCGTGACCATCCTCTGCCGACTCATCTTCGGACGATACCGCTATCGCGACGACAAAACTCTTCTCCGCGGCATCAGCCCCGTCCAGCGAGATCGCCGACGAGACCTGTGGCGTCTGTGCAATTTCAGCCTGCTGTAACAGCTTCGAAATCATCGGATCGGATGCCAAGTCGGCACCCAGAGTCGCCTTGTTGCTGGCGAACGGCTGCACATACAGCACAGGATAGTGGTAGCGGCGATCGCCGCTCTCGACCCCCTTACCCCCAGGTTTGAACTCGCGAATCTGGAACGGAGGATAGCTGCCGCGAGCACGGGTAACGAAACCGGCGCGTTCTGCGGCCGATACCACTGGCGCCCACACCAGGGCCCTTATGCCAGGGAAGCGCTGCAACGATGGACCGACGAATCTTCTAAAATCACGCCGGCTCACCGCCTTCGACGCGGCGAACAGGCTCGCAATATCCTGGGTTATCGCGAGCGCTGCGGCGATCTCGCGATGTACGACCAGAACACGGTCGTGCGAGGCCTCGCGAAATTTTATCTCGACCTCGCTTTTCACCCTGTCGACGGACTGCGCGAACAGAAAGATCGTGATCGACGCGCCCAACAAGGCGAGCAGTACGACCGGCACATAGGCCCACCACAGCGGTCTCAGAAAGGCCGCATCCTCTGCGGACCCCTGCGTTCGCGAGGCTGAGCGTGTGATTTCTGACATGTTTCGTGACGTCATCGGGAGCCAGCCCGGAAATCTCACCGGGATGTGGAATTTTGGGGCGATAGGGCCAAGCAGGTTGGGTGATCGTTTGAAAAAGCATAGCCGTAGCTATGGTTTGAGAAGGATCTCCCAAGATGCGAAGGCCAAATCGTTCCAAAACCCACAGAGGACAGGCTGTCATTCATCCGACAGCATAAGTCTGAAACCAACATTATTTTTCAAAGCCTATTTTCCAACTACGGTCGTTCGCCCGGTGAGATTTTCGGGCTAGACGGAAAGCGCCGGGCGATGGTGTCGCTGATCTGCATCAAGAGCTCATGCAGGGCCTCGTCGATATCGCTGTTGACGATTAGCGGTACTTCGTGTTTTTCCGCCTCGGTGACCAGATACGACTGCAGCGCCCATATCTTATCCAGTCCCTGGATGTAACGCGACGCGGGACGCTCAGGCTGCTCACGTGCACGATGTTTGAGGCGTTTCGCCAGTGTTTTTCGTTTGGGCACCACCAGCATCAGCGGGATCACGATCGCCTGATCGGTAGCGATGTCCAGCTCGAGCCGAGAGGGCAAGACATGCACCCCGTCCACGATCAGGTCCTGGGCCTCTTTGACGGCCCGATAAATGGTCGCCTCCAGCCCCTGTCTTACTGCACTGAACTGGGACAAGAAACCATGGATCAAGGCGTCGTTATCCGGGTCGTTTTCCGGTGCGCCGCGCTTCGTCAGACCACGCCATGCCTCGAAACTCGAGTAAGCCAGCGTGGGGACCTTTTTCCGCGGAAGATAGGAGCGCACGATCTCGCGCATCATGTCGGTCGACTGCGTTCGGACGATGTTCAACCGATAAGCCAATTCTGTTGTCAGCGTGCTCTTTCCAGTACCGGTGATACCGCCAATCAGGAGTATCAGCGGAAGACCACTGTCTCTGAACTGCTGCCAGCAGAGGTAGCGATCCGCGGCCGACTGCGAACACTGCTGCTGTAGGTGCTCATAGACGACCTGCCGGAGAGCAAGATGATCGATAACGGCCTCGCCCGCATTCCGCAGATGGTCGTGCACCTGCTTCGCGGTATCCAGCGCATCCTCACGCCTGATCGCACAGGCCTCCAGCGACCGTGAAAGCAGACCGGCCGAAAAGGGCGCATTGTCTGCCGCGTAGCGGACCGTGACCTGACGCTCGAGGGCGGGGCCTCGTTCAAAGGCAATTGCCAATGTCTCGCCAAAGCGTTTCCGGACTTCAGAGGTGACCCGCTCCTTCAGTGCTTCAGCGCTGATCTCGACGCCATCGCCAAGCCCGTCACGCACCGACTGCGCTACCAGATAGGCATCCTGGAACGAGAGACCGGAACGCGCCAGAGACTCTACCAATACGCCGCGCAGGAAAGGAATCCGCTCGCCCGAAGTGGTCTGGATAATGAGTTTCTTAGCCACGGCATCGCGCGATAGTGGTGATGTTTTGCACTCTCCCCGCCGTCTGTCTACTTCTTCTGTTGGTCACCGCCTGAAACACTTCTCTATCGCTGACGCCGCGGACGCTGCGCCGAGGTCGGAAGAATACTCGTCCCGGTGGCCGTTCGCGCAGTCGCTAGCGGCTTACCGCGCCGGCCGGGGCGATCTTAGGGGACGACCCGCTCTTTTTGATCGGGTGCGTAGCGCCGAAGCTCGGGTTCGCAAGGGTACCTCATCGGACACATCTCTCCATGGATCCGCGTAAAGGTACCGACCCAGGTCTCGCCGGCGCTGTACAGGATATGATGCTTATCGGCACCTTCATCCGGCGCTCGACCAACAAGCCCGAGATATCCTGGGCGGTGTCTGCGATTGAATCCTGCATGACCAGCACGTCGCAGGCGCCATGGTCCTTTTATGACATTTTTATTGCATTTTTTTGACTTCCGGCAAATACTGAATTCGGGCGAAGCATCCAGGTATTGCGTACCGGCCACATGGCTACCTGTTTTCGATTCCGTCTTGTCTCATATGGAAAGCCGGGCGGCGTCGCCGCCCAGCCGGGCTATCAAGACCCGCGCATCAGTAATTGGAGAAGAGTCTGTTGAGCCGGGTCCCCAGGCTTTCCAGCTGCGACAGCAGGTGGTCATATTGGCGCTTGTCCTCGGTAAAACGCGAGCGGATTTCGGGTCCTGGGTCGCGGTAGGCCGATTCGTCTTGCTCAGGCTCCGCGTGTATTCCAGCAGCACCTACCGCATTTCGCGGTCGACGCCTTTACCAGCGTCTGCCAGCGTAAGACCGGTGATGTGTCCCTCGAGTATGGCCAACTCGTCGCGGGGGCCTTGCAGCGTCTGTGGGCATTCTTTGTAGGCACGTCGCCGATGCCCGCGCAGTGCATCGACAATCAAGCGGAACGAAGCCGCACCGAACAAGACACTGTGGATCTCATGGTACCGATGGTGCAAATCGGCAGCCCGGCATCCCAGATCGATTAAGCGGCCGCGTGTCAATGTTCGCTCGGATCGTTGCGGAGACGCATTTGATAACGGGTCTTCAACCAGATTCCGATGACCAGCATGCCGAGGGCGATGGAGGCAAGCGTGAGATTGAGCCGCTGTTCGATGAAGAAGACAACTCCCAAGATGACCACGCTAACCCAAAACGCAATCACTGAGACCACCCATTTGGTCTTGAGACCGTCCCTGGCATGGGCCCACTCCGACGCCGCACCCGGAAGCATTGCCGCCGGCTCGCAGGCCACCCCGCAGGCAGGGCAGGCTTTCGCGGCTGCGTCATGTGGTTGCCCGCAGTGGGGGCAGAGGACCCGTTGGTCGCCCGCGTCGTTCATCGCATCGTCCTGTGCCGTTTTTCCAGAATTCATGTGCTCCGAACTGCGCAACCGTCGATCCGATGTGGCGCTATTCTCCGCCACGCCGGCCGTAAAGTTACCGACCCGAACTCCCGGATGTCCTCCAACAGCGCGCGGAGATCTGAGGGAGGTGCGACGCAGACAATCCCGTGAGTCTCCACGTTGCGGCGCCACGCTGGATCGACACGACGCACCTTCCGGTCTTAGAGAATCTTGTAGA
>JBATKF010000100.1:0-3634 GCA_049669185.1 Sedimenticolaceae bacterium | reverse complement strand
GACGCCAGACCGCAACTATCTGCGTCATCAGGTCATGCCGGCATTGTTGGCTCGTTGGCCAGCAGCGGCCGCGAGCCTCGCACAGAGTGCGGCGCATTGCGCCGCCGCGGCCGCGCTGCTTACCGAGGAGGCCGACCGCATGCTCGATAGCCTGCAGACCGGTCATCCGCAGCGGCTGCGGATCGATCGCTTGCGCGAACTGACCGGGGCACAGGCATGCAACGTGTTTCGTTTGTGGCTTCGCCGACAGCAGCTGCCGCCCCTACCACGACGACGCCTGATAGAGGCACTGCACCAGATCGATCACGCTCGCCCGGATGCCGATCTGCGGATCGCCTGGAACGGCATGGAGCTGCGGCGCTTTCGTGACGAACTCTGGCTTTTGCGCGAGCCGCCGGGCGTCGCCCCGCAGGCGCCGCTGCATTGGGACGGCGAGGAGCGCTGGCTCGGGCCGGGCCTTGGATGGGTGCGACGTCGGCTCGGTCCGGGCGGTATCGATCGGCGATTTTGGAGTGATGGCAATGTGCAGATCGCTTATCGTCACGCGGGGCTGCGCTGCAGGCCGGCCGGGCGGGCAGGGCGGCGATCGTTCAAGAAGCTCGCCCAGGAATGCGACATTCCGCCTTGGCTGCGCGCGATTACGCCGATCGTGCTGATCGGCGAGCGCCCCGCCGCGATCGCGAGCTGCTGTGTCTGTGAACCCTTCGCGGCACCCGTCGGCGAGGACGGCTGGATCGTCTCATGGCAGCCTGACTGAACCAGCCCGCAAAGCTCACCGGCGGGCCGACGGAATGAGCCATTTCGGGAAGCAATTTCCCGTTTTTTTGAAACGTAATCAGCAAGTTAAAGCTTTTTTCATCGACGTCGATAAGGGTCTCGAGCGAGGCAGGTCTCTCCGCTGGGTGAAGGCCCCTACCGCATCGTTATTTTGAGATTCAGGAGTCTTAGATGAAAAAACAAGCTGGCTTCACCCTCGTCGAGTTGGTGGTGGTGATCATAATCCTCGGTATTCTGGCGGCGACCGCACTGCCCCGGTTCATGAACGTCCAAGACCAGGCGCACGCTGCGGCCGTTGACGGTGCGGCCGGCGGTTTTGGTGCCGGAATCGCAATGTTTCGTGCGCAGTGGGTGGCTAACGGCAACACCACGACGGCCGCGAATGTGGCCGGTTTCGGTGACGGCACGGTCGATTCGAATAGCGTGGGCTGGCCGGTCGGCGTCGGTGGCAACACGACCATCGACAATGACGACGCCTGTGTCGAGGTTTGGCAGGGCGTGATGCAGAATCCGCCGACGGTGGCCACCGGTGCGACCGAAGACTATCAGGCCGTGGCCACTACCGCTGCGGGCGCTCAGACCTGCACTTACAATTATCGCTTGGATACCGCCCTGGCACGCTCCATCACCTACGACGCCAACACGGGTGCGGTTGCGGTCCTGCCGTAAGCGACCCCCAAAAGGGCCTGGGCCCGTGGTAAGTATCGTTAAACATCCAGCAACGCGGCCTCAGGGCCGCGTTGCTGCTGGTGACGGTCGCACATCCGGCTTCACGCTCGTGGAGCTGGTCGTGGTCATGGTGTTGCTGGGTATCCTCGCCGCGACCGCGATGCCACGCTTCTTCGCCGCGAGTCGCTTCGAGGCGATGGGCTTTGCGGATGCATCCGCGGCGGCGGCGCGATTTGCGCAGAAGCTTGCGCTGAGTTCCGGCTGCGATACCCATTTCTCCGTCGGTCCGAGCGGTTATGCCCTGTCTCAGCGGGCGACCAGCTGCGACGTCGGCGACTTCACCCGGGCGGTCAATCGACCCGGTGGCGAGGCCTGGGCACAGGCCGCCCCGGCGGGCGTGGCCGTCGGCGCGCTCACCATCTACTTCGATGGTCAGGGCCGCCCGGTCGATGCGGCCACCGACAGCCTGCTGAACACCGCGGCCAGCTACAGCATTGGAACCCGCACGGTCACCATCGAGGCAGAGACCGGCGTGGTGCACGCCTCATGAGCCGCCTCACCCGACAGCGCGGGGCGACGCTGATCGAGATGGTGATCTCCATCGTGATCATCTCGGTGACGGTCACCGCGGTGATGATGGTCATCACCCAGGTCAGTCGCAGCAGCGCAGACCCGATGGTCCGTACCCAGGCGACGGCGATTGCCCAGGCCTATCTCGACGAAATTCTGGTACAGGCCTTGGACGATCCCGATGGCGCGGAGAGCGGCGGCCCCGAGAGCGGCGAGACCCGGGCCAACTTCGACGATGTGTCCGATTACCACGGCCTGGACGACAACGCCGGCGCGCGCGACCAGACGGGTGCGCTGATTGCCGGCCTCGACGGCTATAACGTGAACGTCAGTGTCACGACAGCGACGCTCGGCGGCTATCCCGCCAAGCGCATCCTGGTGCAGGTGGGTTTCGACGGCGATGCCGCGCTGTCGGTGCCGCTGGTCGCCTATCGGATGAACTGAGATATGCAGGCTAGACGGACTGATGCCGGTTTTACCCTGATCGAGTTGATCATCGTGATCATCATCAGCGGTGTGCTGTCGATCGTGGTGATGCAGTTCGTTACCGCGCCGATCGATGTCTACGTAGATCAATCGCGGCGCGCGCGGCTGGTGGATCAGGCGCAGGCCCTGACCCAGCGCCTGGCCCAGGACGTGCGACTGGCCGTGCCCAACAGTATTCGCGTCGGTTGCGGCGGCAGCTGCGTCGAGCTGATGCGCGCGGTAACCGGCGGCCGCTACCGTCAGCTGCCGCCCGGGGATCCCTTGAGTTTCATCCCCGGAGATGCCGATAGCACCTTTGAGGTGCTGGGAAGTCTCAACCACACCGCGACGGTCGGTACCTCTGCCGATCCGACCGCCTGTGCCGGCGGTACGGCGTCTTGCGTCGTCGTCTACAACACCGGGTTCAGCGGGACCGACCTGTGGCGCGGCGACAATCGCGCGACCCTGGTCTCGGTCAACCCGGGCCCTCCCGTGACGCTGGAGTTCGATAACAGTCAGTTCGCCAGCGGCCAGACGGCCTTTCCGGCGGAGTCACCGGGGCAGCGCTTTTACCTGACCGATACGGCCGTCAGCTATGTCTGCGATCCGGTGCAGGGCACGGTGCGGCGGTACTGGGGATACTCGCCCCGACAGGACCAGACCGACGCCGACACCCATACCGAACTCCTGGCACTGCCCAACCCGGCCGAGCACGCCCTGGCCGCCAATAATGTAGCGGGCTGTCAGTTTCAGTATGCGCCGGGCACACCGACACGCAACGCGGTGCTGAGCATGCGCCTGTCGATCGCCGAGGCCGGCGAATCGGTGACCCTAATGGAGCAGGTCAGTGTGAGTAACCTGCCATGAAGCGACGGGTCGACGGGGCAAAGGGTTTCACGCTGATCACGACGCTGTTCCTGCTGGTGGTCGTATCGGGGCTCGCCGCCTATCTGGTGAATCTCTCGGTCGCACAGCAGACCTCGAGCGCGATGACGGTGAACGCATTGCGCGGGCGGCATGCGGCACTGAGCGGCCTGGAATGGGTCGCCTATCGCATCCGCAATGTCTCGGATACCTGCCCACCGCTGCCGAGTACCTCGGTGATCGAGGGGTTCACCGTAGAGGTGACGGCCTGCGCCGCAACGGACGTGAC
>JBATKF010000099.1:0-3055 GCA_049669185.1 Sedimenticolaceae bacterium | reverse complement strand
TCGGAGATACATCGATGAAGAAAACTTTCTTGAACGCCGCCGTCGTGGCAGCGTTGGGCTTTCCTATTAGTGCCGTTTCAGCCGATTCAGCCGATATCGCTGAACTCAAAC
This sequence comes from Sedimenticolaceae bacterium, assembly GCA_049669185.1. Taxonomy (GTDB): domain Bacteria; phylum Pseudomonadota; class Gammaproteobacteria; order Chromatiales; family Chromatiaceae; genus Thiosocius. Next base: position 2,944 of record JBATKF010000099.1, on the reverse strand, counting down.
AAATGGTTCTGGAGATGAAGCAGCAACACCAGCAGCAGATTCAGGCATTGGAGCAACGTCTTCTGAAGGCCGAGGCACGTGCCGCGTCGGCCGAGGAAAAGGCGGAGTCGACCGAGGGTAAGGTCGCTGCTGTTGAAGAACAGGTCCAGGCAAAGCCACGCACCGGCGATAACCGCTTCAATCCCGCGATCAGCCTAGTTCTGCAAGGTGGATACGCCTCGTACTCTGAAGACCCCGAGGATTTCCAACTCGAGGGCATGCCGCTCGGTGGCGAAGCCGGCCTGCAGGATGAAGGGCTGTCACTCTGGGAAACCGAGCTGACGGCGTCGGCCAACGTCGACAATCTTTTTTACGGACAGACAACGATTGGACTGCACACGCATGATGGCGAAATCGAAGTCGATATCGAAGAGGCCTTCGTCGACACGCTGGCACTACCGGCAGGCCTCGGTCTACGCTTCGGCCGCTTTTATTCGTCCGTGGGTTACCTCAATGAGAAGCACACCCATACCTGGGATTTCGCCGATACGCCGTTACCCTATCAAGCGTTTCTCGGTGGCCAGTATCGCGACGACGGTATCCGAGCCAGCTGGGTGGCACCGATCGATGCCCTTTTTGTCGAGGTGGGCGCGGAAGCCCTGCGTGGCGACACCTACCCGGGTGGCGATAGTGACGATGACTTCGGCAACGTGAAGAATCTGTTCGCAAAAGTCGGCGGCGACATCGGGCAGAACAATAGCTGGCAGCTTGGCGTGTCATACATGGATGTCGATGTTGAAGATCGCTCGGCAGGTGGTCATGACCACGACCACGGTGGTGAAAGCCCCAGTTTCGACGGCGACTCCGACCTTACGGTGCTCGATGCCGTATGGAAGACGGATCTGGGCAACGAGAGAGCACTGATATTCCAGGGCGAATACTTCTGGCGCGACGAGGATGGAAAGGTTTCCCTATCCGAAGATGCTGGCGATGCCGTATTTGACTACGATGGCGACCAAGATGGCTGGTATCTGCAGGGTGTTTTTCAGTTCAACCGCCAGTGGCGCACCGGCCTGCGTTACGACCGCCTGAGTGCCGACAATGACCTCACGATGCTCAGCAACACGACCGGCGAGGATGACGATGAAATCTTCGAGGAGTCGGGTTACCAGAGCAGCGGCCGCGACCCTGACCGCTGGGCTGTTATGGTCGACTGGACGCCGAGTGAGTTCAGTCGCCTGCGTCTGCAGTATGCACGCGACGACTCCCGCGACGACACCGACGACCAAGTCTACCTGCAGTACATCATGACCCTGGGTGCCCATGGCGCTCACCAGTACTAACGGCGCGAGGGAGTCTGTCGATGAAACCTCAAGTCAGACCACTAGCCGGTTTGCTAGTCGCATGCTTACTGACAGGTTCGGTCCACGCGAAGCTAAACATCTTCGCCTGCGAGCCAGAATGGGCGGCGCTGACCCTAGAGCTGGCCGGTGAGCATGCTACGGTGTTCTCAGCCACCCACGCCGGACAGGACCCGCACTATGTGCAGGCCAGGCCGTCCCTGATCGCAAAACTGCGCTCGGCCGATCTGGCGGTGTGCACAGGCGCCGAACTCGAAACGGGCTGGATGCCGATGCTGCAGCGGCGTGCCAGGAACCCCAAAGTGCTAACGGGAAAACCAGGTTACTTTGAAGCCACACGGCAGGTTGTGTTACTCGAAAAGCCCGCCGAGCTGGATCGCGCCGAGGGTGACGTACATGGTGATGGCAATCCGCACATTCAGATGGACCCCCGCCGTTTGCTCGAAGTCGCCAAGGCCTTGTCATTAAGGCTGCAACAGTTGGATCCGAATAATAGGTCAGCGTACGAAAGCCTATTGCAGGACTTCACGACGCAGTGGAAATCGTCGATAGAACGCTGGCAGACCCAAGCCGAAGGGCTCAATGGCAAACGCGCAGTCGTTCATCATCGCGAATGGATCTACCTGCTAGATTGGCTGGGTATGCAGCGTGCCGGTTCGCTGGAGCCGAAACCCGGCATCCCACCCAACATGGCACACCTCGCGGGCCTGAAGAAGGCGCAAGCGGATCTGATCATCCTTTCGCCGGCAAACGATACGAAACCTTCGGCCTGGCTCCAGGAGCAGACAGGTACCCCGGTTGTCGTACTGCCGCATACGGTGGGGGCTGTGCCGAACAGTGATGATCTTTTCGGTTTCTTCGACGAGATCATCCGACGGCTTTCTGAATCGGTAAGAACGTGAACCTGATTGATCTATCTTTGCTTGGGCCGCCCCTGCTTGCAGGGGCGGTGGTCCTCAGCACCCATGTGCCGCTCGGACGACAAGTCCTTGCGAGGGGGATCATCTTCATCGACCTAGCCATCGCACAACTCGCAGGGCTGGGCGTGATCCTGGTCTACTTCGTGATTGAGGAGCCACCGGGATGGGCGGTTCAGCTATCGGCCTTTCTTGCGGCGCTTGGTGGCTCGATGGGGCTGCGTTGGGTCGAAAGGCGTTGGGCCGATGTGTTGGAGGCATTGATTGGGGTTATCTTCGTGCTTGCTGTCTCCGCGGCGCTGCTGATCCTGGCTAACGATCCCCATGGAGGCGAACGGCTCAAGGACCTGTTGGCAGGCCAGCTGCTCTGGGTCACCTACGACGACCTCTGGGTACCCATCGCTTTGTCGTTCGCCATTCTGGCATTCTGGTTCAAGGGCCAGGCTGCAGAAAATCCAACTTTGTTCTATGTGTTGTTCGCGTTGAGCGTGACGACCTCCGTTCAACTGGTCGGTGTCTATCTGGTATTTGCTAGCCTGATCATTCCAGCTTTGGCAACGCGGGGGTATCGAGGCCTTAAGGCGGCTTATGGTGTCGGAATAGCCGGCTATCTGCTCGGATCGGTAGGCTCACTACTGACGGACCTACCAACCGGGCCCAGCGTGGTCTGGTCAATGGCGATTGTCG
>JBATKF010000098.1:0-11489 GCA_049669185.1 Sedimenticolaceae bacterium | reverse complement strand
CTCATCGTGCCCCTGACTACCGATATAGCTCTGGTGGCCGCAGACCTTTCACTGTCACACAAGCTCGCCTTTGCCGATGCTGTCATTTACGCCAGCGCTCGAAAATACGATGTTGAACTTGTTACCTCGGACGATCATTTTGAAGATCTACCCGGCGTGACCTATTTCCCGAAATAAGGACGATTAAACGCGCGACAGACCCCGACAGACGTGAGACCTGTGTCTTCAAGGCCCGGCGAGATTTCTTCTCTGCTGACGCCCGCCCTAGACACCATGGTGCGTCTTTTTCGAATGCCTCCTCTCGGTACCTATTTCGGTACCTATTTTGTTTTCGACATAAAAAAAGACTTAGGTTGTTCGCCTAAGTCTATGTTTTTATTGGTCGGAGCGGGGAGATTCGAACTCCCGACCCCCACAACCCCATTGTGGTGCGCTACCAAGCTGCGCTACGCTCCGAAATACAGGCGCTGCATCCTAGGGACGCGGCGTTTGCTTGTCAATGAAACCGGCCCCCGATCAGGCCTTGAGAAACACCAGCAGCTCCTCGAGCTCGCGACGCAGCTGACGGATCATGTCGACCCGCGAGTGGTCTTCGTATTTGTGCCCCTCACCGGACAACTGCTGACGCGCACCGCCGATGGTAAAGCCCTGCTCGTAGAGCAGGCTGCGTATATTGCGGATCATCTCGACATCGTGGCGCTGGTAATAGCGACGGTTGCCGCGCCGCTTGACCGGTTTTAGCTGCGGGAACTCCTGCTCCCAGTAGCGCAATACATGCGGCTTGACCTGACATAGCTCGCTGACTTCACCGATGGTGAAATAGCGCTTGCCGGGGATCGGCGGAAGCTCAATGTTGCTGCTGTTGGGATCCAGCATATGCCTCTACTCGTGCCTTGAGTTTTTGACCGGGGCGAAAGGTGACGACACGGCGCGCCGAGATCGGGATCTCTTCGCCAGTCTTGGGATTGCGCCCGGGACGCTGCTTCTTCTCCCGCAGGTCGAAATTGCCGAAACCCGACAGTTTTACCTGGCGGCCGTTCTCCAGCGACATACGGATCTCTTCAAAAAACATCTCCACCATGTCCTTGGCCTCGCGCTTGTTCAGCCCGAGCTCCTCGAATAGATGTTCTGCCATTTCTGCTTTGGTCAGTGCCATTGACTCAGTCTCTCAGTTTTGCGGACAGACCCTCTGCCAGCGCCGCAAGCACCACCGCACTTGCCTCGTCGATCTCGATGTCAGTAAGAGTGTGCGAAGTTTCCTGTAAAATCAAGCTCAAAGCCAGACTTTTTAGACTTGAATCTATGTTTTCCCCAGTATATACATCAAACAGTTGGATTTCTGTCACAAATGCGGGCGCGGCGTCCCGGACACAGTCGAGCACGGCCTGATACGGCAGGTCGCGGTCGACCAGCAGCGCGAAGTCGCGGCGAATCGCTGGATACTTCGACAACGGCGCGAACTGGGGAATTCCACCCAGCCGCAGTGGCAGCAGGTCGACCTCGAACAGAAACACCCCGCGTGGCAGGTCTAGCGCCTTCTGCACGGCCGGGTGCAGGAGTCCGATCCAGCCGATGCGCTCGTCTTTTCGCAGCACTTGCGCGCCCTGCCCGGGGTGCAGCGCAGAGTGCTCGGCGGCGGCAAACCGGAACTCGACCGGATCGGCCACCTGGCCCAGCAACGACTCCAGGTCGGCCTTGATGTCGAAAAAGTCGGACCGGCGGGTCGTCAGACCCCACTGTTCAGCAGCCGCCTCGCCGTACATCAGGCCGGCCAGTTTTGGGTGCTGCTCGATCTCGGCATCGGTGCGCCGAAAGGTGAGTCCGCTCTCGAACACCCGCACCCGCGTCTGTTGACGCGCCAGGTTGTTCTGTAGTGTTTGCAGCAGTCCCGGCCAGAGGCTCGCGCGCATATCCGACATATCGGCCGAGATCGGATTGGTCAGCTTGATCGGCGCCACCTCGGGGGTCAGCAACGCGGCGAGTTCCGGCGAGATGAAGCTATAGGTGATCGCTTCGTGATAGCCGCGATGGGTCAACAGCTGCTTGGCCCTGGCCAGGCTGAACTCGGCCTCGGGACGTAGCGAAATGCTCACCGGCGCCGAACTCAGGCTGGCCGGGATATTCGCATAGCCATAAACGCGTCCAATCTCTTCGATCAAGTCGGCCTCGATGGCGATATCGAAGCGTGCGCTCGGTGCGATCACTGACCAACCTTCATCGGTCGCTGTGACCTGCATGCCAAGACGCGCCAGGATATCGGCGATGATCGCATCTTCGATAGCGACGCCGAGCAGGCGTCGTACCCGCGTGCGACGCAGCAGAATGGGTTCACGCTTCGGCAGATGCCCATCGCACGTTACCTCGGTGATCGGTCCGGTCTGGCCGCCAACGATTTCCAGCATCAGTGCGGTAGCACGCTCCATCGCCAGGCGCTGCAGCTTGAAATCCACGCCGCGCTCGAAACGATGTGACGAATCGGTGTGCAGACCATAGCTGCGTGCCTTACCGGCGATCGCCAGCGGCGTGAAGAACGCGGACTCGAGCAACACATTCCGCGTCGCATCGCTGACACCAGAATCCGCGCCGCCCATGATGCCGGCCATCGCCAAAGCCCGACGCTGATCGGCAATCACCAGGGTGTCGGCACGCAGGGTCGCCTCGCTGCCGTCCAGCAGCCTGAGGCGCTCCTCCGCCTCCGCCATGCGCACCACAATGCCGCCTTCGAGTCGGTCGAGATCAAAACCGTGCATCGGCTGACCGAATTCGAGCAGCACATAGTTGGTGATATCGACCACGGGCGAGATAGCGCGGATACCGCTGCGGCGCAGTTTCTCGACCATCCAGTCCGGCGTGCACGCGGCGGCATCGATGCCGCGCACGATGCGGCACAGATAGCGTGGGCACGCCGCTTCGGCCTGCAGATCCACGGCGAATGTCTGGTCGATGCCCGGTTCCACTGCGCCGATCTGCGGCACGCTCACCGCTACCCTGTTGAGCACGCCCACCTCACGCGCAATACCTGCGACGCTGAGGCAATCGGCACGGTCGGGCGTGAGATCGACATCGATGCATTGATCGTCGAGTGCCAGGTAGTCGCGTAGATCGCTGCCGACCGGGGCATCGGCAGGCAAAGACAGGATGCCTTCAGAGGTCTCGGCGAGACCCAGCTCGGAGGCCGAGCAGATCATGCCCAGCGACTGCACGCCGCGCAGCTTGGCCTTCTTGATCTCGAAGTCGCCGGGCAGCTTCGCACCGACCGTGGCGACCGCCACCTTCATGCCGGCGGCGACGTTCTTGGCGCCACAGACGATCTGCGCAGGCGCATCGCCGCCGGTATTGACGCTGCATACGCTGAGCTTGTCGGCATCCGGGTGCTGCTCGCGGGTGAGGACCTCGCCGACCAAGACACCGCTGAAGGCCGGTGCGGCCGGCGCGACCGAGTCGACCTCGAGGCCGGCCATGCTCAATTGGTCCGCCAACGCCTCGGTGTTGATATCGGGGTTCACCCACTCCCGCAGCCAGGCTTCACTGAATCTCATGATTGTGTCCTAACGCAAACTGCCGCAGGGTCGGTGCTGCGCACGTTGTTCATCCCGTTCCACCACCACCCTACGCAAACTGCTTTAGAAAGCGCAGGTCATTCTCGAAGAACAGCCGCAGGTCGTTGACGCCATAGCGCAGCATCGCCAGACGCTCGACGCCCATGCCGAACGCATAACCGAGGTACCGCTCGCTATCGATTTCGACATGACGGAACACCTCGGGGTGAATCATTCCGCAGCCCAGGACCTCGAGCCAGCCGGTATGGCTGCACACGCGACAGCCGCCGCCGCTGCACATCACGCATTGAATGTCGACCTCGGCCGAGGGCTCAGTGAACGGGAAATAGGACGGTCGGAAGCGCACCTCGAGGTCGTCGCGCTCGAAGAAACCATGCAGGAAGGCGTTCAGTATCCCTTTGAGGTCCGCAAAGCTCACCTGTTCATCGACCAGAAATCCCTCGACCTGGTGAAACATCGGGGTGTGTGTGAGATCGGAATCGCAGCGATACACCCGCCCCGGGGCAATCACTTTCATCGGCGGCTCGGCGTGTTTCATGTGGCGGATCTGCACGGGCGATGTGTGGGTGCGCAGCAGAAGGTGCTCATCGAAGTAAAAGGTGTCGTGCATCGCGCGCGCCGGATGATGTGCCGGAATATTGAGTGCCTCGAAATTGTGGAAGTCGTCCTCGATCTCCGGCCCTTCGGCGACCTCGAAGCCAGCGCTGGAGAAGAAGGCCTCGATGCGCTGCATGGTGCGCGTCACCGGGTGCAGGCCGCCGCTCACCGGATCCCGCCCGGGCAGCGTCACGTCGATGCGCTCGGAGGCCAGCCGCCTTTCCAGCTCAGCGGCCTCGAGCAATCGCTTGCGCGCCTCCAGGGACTGCTGCAAATTCTGCTTCGCCCGGTTGATCGTCTGCCCGGCGGCCTTGCGCTCCTCCGGCGACAGCTTTCCGAGTCGCTTCAAGCGCTCTGTGAACAGGCCGCTCTTACCGAGATACCGGACACGCACCTCATCGAGTGCACGCAGATCGTCGGCGGCAGTGACCGCCCGCTCGGCATCGCACAAGAGATCCTGGAGATCGCTATCCATTTCTTTTATCCAACTTCACATCGTAGGGCGCAATCCGCAAAGCGAGTTGCATTGGGATTGACCGCGTTGTTTTTCTGCCCGGTGCGATGCACGCCGTTTATAGCAACCTACAGGAGAAACAAAAAGGGGAAAGGCCGATCGGCCTTCCCCCTATCGATAGATCGACACCGGGCCATTCCGGACCCGACCGCTACGTCAATCAGCCCGGGAGGGCAGCCTTGGCCTTCTCTGCAAGCTGTTGAAACGCCGGCATGTCGTGCACTGCGATATCGGCGAGCATCTTGCGATCCACTTCGATCCCGGCCTTGTTGAGGCCGTCGATAAAGCGGCTGTAGCTCATGTCGCACATCCGCGCGGCGGCATTGATACGCTGAATCCATAGCGCACGGAATTCACGTTTCTTGACCCTGCGATCGCGATAGGCGTATTGCCCGGCCTTGATGACCGCCTGCTTGGCGACGCGGAATACTTTGCTGCGGGCACCGTAGTAGCCCTTGGCCGACTGCAGGACTTTCTTGTGTCTGGCGTGCGCCTGCACACCCCGTTTGACTCTTGGCATCTCTCAGTCTCCTCGTGTCAGGCGTAGGGAATCATGCGCCGCGCGGCGGCCACATCGCTCTTATGCAGCATCGAGGGCGAACGCAACTGACGTTTACGCTTGGTGGACTTCTTCGTCAGGATGTGACGACGGTGAGACTGGTTGCGCTTGACGCCACCGGCAGTAACCCGGAAACGCTTGGCGGCCCCACGATTGGTCTTGATCTTTGGCATTTTCTTTAACTCCTGATGCTTAGGTTTTATTGAAGGCGGCCCAGGCAATGCCTATTGGCCCGGCCACCCCTTGCGCACGCCGGTCGATTTCTCATCGGATCGGCATCAGCGCGCTGTCTATCTGAACTCCTTTACTTGCTCTTCTTCGGCCCCAGCAGCATCACCATCTGGCGTCCCTCCATCATCGGCCGCTGCTCGACTAGCGAAAGCTCTTCTAGGTCTTTCTCGATCCGCTGCAGCAGCTCGAGGCCGCGCTCGCGGTGGGCATGCTCTCGACCACGGAAGCGCATGGTCACCTTGGCCTTGTCGCCCTCTTCCAAAAAGCGTTGCAGATTGCGCAGCTTGACCTGATAGTCGCCGATCTCTGTGCCGGGTCGAAACTTGACCTCTTTGACCTGCACCTGCTTCTGCTTCTTGCGCGCTTCCTGCTTCTGCTTCTTCGCCTCAAAGACGAATTTGCCGTAGTCCATCACCCGGCAAACCGGCGGCTCCGCATTTGGAACGATCTCCACCAGGTCGAGGCTGGCCGCATCGGCCGCCGCCTGCGCATCGTCGATGGTGACGATGCCGACCTGTTCTCCATCCTTTCCTATTAAGCGCACCTCGTGCGCTGTGATCTCTCCATTGAGGCGATTCCGCTTCTCGGGTTGTCTGGCGATAGCCGTTTTCCTCCGCTACAAATCCAAGGATCCGACAACCAAGAAAGCACCAGCGAGAGCCAGTGCTTTTTTGAATCAGACCCGAACATCCCCCCGGACTTGGGTGGCCCATACGGGCGGCTGCCGGGGCGTCTCTCTCACATATGCTGGGCAACCTCCGACTCGAGTCGCGCAATCAGCCCGTCGAGTGGCATCGAACCGAGATCATCTCCGCCACGGGTACGTACCGCGACGCTGTGGTTTTCCATCTCGCGATCGCCCACCACGAGCAAGTAGGGGGTGCGCTGCAATGTGTGCTCGCGGATCTTAAACCCGATTTTTTCGTTCCTCAAGTCTAAATCAGCTCTAAAGCCCTTATCCTGAAGGCTTTTCACGACTTCGGCACAATAATCGGCCTGTCGGTCCGTGATGTTCAAGACGACCGCCTGTACTGGCGCAAGCCACAGCGGGAAGGCGCCCGCATAGTGCTCGATGAGGATACCGATGAAACGCTCTATCGAGCCAAGGATCGCCCGGTGCAGCATTACCGGCACCTGCTTGCTGTTGTCTTCCGCGATATACGTGGCGCCAAGCCGCTCCGGCATGGAGAAATCGAGCTGGATGGTGCCGAGCTGCCAGACGCGGTTGAGGCAGTCGCGCAGCGAGAATTCGATCTTTGGTCCGTAGAAGGCCCCCTCGCCCGGCTGCAGCTCCCAATCCAGCCCGCGGGTGTTCAGGGCATCTTCAAGTGATTTCTCCGCTTTATCCCATACTTCATCTGATCCCACTCGTTTTTCTGGTCGCGTCGACAGCTTGATCAGAACCTCGTCGAAACCGAAATCCCGATACACCTCGAACAGCAGGTCGGTGAATGCGAGCACCTCTGGGAGGATCTGCTCCTCGGTGCAGAAGATATGCGCGTCATCCTGAACGAAATTGCGCACCCGCATCAGGCCATGCAGCGTGCCCGACGGCTCGTTGCGATGGCAGGATCCGAACTCGGCCAGGCGCAACGGCAGGTCCCGATAGCTCTTCAAACCATGGTTGTAGATCTGGATATGTGCGGGACAGTTCATTGGTTTGATCGCGTAGACCCTTCCCTCTGTCTCGGTGACAAAGATATCGTCGCGAAACTTTTCCCAGTGTCCGGACTTTTCCCAGAGCGAGCGATCGATCACCTGCGGCGTATGCACCTCTTGGTAGCCGTGATCGCGCAGCTTGTCGCGAATGTACTGCTGCACCGTCAGGTAGGTGATCCAGCCCTTGTTGTGCCAGAACACCATACCGGGGGCCTCATCCTGGGCGTGAAACAGATCCAGCGCCTTGCCGATCTTGCGGTGATCGCGCTTCTCGGCCTCCTCGAGCCGATGCAGGTAGTCCTTGAGTTCTTTCTTGTCACGCCAGACGGTGCCGTATATCCGCTGCAGCATCTGCTGGTCGGAATCGCCGCGCCAGTAGGCGCCGGCCAGCTTCATCAGCTTGAATGCCTTGGGCAGTCGGCCCGTGCTGGGCAGGTGGGGACCACGGCAGACGTCGAACCAGTCGCCCTGGCGGTAGACGGACACCTCCTCACCTTCCGGGATGATGTCCTCGATAATCTCGACCTTGTAGGTCTCGCCGATCTCGGCAAAAGTCTGCATCGCTTGCGCGCGATCCCATACCTCACGATGGATCGGTAGATCGCGACCGACGATCTCGCGCATACGTTCCTCTATCTTCGTCAGATCATCGGGGTGAAAGGGCTCCTCGCGCGCAAAGTCATAGTAGAAACCGTCCTCGATCGCGGGCCCGATGGTCACCTGAGTACCCGGATACAGCTCTTGGACTGCCTGCGCCATCACATGTGCGGCGTCGTGGCGAATCAGCTCCAGCGCCTCGTCACTCTTCCCGGTGATGATCGCAAGTTCGGCGTCCTCATCGATCGTGAACGAGGTGTCGACCATAGCGCCATTGACCTTGCCGGCCAGCGCGGCCTTGGCAAGACCGGGGCCGATATCCGCCGCAATGTCGGCAACGGTGACGGGATGGTCATAGCTCCGATTGGAGCCATCGGGCAGGGTTACAACAGGCATGCTGCAGCATCTCCAGGTTCAGTGGTGGCCCCTACGAAAGGCCACGTGAAGAGACCGTGCACTGAAGCGGTGATCTCGGGATTGTGGTTGAGGGCGCAATTATATCGGTTCGAATGTGTTTTGTGTGTGCCTGCGGCGTGACAAGAACCATACGCCGGAATTACACCCTGTGGGATGGTACGCAATGCTCGCCTTCGACAACCAAACGACCAACCACCCGCCTGACCGCCCGCGTGAGTAATGCCAGATCATCCTGCTCGATCACGAACGGCGGCATCACATAGACCAGCCTGCCGAACGGCCGTATCCACACCCCCTGCTCAACGAACGCCGGTTGCACACGCCGCATGTCAACCGGCCTGATCAGCTCGACGACACCGATCGCGCCCAATACGCGGACCTCGGCGACGTGGTCCATAGCGGCACAGCCCGCGAGCCCCTCGCTCAGCCCCTGTTCGATCGCTGACACACGGCTCTGCCACGGCGAGTCCAGCAGCAGCTCGATACTGGCCAGCGACACCGCACAGGCCAGCGGATTGGCCATGAAGGTCGGGCCGTGCATGAACACGCCCGGCTCTCCGCGCGCGATGGCCTCACCAACCGTGCGCGTAGTCAGGGTCGCCGCCATCGTCATATAGCCGCCGGTCAGCGCCTTGCCTAGGCACAGGATGTCCGGCGTGATGCCGGCATGCTCGCAGGCAAACAGGCGGCCGCTGCGGCCAAAGCCGGTCGCGATCTCATCGGCGATGAGCAACACCTGATAGCGATCACAGAGCGCGCGCGCGGCGCGCAGGTATTCCGGAGAGTAGAAGCGCATGCCACCGGCGCCCTGCACCACCGGCTCGAGGATCAATGCCGCGATCTCTTCCGCGTGCTCGACCAGGACTCGTTCGAGCGCCTGCAGATCCTCGGGAGCCGCCGGCTGCGCAAACCCGGCCTGCGGCGATCCGACGAAGAACTGTTTCGGCAGCACGCTGCTGAACAGGCCGTGCATACCGGTCACCGGGTCGCACACCGACATCGCGTGCAGGGTGTCTCCGTGATAACCGTGGCGCAGCGCGAGAAAGCGGCACTTGCTCGGTTTGCCACGACCGTGCCAGAACTGAATGGCCATCTTCAGCGCGATCTCGACCGATACCGATCCGGAGTCGGCAAAGAAAACGAGCTCGAGGCCCTGCGGGGTGATCTCGACCAGCTTTTCCGCCAGGGCAACGGCTGGCGGATGGGTCAGGCCACCGAACATCACGTGCGCCATCTCCGCCAGCTGCTGTTCGATCGCACGGTTCAGTACCGGGTGGTTGTAGCCGTGGATGACGCACCACCAGGAGGCCATGCCGTCGACGAGTTCACGACCGTCGGCCAGGGTCAGTCGCACACCGCTGGCCGACACCACCGGGAACACCGGCGTGCCCGCACCGACCGCACTGTAGGGATGCCAGACATGGGCATGGTCAATGTCCAGCAAGGCCTTTGCTCGTTCTTGTTTCATCAGGTCGGGGCGGTCCAGGTTCTGACAGTGGACAGGGAGCGTTTGCGCGCCGTTCGGTGCCGCGACCTGCTGGGCGCTACCCGGATGCTACGGCACGCAGTATGGATTCTCCGTTGGCCCGGTCCACAAGGCACCCCGCGTTTACCGCGCTGCACCCGCAAGTGCCGGGCAGAATGCGGCATGGCGTTTGCTTAACCATAAACGTGTATGGGTTGCCCCAACGCCACCGCCGTGTCTGCACCCGCAAAGACAGCACGTCGAGTTGATGCAGGTAATCATATTGACACGAAAAACGTTTTAGGCTGCGCGTATCCCGGCCGACTGCGCCCGGATAATCGCACACGACGGCGGCGCTGACCGACCAGGCTTTAGATGTACCAACAGCTGCAACAGTTCGCCTTTTCGTTCGTCTTTTCCTTTGTTTTCTGGCTCTTGCTGGTCGGGTCGCTCGACCGCCAGGAGCTGGTCGCCGGGCTATTGGTCGCCGGTGTGGTGGCCATGCTGACGCTGGGCCGTCCGTCGGTGCTCGGCGGCATCCGGCTCAGCCCGAGAGCCCCCCTCGCGTTCCTCTCTTACCTGGCCGCGTTGCTGGTCGCGCTGGTGCGCGCCAACCTCGATATGGCGCGCCGTGTTCTGACGCCGTCACTGCCGCTTCGCCCTGCCTTGGTGCGGATCAATACCTCATTGCGCTCTGATTTGGGGCGTCTGGTGCTGGCCAACAGCATCACCCTGACGCCCGGGACGCTGTCTATCGATGTCGAGGGCGACGCCCTGATCGTGCACTGGGTCGACTGTCCGCCGGGCAGCGACGTCGAGGCGACGACCCGCGAGATCGCCGGCGGTTTTGAGCGCCATCTGCGGGGGTTCCTGGAGTGAGCGCATCCGTCGCGATGATCGCCGTACTGGGACTGCTCGGCGCGGCCTGCGGGCTGGCCCTGTTGCGGCTGTGGATCGGACCCCATGCGCCCGACCGGATCGTCGCGGCAGACACCCTGTCGGTGATCGCCACCGCCGCCATCGTGGTACTGGCGCTGCTGTTCGATTCGGCGCTCTACCTGGATGTCGCCCTGCTCTACGGCGTGCTGGCGTTCGTGGGCATCGTAGCGCTGGCCCGGACCATCGAGGGAGGCCGCCCTTGACCTTGCTGGGCGATCTGTTCCTGCTGATCGGCGCGCTGTTCTGTTTTCTCGGCGCACTCGGCCTGCTGCGCATGCCCGACGTCTATAACCGCATCCAGGCAGGCACTAAGGCCGTGACACTGGGGACCTTGTCGCTGCTGTTAGGTGCGGCGATGCACCACCCCGATTGGTGGGCCAAGCTGCTGGTGATTGCACTGTTTATACTGTTGACCAATCCCATCGGTTCCTCGACCCTGGCACGCGCCTTTTACAACGCCGGCGTACCCCTGTGGCAGGGAAAGCGGGGCGGGCCGTGATCTGGTTCGCCGCGATCGTCGTGTCGCTGACCCTGGGTGCGGCTATCGCCGTGCTGATGCTGCGTAATCTGCTCGCTGCGGTGGCGGCCGCGTCCGTGGTCTCGCTCGGCGTCGCGGTGATGTTCGTGATGCTGCGAGCGCCCGACGTGGCGATGACCGAGGCCGCGGTAGGCGCCGGCCTGAGCAGCCTGATCCTCGCGTTGGCCCTGCGGCGCCTCGGTGTCTTTGCGCTCGATCTCGGCGTCGATGAGGGGGATCAGGATGCGTAATCTGGCTACCCTGCTTTTTCTGGGCGGCCTGGTGTTTCTGCTGCTGGTGCTGACCGCCAGCCTGCCCTTCGGCAGGCCTCCGATGTTGGTGGGTGACGCCATCGCGCAGGCCGCCGCCAATGAGGTCGGTGCCGCCAATTTCGTGACCGCGGTGGTGCTCGGTTATCGCGGGCTGGACACACT
>JBATKF010000097.1:0-11156 GCA_049669185.1 Sedimenticolaceae bacterium | reverse complement strand
CAGGTGTCGCTCATTGAGCACGATGACGTGATCCAAACAATCCCGGCGAATGGAACCGATCATGCGTTCGACGAATGGGTTCTGCCAAGGCGAACGAGGCGCTGTAAGCACATCCTCTATAGCCAAGCTCTTGATCCGTCGTTGGACAGCGTCACCATAGATGCGATCGCGGTCACGTACCAGATAGCGCGGCGGGGTATCAAATGGAAGCGCTTCCACGATCTGCTGGGCCGTCCATCGGGCGGTGGGATGCTCGGTCACGTTAAAGTGCACGATTTCGCGACGGTCATGACGGAGGACTATGAACGCATAGAGCACACGAAACGTGGCGGTCGGAACGGTGAAGAAATCCATCGAGGCCAAGTCCGCTACGTGATTTTCGAGAAAAGTCCGCCAGGTCTGAGAAGGCGGTTTTCGATGACGGGCCATGTACTTCGCAACTGTGGCTTCGGAGATTTCAATGCCGAGCTTGAGCAGTTCTCCATGGATTCGTGGAGCGCCCCATCCAGTGTTCCCCGACTGCATTTCATGGATGAGATTTCGTATTTCTCGATCGATCGGCGGCCGGCCAACGCGCCGGCGCCGACTTTTCCAACGCCAATAGCGTCGAGAGCCTTCTCGGTGCCAACGCACCACGGTATCAGGGCGCACTGTGTGCAACATCGCCCGCCATCCGTTCACATACTTCGCGAACAGAACCCAGAACAGGCGGTCAAGAGCCGACGACCGCGGGCGCTTCACCGACGACTGGAGCATTGCGCGCTGCTGGCGCAGTGCCAAATTCTCGAGGGCCAATCGTCGGTGCGACTGGAATAGCGAGCATAATGTTGTTAATACCGCCAGCAACCGATTCAGCATGCCAATGATGCTTCAACAAACGCCAAGGAACTTCAAGGACTTCCAACCGATTGAGTTTTCAGAAGGCACAGCCCTTCGATATGGAAGGGCTGATCTCCGTAGCGGGATAGAGCGGACGCCGGGTCAACCCCTTGAAGTCAACTCAACCTCCGTGATTAGCCATTGCGCCACGTTCATACCATCCGCGAGTGGCGTTGACGATGCGGACCACGGACAGCATCACCGGGACTTCCACCAGCACGCCCACGACGGTGGCGAGCGCGGCACCCGAATTGAATCCGAACAGAACGATGGCGGCTGCGACAGCGAGTTCGAAAAAATTACTCGCTCCGATCAGCGCCGATGGAGCGGCTACGCAGTGCGCCACACCGAATTGCCGATTCAGCAAATAAGCCAAGCCAGAATTGAAATAGACTTGGATTAGGATCGGTACGGCGAGCATGACGATGACCAGGGGCTGGCTGAGGATCTGCTCACCCTGGAACCCAAACAACAGCACCAGCGTGGCCAGCAAGGCAACCAGCGACAGCGGGTGCAACTGGTCGAGCCGTTGCTTTAAAGCGGCTTCGCCGCCCGTCCTCAGCAACCGGCGACGCCACCATTGCGCGAACAACACCGGTGATACGATGTAGAGAACAACAGAGAGAAAGAGCGTATCCCACGGCACCGTGATGGCGGAAAGGCCGAGCAACAGACCGACGATCGGCGCGAACGCAAAAATCATGATGGTGTCGTTCAGTGCGACCTGGGTGAGCGTGAAATTCGCGTCACCACCGGAAAGTCGACTCCAGACGAACACCATGGCCGTGCAGGGGGCTGCCGCCAGCAGAATTAAACCGGCGACGTAGGCATCGAGCTGGTCGGCTGGCAGGTAGTCTGCGAACACGCCACGGATGAATAGCCAACCGAGCAGCGCCATTGAGAAGGGTTTCACCGCCCAGTTGATGAACAGTGTGACGCCAACCCCCCGCCAATGCTCCTTGACTTGGTGTAGCGCGCCAAAGTCGACCTTGAGCAGCATCGGGATGATCATCAGCCAGATCAAAACAGCGACCGGTAGATTCACCTGCGCCACTTCCATATGACCGACAGCCTGGAACGGCTGCGGAAACCAATGGCCCAAGGCGATACCTGCGACGATACACAGACCTACCCAAACGGTCAGATACCGTTCGAACAGGCTCATAGAGCTGCCTGCAGCCCGCTTCCCCGTGACTTCGCACTGCGCACTCATGATCAGGCGGCAGGCTCCTTCGAGTCGGCCAATCGGGTCTGGCCGATTTCGTCCAGTTTCTCCTGTAGACGAAGCTTATCGAGCGAACCGAGAGGCAGATTGACGAAAATGGATATGCGATTCTGCAATTCACGAAACGCGGTGGCGAATGCGGCTTGCCGCATCAACTGGTCGCCCTCGGCTTCGACAGGGTCTTCGACGCCCCAATGTGCCGTCATTGGCTGACCCGGCCAAACGGGACATACCTCCGCTGCTGCTTTGTCGCAAACGGTAAAGACGAAATCCATATTCGGTGCATCAGGCGTCCCGAATTCCGCCCAATCCTTGCTGCGAAGTCCATCAGTCTCGTAGTTGTTGTGCTGAAGCTCATACAACGCCATAGGATGCACCTCACCCTTTGGATGGCTGCCTGCGCTAAAGCCCCGGAACTTGCCATGGCCCAATCGATTGATCAGGCACTCACCAAAGATGCTTCGCGCAGAGTTACCTGTGCAAAGGAACAGCACGTTATAGACACTGCCAGTCATGATCGATTCCCCTTTGTAGGTTTTGGTTGACTAACCATCTGTCGTTTAGGCGCATCGAGGCGCGCCGGGTCGGTTTGGCATAGCTGTAAGCGCAGCCAAGTCATCAGCGAATGGCGAATCTTCGCTTAGGCCCTTGAAAGTCTGCTTCAAGACCTGGATTGCCCACTTAGGCGCTTCCGGATTGATCCTGTAGTGGATCCAGAGGCCCTCGCGGCGGTCGTTCACCAGCTCGGCTTCGCGAAGACACGCCAGATGGCGGGAGATGCTGGGTTGAGCAGCACCGATCGCATGGGTGAGTTCGCAGACGCATAGTTCCTGATGTTCGAGCAGCAGCATCAGGCAACGTAGCCGAGTGGGATGGGCGAAGGCGGAAAAAACAGTTTCGGGCGATATATTCATAGAGCGGAATATATGCCGTAGCGAATATATTGCGCGCTAAATTTTTGTTGCAACAATGTGACGAAGTATGCCGACCCGTCGAACTCACTCGTTGCTACTCGCGGTGGCCGGTCGAAAGGACTCTATGTCGGCTTTCCGACGTAGCCAGGACTAAACCGTGAAGGGTGAACCGCTTCCGCTTATGTTGGCAAATGACAGTTGAGCAAAAAGACGGAAAAGGCCGCTCAGCGTCGCTGGCGGATGCCTCTGCGGTCTCACCGACGAACACGGTATTTCGGCAACGGCAATGTCTCCGACTGCGCCGTCTCATCGCCGGCCAGGCCATGCAGACCGTCGGTTATGACGACTATCCCGAGCAGAAACAGCCCGAGGCCACCGGTCAGTTACATCAGGTCTGCGAGCATATCCCTAAGGATAAAACCGCCACGGTCAAAAAAAGGGATGGGTGATTCAGCCCAGCTCCTTGAAGAACAGCGCGACCAGGAAGCCCGCCAGGGTTGCAAGACCCACGACGTTGCCGCCTTTGATATAGGCCTCGGGCAGCATGGTCTGCGCGATCATCGTGAGCATGGCACCGGCCGCGAGGCCCTCGATGACGGCAAAATTCGCCGCCGAGGCCGTCGCGAAGAACAGGGCGCCCAGCGCCGCGCCAAGGCCCGTGACCAGGACCAGAGAGGACCACATCAGCAGGATCCGTCCGAAGCTCAGCCCCTGGTGCTTCATACCGATCGAGCTCGACAGGGCCTCCGGGTAGTTCGAGATAAAGAGACCCGCGATCAACGACAGGCTGATGCTCGATTTGGCCTGGATCGTGCCCAGCACCAGGGACTCGGGGATGCCGTCGAGCAGGATGCCCAACCAGATCGCCAGTGCTGCGCCGTGCTGACGCCTGACCCCGCCGAACATCTCGCGCACCGCGCTCAGCGCTCGCCCTTCACTGAGATCGGCGCGGACCTGGCTGACCCAACGTTCGACTTTATCCGGAGTCAAACCGTGGTGCGAGGTCAGGTACTCTGCCAGTTCCGGGTCACCGGCGGCCTGCTCCAACCGCGAGCGGAACACCGGCGTCTGCGGCAGCAGCCGTGGCAGGTCGCGACGCAACAGCACCCAGTAGCCGGTCTCCTCGGCGGCGAATGCCGCGACCGCATGCGCCGATCCGCTGAGGAACGCGAGCCGGCCGAAGGCCTGGCCCTCGCCCAGCACCTCGCGCCTGCGCGTGTGATCCCGCGGCGTCATCAGCGAGACCTCACCGTGCTCGATCAGATACAAGCGGTCAGCAATGTCACCGTCGTGGAAAAAGGCATCGCCTTTCGCCTTGCGCTTGTAGATCAGGTGTTCACCAATCTCGTCCAGCTCGCCTGGCGGCAGTCCGCCGAGCCAGGCCGCACGCTCCGCGGCGGCAACCTCGATGAAGCGCTCGTCGTTGTGATCGATCTCAAGTGCCGGGGGCACGGTCGCGTGGCGCACCAGGTCGCGTGTCGCACTGTCGGTCCAGGCCTCGGCCGCCGCCGCGCCCATCTGTTGTCGGGTCACCAGGTAGTCGATCGTCGACGGGCTGCGCAGCCAGCTGTGAATCGCCTGGGCCAGCCGCGGCGAGCTCACCAGCAAGGTGAGAAAACGGTCGCGTGGGAGCAGCCAGACCTCCGCGTCTTCGGTCGCCACGGCGGCTTTGTCGTGCGGCGCGCCAGTCAGGAACGACTGCCGACCGAAGGTCTCCCAGCGACCGATCCGGCGAGACAACTGCATGCGCTGCAGCGGGTCGAGTAGGCTGACCGAACCACTGGCAAGGATGAACAGGCCATCACAGGGATCCCCTGGCTGGTAGATCAGCGCATTGCGGGCGTACTCGCGCACCTCGATGAAGGCCGCGATCGCACGGAAATCGCGGTTCTCGACCTCGCCGAATATCGCCAGGTCATCGAGCCGCGACAGCACTTCGCGATACTGCTGGTGACGCTTGCGCCGCAGGTGATAGACCCGCGTCGACACCTTGCGGATGAAACCGCCGTAGTCGTTCACGAGCTCATTGAGCAGGACGAAGATCAGGCCTCCGATGACCGCTCCTATGGCGAGCGCGAAGAAGTGGCCGTGGTCCATCGCAGGTGCTACGAGATCGACCGAGAGGGCGGCGAGCAGGGCCCCGCCCCCGAACGCCATAAGCCCCGCAATAGTGCGGTCCTCCGGCACCCAGAAACGCGATGTCAGTGCGCCGAGCGGTAGTGAGACGGCGGCGAAAGCACCGATCAGAAAGGCGGTGAAGGCGACCGATTGTTCCGGCGGCAAAGTCATCGCTTGACGTCTCTCCGGCGCGACCCGACTGGTTGCGGCGCGACCTTACCGCAATGTCCCGACCGGCGCGAACGTCGCTCCCAGACCGGGATCAGAGCATTCGCATCTAATGGCGAAATAACCAGGTTCTCGCGGTCAATCAATCATCCCGAGGTAATGGGTGTCGATGCGCGCCATGCCGTCTCGCGAGTGGAGCCGCCGTCAGATCCAATGGGTATTGAAGAGGCCAAGGCGTTTGCACATCGCGTAGCTTCGGCGTGGTTGGATACGATTGTGCAAAACGTCGATTGAAAGAGCAAACGTCGGACCCTAAATTCTTTATGTCGCGCTAAGTGGTGATCGGGATGGGTAGTCCGACGATACACGCATCGGCACCGATTCCATCGGTGCCGCGCTCCAGGGCTCGGAAGCGGGCCACTTAGCCCAGCCCCATCTGCTTCCCCACACACTCCGCACGATGCACCGTTACCGACCTCGGCGCTTCGATACCCACGCGGTAGCGCCCAGTAACGTCCGCGTTTTGTGTGGGTAGCGCCATTTACCCTCTGCCGTGGTGGCCGACTGGGCAATAATCAGAAAAGGTCCTCCCTCCTGTCCAGTGGACGGAGTTACATCCGACTCAGCAAACTGCGGCGGCATCCTAAACCGACGGTACATGCAACTGCCGATCGAGATGGTCCGCACCAACATTCAACTCGGCGAAACGGATTGACCGATATCGTCGAGCCGCTGCTGTAGCTTCAGCCGGTCAAGCGAATCAATTGGCAGGTTTACGAAGATCGAGATACGGCTCTCGAGCTCGGTCAACGCTCGCACGTAAGCGGATCTCCGCTGCAGATCGTCTCCATCTGAACTCGCAGGGTCAACCAGATTCCAGGTCGTGACCATTGGAGTCCCAGGCCAGTCGGGCTGCTTCTCTAGTGGCACAGCCGAGGACAGGCGGATAATAAAGTCCATCGACGGCGCATCATCTTCGGCATACTCGCGCCAGTCGTTAACCTTCAGTCCTTGCGCATCGTAATTGTTCCGCTCGAGCTGATAGAGCGTCAACGAATCAATTTCCTGTCCAGGATCACTACCTGCGCTGAATCCTTTGAATCTGCCACGTCCAAGTCGGTTCATTATGGCCTCACCGAAAATGCTGAGTGAGGAATTACGCCCGCAAAGGAAAAGGACATTCATCAATCGGTCGTTCATCGGCTTCCCAAGGTTTCTTTCAGACTCTGACAGCCAGGGCAAAGGAGTCACGCCCACAGCCAATTAGCGCGAAACAAGGCTAAGAACATTCTGCTGCATTATGGGTTACACATTCTTTACGATTCCGTGACTTGATGAGATCGATTTGATCCAGAGGACCGCAGTTCAGGAACTGCTAGTGAGGTCAAAGCCGTTAAAACCGCTTAGGCAAATGATTGCAGGGATAGCCTGCGAGAAATCAGCAATTGGACTCGTTTCGTCGAGCTACAGCGTAATAAGCGGGAAACACCGCCTTGCTTTGCTTCCCAAGGAATCAACGAAGAGGCCCTCAATGGACGATTTGCTTCACCTGACTTTCCTCGGTGTTGGCAATGCCGGTGCGCTCGATCTAGGTAATTCATCGGCGGTATTAGAAACCTCCAGCGGCTCACCACTCCTCCTTATTGATTGCGGACCAACGGTGTTGCCGGCCTTCGCTAGCCGCTACAGCCGATTGCCAGATACGATCTTCATTACCATCTGCATTTCGATCATATCGGTGGTTTGGAAAATCTCTTCTTCCGCCTCGCCGGCAGAGCAGATCGGACATCGAAAGTGCGCTTATTCGTTCCATCTCCTATCGTCGATCGTCTACACCAGCAATTGGCCGATGATGCCTGTCGATTGGCCGAAGGCGGCGTAAACTTTTGGGACTTTTTCCAGTTGATCCCGGTGGGCGGCCAGTTCTGGTGGAATGGACGCCTGTTCGATGTGTTTGAGGTGAGCCACCACGCCTACCGCTCAGCCTTCGGCCTAGCGCTCTCAGGCTTTTTTGTATTCACGGGCGATACACGGCCAGTACCTGAAGCCTTGGCAAAATTTGCAGCTGGCGGCGGGCCGGTGTTCCATGACTGCGCGCTCTCCGGCAACCCATCGCATACCGGTATTGAAGACCTTGCGCCACTATCCATCTGAGTTGCGCGAACGGTTAGTCGCTTATCACTATGAATCGGTGGCTGCCGGCGATGCAATACAAGCAACCGGTGTGACAGTCGCAAGGCCGATGCAGACCTTCCGACTTTTTCGGAGAACCAAGCTACGTTTTGCCGTCTGAACGCCCAGCTGTCTCCCCTTATCGCTTCTTTCAGCGTCTGCCTGCAAGCAAACGCCTCAGCGCTGTTCAGACAGCCTTTGTCCCGACAAAGCGATAATGTGGCACCTGCAGTCCCGCCATATAGGGGACGGGCGCACGTTCCTCGTAGAGTCTGTGATCCGGCAGCCGGTCTATCAGGTAAGCCAGGTGGGCGGGGTCTAGCTTAACACCGTCATGGCCGAACCAGCGCGGCCAGAACACCCGCGTTAACACGCCGTGCCGCACCCGCCCGGGGCCGCCTGCTGCTTCCGAGACGTAAAAATCGACGACTCCAAGCCGGCCGCTCGGTCTCAACATCGCGATCGCATTGTCGATCGCACCCCGCCAATCCGGGATCATCGTGAGCGCATACGAAAAATAGACGACGTCGGCCGGCTCGTCCGGCCGCCAGTCGGTCACATCCGCTTCGACAACCGTGACATTGTCCATGGCCGCGGTCCGCGTACGCGCCCTTGCCAGCAGAGCTGGGCACAAATCGACGAGATCGACATGCGCGAACGTCGCCAACCGATCGCCAAAAAAATCCAGGTTCCTCCCAGTCCCTGCGCCGAGCTCGATGACTCGCGCTCCCCTCGAGGGCGCCAGATCAGCAACTAGTTCGCGCCGACCCTGCAGGAGGCGTTCGCGGAACTCGTCATAGCGCGATGCCTGGGGTGCATAGAACGATTGCAGACGTTCGGCATGGCTGCGACCGCGCGGCTGGCCCCGCAGCAGGGCCCACAGCACGTGCGAATCAGTTGCACTAACCATTCAGGCCGTAACGTCGGCAACGTGGAAGCCAGCATAGGTGTGCACCCGGTCTAAGCACTGCAGTTCTGCGGCGAGCCCGTCACGAAACTGCAGTCGCTCACGAAGCCGTCCTCGACCGTCACCGATCTCGAGATGCTTGAGGTAGGTCGGTGCAGCATGCGCACTGCGGAAAATAATCCGCGCATCCGGCGTAGCTCGAGCCAGTATAAAACGCCATTCCTCGGCAAGCGCTTCCGGGTAATAGGAACTCATCCAATCCATATGGTCGAGCAAGACGTACTTGGAGACCGATTCCTCGTTGTTCTGCAGGAACTCGGTCACCGTTGACGTGTGGACCTGGATACGGTCAATCAGTCCCGCCTTGAGTGCGGCGAAGTTGTCCTTCTTCAGGTACTCAGGGCAACAGTTGGGCGAGTAACGACCACGAATGTAGACCGACCAGAAATAGTTCGTCCACACGGGCAGATGCCGGAAGACATACTCTAACGACTCGCGCACGAAGCCGGCGACGCCCAGGCTGTGCTGGTTCATGACCTCTTTGCGCTGGGGATGCGGCACTCCGAGCATGCTCATCGTGAATTGTCGCGACAGCACCCAGTTGACACTTCGGGTCCAGATCAGCGGCTGCACACGGGTGTCGTAAATGTGACGCTGCTCGTCCAGTGAGCGTGTCTCGAAAAGATCCGCGATGCTTTCTGCGAGACGAGGCCGAACCTTCAGGTACGCGCGAAATGTCCGCGCCACGATACCGGACAGGCCATGATAGTAGAGGCTTCCGCGAGGATTCCCGAACCAGTCAATGCGCTTGTCCCAGAAAGCCTGTGCGAATGGCGATAACGAATCGCGCAGGGCATCGTTGTAGATTGCACTGAACTCCGGGTGGTAGCCGTGGCCAAAGGTCTTGAAGTAGTCGTCATGGTCCAGCTGTCGGATGCCGGAGAGCTTTAACTCCATCAGCGCGTTCTGCCGCGGGTTGGCATCGACCGCGTGGATCCGCTTCGGCTCGGTCAATGCATAGTCGAGCACGTTGCATCCGGCGCTGGTAATGACCAGCAGCGTGTCATCGCGATCGAGATTCAGCGCCAGCCTGTCGACTGCCGGATCTTCCCAGCAGGTGTTGTAGACGAGCGCACGCGAGTAGATCGCGTCGAAGACTTTTTGGTCAAAGCGGTCGGTAAGCGTCTGTGAGGTAGTCAGGGCCATACGCCATATATCGCGGAGTATTCAAATGCTCGGAACTTACGCACACAACGTGACTGCTGTGTGTCTGGGCCGTCGAAAACCGCGCCATAGCCTCGCAGAAACGCCGTTTTCAGCTTTCCGTCATTTTCGTGTAATTTTTCGCGTTCCAAACGGCGGTATTCGTCTGGCGCAAACGCACCGCAGGAATGCGGGGTGTTTTTGTTTGGTGCTCCCAGCATGGGCGCGCTCTTGTGGGTGCGAGTCCCACCGTGAGTTGATCACAGCGAACGAAGTGAAGCGCAACTGCGGAAGGGTGACCGACCGTGGGGAGGAAGCGTGGATCGAAGCTGCGAGCCGATGGACAAGAATCGGATAGAAGGCGCTGCCGAGCAGGGCGAGCGGGCCAAAGACCGCGAAGCTCTCGTGATCAAGGCGGAGTGGCGTAAATCCGGCGGTTGTGCAGTGAAGGAGTGCGTTCCTACCTGGGGAGATCTCGCCTTGTGCCTGAAAGGGCGACGGTGGATACCGGAGCGAGAAGTAAGCTGCAGCCGTACATCGACCGCTACCTCCCGCACCTAGGGATTCTTCACCCATGGCCGGAACAACGCTTTCGCGTCAAGTAATCGAGATAGGAGCCGGATGCGGGAGTTCTGCATGTCCGGATCTGTCCGGGGGGCGCGGGGTAACCCGCGTCCCTACCGGGATATCAGGTGAGCCACAACCGGCTGATGCAACTGCTGAGTACCCAGATCCCAGAACCCGGATCAACGGGTCAGGCAGCTGATTGGTCGCTACCTCCGGGCGCCGCTCCGGTACCGGGACGGGAGGCAGGAGAGGCGACAGCGCGGTACCCCGCAAGGCGGGCCGCTCAGTCCACTGCTGGCCAATCTCTACCTGGACCCACTGGATAAAGAGCTGGAGCGTCGCGGGATCGCTTTCGTGCGATACGCCGACGATATTGCCCTTTACCTGTCCAGTGAACGCTCGGCGAAACGGGTGATGGCGAGCGTGATCCGCCGGTTACACGAGCATCTTGACCTGGAAGTCAACGAAGACAAGAGTGGGGTCGGTCCGACCGGATCGAGCCATTTGCTGGGTTTTCGCGTCCACGAGGACGGTGATGTCAGTGTGGCCCCGAAGGCGATGGAGCGTCTGAAGGTGCGGGTGCGCGCGCTGTGGGATGCGCGATCAGGCGGCACGAGCAAGGGACTGCGGGATCGATGGCGTCGGTATATCGCTGGCTGGTGGAATTACTTCAGCTATGCGACCCGGCTCGAGCCGATGCTGGCCCTATCGGGCTGGATCCGGCGGCACATGCGCAAGTGTTTCTGGCAGCGCTGGCACAATCGTGCGGGTCGGCGCAATGCGTTTACCCGTCTCGGGGTGCGCGGCCGTCGCCTCGGCGTGGCTGGAAGCCGCCGCGGTGCCTGGCGGATGGCACGGCATGTCGTGGTCCATCAGGCGCTCAAGACGAGGATGCTGAATCGCTATGGGCTTGGATTGCCTTGGGAACTCGCGGGCTAAGCCCGCTGGACTCAACCGCCGGATGCGGAAAACCGCTTGTCCGGTGGTGTGGGAGGGGTGACGG
>JBATKF010000096.1:0-5623 GCA_049669185.1 Sedimenticolaceae bacterium | reverse complement strand
GTTGAGACACTCGGCCAGCAGACACCCTGGTCGTCTGCCGAGTCGGCCAGCGCCATCAGTACCAGTTTGAGCGTCGGCGTGAGCGTCTGTCGCCACGCCCAGTTCATCGCAACGATGCTCAACGGCGGCGCGACCGTTCCTCTTGTTTCGTCGGTCGGCCGCGGCGTGTTGGTTGGTTGCGGGATTGCGGTCTATCCCCGACGCTGACCGTGAACTGCTCCAGCCATTCATGGACCCCCTGCCACGGCCACAGGCGGTGACGACAACCGGGTGGCTCAATGCGTGGCGGTAGCGGGTTGCCCGCACACAGCTTGTTGCGCAGTCGACCGAGCGAGATGCCCAGCAGGTCTGCGACTTCGTCGTCGGTGTAATAGGTTCCGTTGCGGTCCGGGTTGCGTTCGGTCACGCTCGGCATTCGGCAGTCCTCTTCGGTGTCATCGTCGGCACCATGAAAACCGAGACATCCCGAAACAACCACACAAAAGCACCCCGCAGCTTGTTGCGTTTTACGCAGTTGGATCTGTGCGTGAGCGCGCAGCAGGCTGGTGCTGAATGCAGTCTTCTACAGGTTGAAGATTGCTGGCGACGCCCGCCGCTTCACAGGTCCACTGCCTCCTGCATGACTATGCGTGCGCGCGTGCCATGGGTCATTGCGAGCCGCCCCATATCCTGAGCTTTCCATGCGCACAACTTGCGAAGTGTTACGTTACAGGTGACACTTGATCGAATGATACAGGGTTTCAAGCACAAGGTTCTGGAACGCTTCTTCAAAACAGGGAAGAAATCCGGAATCCAAGCGAAACATGCAAATCGGCTTAGGCTGATTTTGGGCCGGTTGAATGCGTCAACCTCGCCGGACGATATGGATCTCCCGGGCTTGTACCTGCATCAACTCACGGGGGAGCGTAAGGAAACCTGGACAGTAAAAGTTAGCGGCAACTGGCGCGTCACATTCCAGTTCAACGGTGTTCACGCAGAAGTTGTCGATCACGAAGATTATCACTGAGGCAATATCATGCTTATGCAAAATCCTCCTCATCCAGGCGAAATTCTCAAAGAACTCTGCCTCGAGCCTCTCGGGGTATCCGTCACCGAGGCAGCAAAGGCGCTTGGGGTCAGTCGCAAAACGCTTTCGAGCATTATCAATGGTAAGGCGGGTATCAGCCCCGAAATGGCTGTTAGGCTATCGATTGCATTCGATACCTCTTCAGAGAGCTGGCTGAATCAGCAAACGCAGTATGACCTTTGGCAAGCCGAGCAGCATCGGAAGAGTCTACGGGTCAAACGTCTGTCCGCAGCGTGAAGAAACATTGCTATGCTGGATCTTTCCAGCGCCGCGGCTTACAAGTAGCGGCTCTAAATCCTCCCAGTTTTGCGGAGTGAACGGTGAACCAGAAACAAGTCGTAAAGCGCATCCAAGCAAATCAGGCACGGCTCACTGAGCGCGGCGTAGCGTCGCTATCCCTGTTTGGTTCTGTGGCCCGCGGCGATTCAACAGAGAACAGCGACATCGACCTACTCGTTCGCTTCGATGGCACATGCCGACTTCGACCGCTATATGGATCTGAAGCTGTTTCTGGAAGATCTATTGGGACGGCGGGTAGACCTGGTTACTGATCAGGCGTTGCGAGAAGAGATCCACGCCCACGTCGAACAAGATCTGTTGTGTGTCGCGTGATCTCCGCCTTTACCTGATTGACATGCGCGATGCGTGCGCACGAGTTATGCACCCTGGATACGTCGGATCTTGGAATGGCGTCCAGGATGTGTTGCGCACACGGCCGCCAAGGCTTGCTCACACGTCCACGGCCTCTTGCATGATGCGGTCACGGATATGGCGATTCAGTTCGTGCTCGGGAATCAATTCCACCGGGCGCTGCAGAAGGTCTGCGAGTTTCTCCGCCAGGGGCAGACGTTGCGCGAACAGGTCATAACCTCTGGGAAAGTCGACCAAGAAATCCACGTCGCTGTCGACCCGCTCTTCGCGCCTCGCGACGGAGCCAAACACTCTGAGGCGCCGTGCGCCATATTGCTGCCCTAAGCGCGCAATGGCTTCTCGTTTGCGATGTATCTCATCCAGAAGCATATCGGAGCCTCTACTACCTTATTTGGTCTTCCCCGCATGCATATGACGCTGCGGTGACCGTTCGGCGCATTGTGTTTCTGCGCACCGCTATCGTAGAGGCATGGTGCCCGCACAGCCGTCCACCTGCCGATGTCCGAAAGGAATGTCGTTATCAGGCGGCAGAACTTGGTTTTCAAGGGCCGGCCAATGGTGCTTATCCTTGCCGCAATTTTGTCGCAGCGCCAACGAAATTCGGCGTTATGGGTCTCATTGATAGACCTGCCGGCGGTGACCCAGTGCCAATACCAGTACGACCAAGCGGTCGTTCTCAATGTGGCAGATGGCTCGATAATTGCCTATACGGTAACGCCATAAGCCCTGCAGCTCGTGCCGCAAGGGTTTACCAAAACGGCGGGGATCTTGGTCGGTTGCTATGCGTTGCGAAAAATACTTCAAGATATCTCGCTGGACCTGCCGGTCCAGCCGGCGCAGTTCGCATCGGGCTCGGTCATCCCATTCAATCGTCCAGGTCAATACCTGCCTCCAGCTCCTCCTGAGTCCAACGCTTGGCCGGCGTCGTTAGACGCTCGGCGCCCAGGTAGGCATCCTCCAGCTCCTCCAGATGTTCCAAAATCGCTTCACGAGCATAAAAGCTCTTGGAGCGACCTGTTTTGGCGGCCAGGTCGGCCAGGCGCTGTTCAATCTCTTCGGGCAATCGAATGGCTAACATCGGTGTTCTCCGTAATCGCTATACGTGTATAGCATAGCTCAGTACTGTCCTATTAATATGCCTCCGGGCGTGGTGTTGCCCATCATTCACGTTCTGTAGGCCGGCTCCTGCCTCATGTATGTACCGAGGTGATTCCTCGCCAAAACAGAGGGTTAGGCCCGAGCACGAGACAGTAATATTTAGGTAATGGACTTCATCAACACCTACACCCGCCTGCCGTCGCATTTCTACGCGCCGATCCGCCCGGCCGCCGCACCCGCTCCCAGGCTCATTGCCTGGAACGCAGAGCTCGCCACCTACCTGGGGCTGGAGTTGCCGGACGCCGATCGCGAACAACTCGCCCGTTGGTTCAGTGGTGGTGAATCCCTGCCCGGCAGCGAGACGATCGCCCTGGCCTACGCCGGACATCAGTTCGGCCACTTCGTCCCGCAGCTGGGAGACGGACGCGCTGCCCTGCTGGGCGAAGTCCGCAGCCCAGTCGACGGACGAGGCTACGACATCCAGCTTAAGGGGTCCGGGGAGACGCCATTTTCACGCCGCGGCGATGGCAAGTCGTCACTCGGCCCCGTTATTCGCGAATACCTACTCAGCGAGGCCATGCACCGGCTGGGTGTACCGACCACGCGGGCGCTTGCTGCGGTCGCCACCGGGGAGACGGTGATCAGGGAAAGCCTGGAACCCGGCGGGATACTCACCCGCGTCGCATCGAGCCACGTTCGGGTGGGCACCTTCGAGTACTTCGCGGGCCGCCACGATCTGGAGGCCCTGCGACAACTTACCCATTACGCGATCGAACGCCACTATCCGGACGCGGCGCAAGCCGACCACCCCGTGTCGGCCTTCTTCGCGCAGGTCGTTCTGGCCCAGGCCCGGCTGATCGCACACTGGATGGCCTTGGGCTTCATTCACGGCGTGATGAATACGGACAACATGGCGATCTCGGGCGAGACCCTGGATTATGGCCCCTGTGCATTCATGGACGAGTTCCATATCCAGAAGGTGTTCAGCTCGATCGACCACCAGGGCCGGTACGCCTACGGGCAGCAGGCGACGATCGCAACCTGGAACCTCGCCCGGCTGGCGGAGTGCCTGTCGCATCTCGAGCCGCGCCCCTCGGCGTTCCAAGAGGCGCTCGAACGCTTTCAGCCCGAATTCGAGGACCATTACTTCGCACTGATGGCAAAGCGGCTTGGGCTCGAGAGTCTCAACGAGGATGATCCGGCCCTCATTACGGCGTGGCTCCAGCACCTGCAAGACCATTCATTGGATTACAATCGCAGCTTCGTAGAGCTCCGAGAGCGTATCGGCATCGGCGGCCCCCCACGCTTCGGCGAATTCGAGGAGAGATGGCTCCGGCGTATCGTCGAGCAGCCAGGCGCTGCCGACAGGGCCCGGACAAACATGGCTTCGGCCAACCCGCTCTACATCCCTCGCAACCACCAGGTGGAACGCGCCATCAGGGCTGCATTCCGGAACGACTTCAGCGTCTTCCAGGAGTTACACGACGTACTCAGCGAGCCGTACACGGAGCAGCCCGAGCGCGGGGATTACGCGAAGCCCCCCGAGCCGAACGAACGAGTGGAAATGACGTTTTGCGGAACCTGAGTACCTCATATTGCCTGCCTGCCAAGCGGCTACATGGGTGGTTGAAAAAAGGCCCGAAGCAGAACCCAGGTCACAGGGACCGTAGAGTCGCGAACGAGTCGTCGGCTGCAGCGCCCGAAAGCAGCTGTTCGGATCAACTGCGGCACGCACCGCAGCGATGCTACATCCGGGCTGAAGAGTCGCGGCGACTGGTTGTGTCGCTCGAACTGTACCAACAGTGCTTCGCGCCGTTCTCTACCAGATGAGGTCTCTGTCACCTCGCGGGACGAAAACGCGCCCGCGTGCCAAGTCGGCGGGCTATTCTGCGTTTGATCGCGTCAGTGTGTTCTTGTGAATTGACGTCGATGGTCAACTCTTGGCCATCGATCACGGTATCCTTCCACCCCGGGATTTGTCTGTTGCCATTTATCAGCTGAGGAAACTCGACCGCCACCAGTTCTCCCTACTGGTCAAAGCGGGCCTCGTTGCTCGGCTCCTTGGCATCTTCGAACAGCACCAGTATGGTCAAAGCACCCGGCACCCCCCGAAACTCATAAAAGGTGGCCCTCAACTCAATGTCATCTTGCCTCAGAAGGTCGCGATCGATCGTCCCGACCCGCTTCTCGAAATTCTGCCGCATGCCGATGAAGTCATGCAGGTGATCGGCCCTGGCTTTTTCCGAGACTCCCCGCTTCGAGTCGATCTATAAGAGCAGTTTCGCTGCGTCCACAATACTCTCGGCGACTCGTGGCAATCGCTTGTTCGAGCTCATCGCCAGTGAGCGCAGCGCCTTGTAGGCCTCGTGCTCACTCATGCCGCGTTGCTGCATGAGAATGCCCTTGGCCTTGTCGGCAATCTTGCGCTCTTCAAGTTACGCCTTGGTCTGCAACTTCGTCATCGCTGTAGTAGGTCCCGTTGCGGCTTGCTTTGCATTCGGTCACGCTCGGCATTTGGTAGTCCTCTTCCGTGTCATGGATGGCACCATGAAAACCGGGAGGTACCGAAACAACCACACGAAAGCACGCCGAGGCATGTTGGGGTTTGAACATTGGGGTGAGTTAACCCAATCATTGCATAAATTTGGGCCACCTAACGGTCATGCGGCGGATTTCAGGGCCTGAGGCGCTAACCAGAATCAGTCCACCCTTGCTAAGCAAAACCAGTCCACCCGAGGTGGCTTGTTCGAGCGATCGTGGCGATCAGGGAAAGATTGAGTGGGGTACCTTGTAGGTCCAGCCACGAAA
>JBATKF010000095.1:0-6594 GCA_049669185.1 Sedimenticolaceae bacterium | reverse complement strand
GTTCCGGAGCGCAGCGAGCCTGCTGACCGCGTTTGCGGGTCTGCCGCCGCAGCCGGTGGCGGCCGCGGACATGTCGCGGCTGGTGCGTGACGGCCGGCCGGGGGTAGTGCTGGTAGGATCGCATGTCGACAAGACCAGCCGACAGCTCAAACATTTGATGGAGCAGACGGACGTGCAGCCGCTGCATGTCGATCTGGACTTGCTCGTGCGCGACGAGGAGGGTCTGTACGCCGAGCTGCTGCGGCAGATGGTCGAGGCCCAGCAGGCCGGCCAGGGCGTCGTGTTGTACACGAGCCGTGGCGAGCGCCAGTTCGAGACGACCGCCGACCGCCTGGCCTTCGGTGAGCGCGTCTCCGGCTTCTTGATGCGGCTGGTGCGTAACCTGCCGCCCGAGACGGGTTTCCTGATCAGCAAGGGCGGGATCACGTCCAACGACACCCTTAGTACCGGTTTGGCGCTGCGCACGGCGCGGGTCATGGGCCAGATTCTTGCCGGCTGTTCGGTTGTCGTCTGTCCCGAGGATCACCCACGCTACCCGCGCCTGCCGGTGGTGATCTTTCCCGGCAACGTCGGGGGCGATGGCGCGCTGGTCGAGGCCTATCAGATCCTTAGCCGGATGCCGTCCGAGAGACCGGAAAGCGCGTCGGCCGTGGCCTGAGCTAGCCGAAATGCGATTATCCTGAGCCGGATGGGCACCGAAGATCCGCGTGAGAAATGGGACCGCCGCTATGCGGATGCGCTCGAGACACCACCGCCGATCGCGGTGCTGACGGAGAACTCGCATCTGCTGCCCGAGCGCGGGAGGGCGCTCGATCTCGCCTGTGGGCTGGGCGGCAGTGCGCTGTATCTCGCCCGGCGCGGGCTGCAGGTGTCGGCCTGGGATCTGTCACCGGTTGCGGTCGCTGCGCTGGCGGCGTCCGCCGGCGGCCTGGATCTGGCGGCCGAGGCGCGCGATGTCAAAACGCACCCCCCGCCGGCCGATCGGTTCGATGTCATCTGCGTAGGGCATTTTCTCGAGCGGGCCTTGTGCCCGCACATCTCCGATGCACTGAGACCGGGCGGCCTGCTGTTCTATCAGACCTTCACCCGCGAGCGCGTCGATGACGACGGACCGTCCACGGCCCGTTTCAGGCTCGAGACCAATGAGCTCCTGCGCCTCTTCCCCGGACTTATCCTGCGCTTCTACCGCGACGAGGGACGCGTCGGTGATACCGCTCGGGGATTCCGCAATTATGCCCAGATGATCGCGCAGCGCCCGTGCTGACGCTCTCTGACGTGCGTCAAGCCAGCTCCGGGAAGAAGGTGGCCAGCGGCTGCACGCGGCTGCCGTCGGGCAGCGTCTTCTCCATGTCTCGGTAATCACTCAGCGGGATAACAAGGCCGCGGGCGGCTGGCTGGATCATGGGGTAGTCCGGAAAGTCGGCCGCCGCGATCCTTCCGATCATGTGCGATCGGTCGGAACAGAAGTGCGCCAGATAGCTTGCCGCCGGGATGCATCGCACCCAGCAACGGTAGCGTTCGGGCAGCGTCGACTGGAGCGGGAAGCTGTCGACGAAGTATTCCCGGTAGCGCGTCGGGAATGCCAGGCGGGTGTCGAAATCCAGCACCCATGGTGTCGCGTCGCTGACTGCGGTGAGAACCACGTGATAGTCCCAGGCGACCGGCTGTCCCGCGGTGGCGGCACGTTGGTTGCGCAGGATCACGGTCTGCCACTGATTGGAAAAAAACAGCACCTGCATCTGCGCTGCGTCACTGCCCGCATCCATGAGCGATCTGGCGAGCCACCAGATATTCTCCTCGCAGAAATAGCCGGTGTATCGGAATGCCTCGCGGCGCCAGTCGTTCATGGTTGCAAGACTAGCCTGGAAATCTAACCGGCATCGCGGCGATTGGCGAGTTTGCTCGGTGCTTCCCTGCACCTCGCCCCTGTGGCGAGGGAGAAACCGCCAGGACCGCGATAGGCCAGCGGCGAAAACAGAGTGTCATTGTTCGAAGTGCGTTCATGGGGGCTTATACCGCTTGAAGTTCAATCGCTTATCAGGCAGCCGTTGGCCGGCCGGTGAGATTTCCAGGCCAGCGTCTTTGCGCGACAGGTAGCCAACTATCGACAGTGTTTGCGCTTATAAGGCTGGTCAGCAAGGGACAATCAGGAGAAGATTGTCGGGTATTAAGGTGCCGTCAAGCGCGCGGTGCATGTCATTCCAGCGGCCGGCATCGCTTTCACCAAGGCAGTCATGCTCAACGAGGGATAGCAATGGGCAGGAATAGCGAAGAAACCGGTCGTACCGCGACCAAACCGAAGGTTACCAAGAAGGCAACGGCGAAGAAAAAGACCACGGCGCAAAAGACGTCGAAGAGCGCAGCAACCAAAGACGCTGCTGCCAAGAAGACGTCCTTAACGAAGAAAGCAGGCCCGGAGGCGGCGGGGAAGTCAGCGGCCAAAAAGGGTACGCGAAAGGCCGCGCAACGGATCCTCGCCAGCGAACGCCACCAGATGATCGCCGAGGCGGCCTATCTGCGTGCCGAGGCGCAGGGCTTTACCAGCGACCAGCACGAAGACTGGCTGATGGCCGAGGCGGAGGTAGATGCCCGTCTGGCAAAGGCCGGGCGGAAGGTCGTCGACTGACTACCAGGCTTGCTAGCCCTTTGGAGCGGCCATCGACTGCACGAATCGATCTGCTTCCGCGATCGACTGGTTCATGTCGCGTATCAGTGCCTGGATATCGGATTCGACCGCTGCCCGGTTGGTCTTCAACGACGCGATCGCCTGGGCGTTGAGGTTGTGTTTCAGGAAGAGTACCCGATCGCGGAACGCCAGCAGCACGGGGTCGATTTTGGACTCAGCCCGGCGCATGGCCTGCATCAACTGCCGGTAACTGGTCTGTGTCCTGCGCAGCTGATCGGCACTGGCGCGACGCAGGTTCGCGTCGGTGTACTGGTCGAGTTCCGCCTCCCACTCATCGAACAGGTCCTCGGCAACACGTTCGACGTCGTTGACCCGACGGCGGACTGTGTTCGCACGGTTGGCACTGTCCTCGTATTCCGATTTCAGATTGCGGTACTGATCTTCGAGATCACTGCCTCGATAGTCGGTAACGGCAATGAACTGCTCGAGTGCCGACTCGAACTGCACCTTGGCGTCCTGTTGGGCGTCCCGCGCCTCCTCGACGCGGTCGACCAGGATGTCGCGTTTTTCGAATCCGAGGCCTTCCATGGTGCTGTAGTACGCGGTTTGGCAGCCGGCCATCGGCAGGGCGAGAGCAAACAAAAAAAGCCGCAGTCGCATGGGGGAATCCGGGTTCAAGTCTGGAACCGGATGTTATCCTATGGAGGGCTCATAATGTAGAGGTGACTAGCAGGGACAGGATGTACCCTTCGGGCAGTGGTGGAAACACCCGATCCTGTTCTGGATCGGCATCGATGTAGCAGCCGGGCGCCGAAGTCGCCGGCACTGCCACGGCATCACCGTGCAAGATTGAATCCATGGCATTGCGCAGGTAGTGCGAGGTCGGAAAATCCTGCGTGTAGCCGATACCGAACTGGTCGTCCACAGCCCCGCGATACCTCAGACGGTGTTCTGCATCGAGAACGAAGACGTCACCGGTACTCTTGACGCCGAGCTGCTCCGCCAATGCGAAACTGCCACGCTCGGCATAGATCCCGGGGATAGCCAGCGTGGCCGCATCGCGCAGGCGCTGCTCAGTGGTCAGGTCCGCGCGGGGGTAGATGAACACGAAGCGGAAGCCGGCCGTCGCGTACTGTGTCGCAAGTTGGGTGATGCGCGGGCCATAGCGTCGCGAGACGGGGCACCCTGGATCGCGCACCACGACCACGGTCCCCGCTCGCCCGGGCCTTTCGAACAGGCGGTGGATCTGACCATTGATATCACGCAGGTCGGTCGCCTGAACTCGCTGCCCAATTCCTGCCTCTGCCGCCGATAGCGGCTTGGGGCCGAGCCAGATGGACGGTGTGCGCCCGGCCGGCGGTGCGATCGGGCCGGGTTGGGCGGCAGCCCCCGGCGCAGACAATGACAGGAGCGCGCTGAGGCCGGCGACCCTGAGTGCCGGCGAGAGCGTTTGGTATCTCAAGGTGTCCACCTCCCTATTTACAAGACCACGTCGCGCGCCGGCGTATTTCGCGCGGGTCTTTCGATTGCCGTTCGATGATGCGCGAAGCCCCGCTTCGGCCATTGCACCCTGGTCACGCGCTTCCTAATTCATGCTGCCGACCTGGCCTTTGGGTTGCAGCTAAGCGTCAGTTTGTTCAAAAAATTTTACGAAACGCATTTCTGCTGCTGAATGCTGGGGCCCGAAACAGCCTCGATAGACTCTAAGAAAAAACTTTAAACAATTGAAAAATAGCAATTAATAGGCCCTGTTTTTGCTGTGATGATCGAGCTTCCCTGAGGCTGGCATGGCTGATGCTTCAGCTATCGATACCGCCGGACGAATTGTCGAATCCGTTTTTGCCTGGGAGAGAGCCGTGGCCAGCCGTAGAACACCACAGAGTATTGCGCATCGCAATATTGCACTCCGGCGCAGGGCCGGTCCGAATCTTGCCGCACTGTGCCGACATAAGCTGCGTCGTGAGAATGCGGTATTTCGCGGAACCGGCGGCGTCAGCGAGAACAACCGGTCGCTGGGTTTCCGACCCGCCTACCTCAATACCGCGACCGGAGAGACCGTCGTTTCGCGATTTGCCAACGGCGCCGTTGCCCCGGTGCACGTACTCGACGGCCTGCCTGAGGATTGGATAGTTGCGCGCGATCCCGGCGGAAACGTTCGTGAGGTACTTGCCAGCATCCTCGCCGGGTTCGTGAACGGCAGCCGTTTCTATACCCGGGAGGCGGCCGCGCGCGCGGCCGGTCGGGGCGGTTAGTCGCGCGAAGGGGCCGTTTGGCAACTTGTGCCAGACCACTGATTGCATCATTGAAACGGCGCCAGGCGAATGACCTGGTCGACCTAAACGGTGCGCAGAGATAGCACTTTTGGGCACTTACCTAAGAATTCGCGATTTTCCACACCGGAATCAGTCTGTTAGGGTTGCTATCTAAACCGGCAATAACGGTGAGGGACAGCATCCATGTACGAGAGTTTCTACCAACTGCGCGACGATCCTTTTCGGTTGTTGCCGGATCCCCGTGTCTGTTTCGCGCACAGCAGCTGCGCCAAGGCGTGGGCCTACCTGCACTATGCGCTCAAGCGCGGCGAGGGAATCGTCGTAGTCACGGGTCCATCCGGATCGGGCAAGACGACACTGGCCGAGCGGCTGCTGACCGGGCTGAATCCCTCCAAGGTCGTCAGCGTGCGA
Organism: Sedimenticolaceae bacterium; assembly: GCA_049669185.1. GTDB lineage: Bacteria > Pseudomonadota > Gammaproteobacteria > Chromatiales > Chromatiaceae > Thiosocius. The sequence goes on along the minus strand of JBATKF010000095.1, from coordinate 1,284 downwards.
TTGATCGCGAACGATCTCAATCCGACCGATCTGTTGCGCAAGCTGGGTTATTCTTTGGGTCTGCCGGTCGAAGGCCTGGATCGGGCGATGCTCTCCCATCGTATCGAGCGTTACCTGATCGAGTTGGAACATTCGCAGCGGCGGGCGCTGGTGCTGATCGATGAAGCCCAGACTCTCTCTCATCAGTCGCTGGAGTCGATGCGCCTGATGACCGATATGCAGTCGCGCTCGCGACCGGTGTTTCAGCTCATCTTGCTGGGTCAGGAGGGACTCGAGGATGTGATGTCGGCCCCCGGGATGGAACAGTTCCAACAGCGTGTCATTGCGAGTTGCCGTCTGCAGACAATGACCCTTGAGGAGACCAAGGCATACATCGAGTACCGCCTGGAGGCTGCCGATTGGACGGGAGATCCCTCAGTCAACGGCCCGGCAATCAAGGCGATTTACGACTACAGCCATGGCCTTCCCCGGCATGTGAACAAGATCTGTAGCCGCCTGCTCTTGCATGGAAGCACGGAAGAAAAACATGCGCTGAACGAGCGTGATGTCACCGCGGTGGTGCGAGATCTGCGCGATGAGTTGCTGGCACCGCTGCACGACGACGCGGATCGCGCGAGCGAGGGGTCCCAGGGCATCTTCGATCCTGTCCATGGTCTGGCATTGACACCGAGTCCGCGCGCTCAAGTCGTGCAAGTTCCGTCAGCTCTGCCGCCTACGCCCGAGCCGTGCCTCGCCGATGCGCCACCCGTGGACGAGGCGCCAATGCAACCGGTGGCGGATTCGCAGTCGCTGACGCGACCCTCATGGTCAGGGCGCGCAGCGTCTTTTGCATCTTGGCGGCGGGTGCCGGCGAGTACAACGGGCGAGCGCGGTAATTACCAGAGGTATAGCGCCGCCCTGTGGCGATGGCCGCGTCCTGTGATGGCTGGCTTAGGCATCGCTGCCGCCGGCGCCGTGGCGATCCTGAGTTGGCAGTTCAACGGGCCGACCGCGACAGCATCCAAGCCGCGGTTGGAACTAGGGACGACTTCCGTGGAGGGCCGCGGCTACGTGTTGAATGATGACCAGGGCCGCCTTGGCCTGCCCTACGGGAGCGTGCTGGATCTTGGCATCAGGGCGCAAGATGCGCCGGCGGACGCTTCGGACGGTTGGCAGACTGCGCTGGATTTCGGTCAAGCTGCCGCCGGAGTAGCGCAAGACGAGATTTGGGATTCGGTCGCCGATACGCGTCGCCCAGGCAGCGGGCTCGACAGTGTTGCCCGGCGACCCGCCAATCTCGAGGAC
>JBATKF010000094.1:0-1781 GCA_049669185.1 Sedimenticolaceae bacterium | reverse complement strand
ATTTCGAAGCCGGGTATGTTCACGGCACCACGCTGGCGTCTTCGGTGAAGGGATGTCGCATCGGTCCGCTCCGGTCGATCAGTGGCGGCGAGCCGTCATGCGCTCGCACCGGGTCTCGGGCAAATCCCGCTTAAGCTGCCGACAGATGTCGCGGGAGCCCTGCAGCGCGCTGAGCACAGTTGGCCAGACAGCGCCCCAGCAGCAATGGTGATCGAATCCGGCCAACACGGCGAGCGCGGCGTTCGGCTCGGCCTGCAGGGCCTGCTCGATCAACCAGGGCGGCACCACGTCATCGTGGCTACCCGCCAGATGCAGCTGCTGCACCTCGCGCCGCAGCGATGGCCCTGCAGCGGGATTCAAAGATGCGTGAAGTGGGCTGTAGCCGTGCAGCCGGACCCAAGCCGCCGTGTCCAGGTTCGCGGCGACCGTCACGACCTGGTCGACCCGCTCGAGACGCTGCGCCAACAGCATCCCCAGAACACCGCCCCCACTGTAGCCGACCAGGGTCACAGGCCTGCGCTCATCGGCGTCGCGGAGCAGCCGCTGCAGCGCCGCCGTCATGCTTTCTACTACGGCCTCGCCGTACCGGGCGCTGGTCCATAGCCCCGGATCACAGGGCGGGGATTTGTCGAGGCTATGGTAGCAGGGACGCGCGAGATACAGGGCATCGCCCGGGTCGCGCAACATCAATTGAAGGGCCACCGGATTGCGCGAGGTCGGATCGCGCGCGACTCGGCGACCACGGATCCAGGGACTACCGTCACCTTCGAGGTAGACGCGCAGACCCGATGCCTCATCGAGGCGCACCTTGCGCACATATAGGTGGCGAAACCCGGCCCCGTCTACGTTCCCGGCCTCGAGAGCGTGGCGCTGTAACAGACTGTCGAATGCCTCCCCAGGCGCCGAGGCACAGCCGACGAGTAACGCGAGGGCCCCGGCCCCAAGCCGCAGGGCACGCCGCACGCTGCCTCCCGCCGGCCGGAGTGAAGCCCGTTTGGGCTGGTAAGACAAAGGCAAGGCTTCGATTATCTCCGGGCTGTTATATTTACCGAAAGATGGTGGCAAAAAATGGATGACATGACCACGACCCGATGTGATTGCGCTTTGTATGCTTCGCAATGCGGCGTAGGCGCGCGCGATTCACGCGGGTGGCGCCCATGTTCGGGGACCATGATTGCAGATAGTCCTGTATTTTTTTCGAGACACGCGGCGCGAGCGGCGTCGATGCTGCTCTCGTTATGGCTCGCGTACTGGCCCTGCCAAACGTTAGCAGGGCCCGATGCGGCAGTTGACCTGGTCCTGGTGCTCGACAATTCGCAGGCAACTGGATCCGCCGATCCGGACCGCCGGTTGGTCTCGCTGCTCGATGAGTTGATCAAGCGCCTGGCACCGGAGGCTCGCGTTGGCCTGATTGCATTCGATGACCTGGCCACACCTCTGGTTCCACTGACACGGTTGGCCGACGGCGGCAGCGAACAGATCATCGACGCGTTGCAGACGTTGGGATTCGCGGCCGGACAATCCAACTACGCCGCCGGACTGGAGCGCGCGATCTACGAACTGACGCAAAATCCGGACGCCAATGCGCGTCGGGTCATTCTGCTGCAACAGTCCGCGCCGATCGCCGTCGGTGATGCGGAAAAGGACCAGGCATTCCGGCGCTGGGCCGTCGAGGTGCTGGCTGGCAAGGCCGCGGACGCCGGCATCGAGCTCTGGGTGATCTCGCTCGGTCCCGGCGCCGATCCGGCCCTGGGGTCAACGCTGGCCGAGCGGACCAAGGG
>JBATKF010000093.1:0-3184 GCA_049669185.1 Sedimenticolaceae bacterium | reverse complement strand
GACCTGCAGTGGGTGCACATGACGCGCGATGGCGGCTGGGTGCTGGCCCGGCGCCTGGCGGATTCGAGCCTGTTGGAGCTTTTCGAGAGCCGGCGTTTCAGTCTGCCGCGTGAGAGCGACCCGGACTGGCCGAGCGACGGGCCGCTGGCGGACGCGATGCGCGCCGCACATGCCGGCGTCGCGGCGGCGTTGGATGTCCCGCTCGGCGGATTCCGACTGCAGCGCGCCGATCCGGTATCACTGCGCAAGGATCACAAACCCCGCTGCTAGCCTGCATTCAGTTCTCGGCGATCTCCACCACGATGTAGGCGATGCGCTGGTAGCCGGCGATGAGCGTCAGCATGCGCAGGTTGTAGCGTTGCTGCGCGCCCTCGACGACCACCAGATCCCCCGCACGGAAGAGGCTACTGGCGGCCAGCAGCAGGTGCTGTGTGCCCTCGGTGGCCTGCTGCAATACCGCATAGTTGGTGCCGCGCGTGCGCTCGGTGGCGCTGCCGGTGATCGCCACGGGGATCAGGCGGCCCTGCAGTTTCTCCACACCGATCTCGATGCGTTGTTGATCTGCGGTGACCAGACGTTGGATACGTCCGGCAAAACCGACCGGTGCGGTCCTGCTCGCGGCGGCGTCGGCCTCCACGAGGATCGGCTCGCCGACGCTCAATGGCGGGTTCAGCGGCCCCTGCAGCGTGAATGCCGCGCCGGTGGGTGATTGGTTGATCTGCCGGCAGGGGACGGGCGAGAGCTCAACGCGGCTCGGGCTTTCACTATCGGTTAATTGGGTCAGCCGCCGATGCACGCTATGCAGACCGTGCAGCAGAAGAAACGGATGATTGCGCTCTCGGCGCGGGCTCTGTCGCTGTTCCGACGTTTTGCGGCCTTTGATCAGGTCGTTGAACGCCTGTAGCAACCCCTGCGGCGCCGCCGGGTCGTCTGCCAGCTGCTGCATGAAGCGGTCGCTTGCCAGGTAGCGAATGCCTGGTCCGGGTTTGCTGCGGCGGGCCGCCGCCAGCGGCATCTGCGAGCCGCTGATATCCACCGGTATCGCCGCGGCACCCTGCGGCAGCAGCGTGAGCTCGAGCAACTCGCTGTTCGCGCCCGTCCAGGCATGCCAGCGCTGGATGTTGACGGGCAGATGCTGGTGCGGATCGCATAGCGTGATCACCAGGACGCGAGAAAACAGGCCGCGTATCGTCCGTGGATGGTCGGGCTCGCCCGGCACTGCCGGCATCGGCTGATCGGCGAGTTGCAGGTGCTCCGCCAGCAGGAATATGTGCAGCAGCAGCCCCCAGGCCTGCGGCGCCAATCTGCAGTAATGCAGACGCTCGATGTTCAGCGCGCTGTCGAGCAGGGTCATCGCCCGGAACAGCTCCTCTGACTGCGGCGCCTTGCCGCTCTCGAGCAGCTCATTGGCCATGCGCAACTGGCCGTAGGCGGACTCGTTCAACAACTCGATCGTCAGGTGTTCCAGCTGATCCAGCGGGACGGCATTGTCGGGGTTGTTTTTCAGACGCTCCCGCACGATCTGTAGCAGTTGATCGATGGGTTGGTCATAGAGCGCCAGCAATACTGCAAAGCGCTGGCCCGGGGACGGGTCGCGCACCAGCAGGCGCAGCTGATGCAGCAGATGCTCGGCAGCCTTGGGCGGATTGCCGAGCGGCAGGCTTTCGACCCAATGGCGCAGGTCGCGTGGCGACAGGAGGGCGGCCGGATGCCGTGCGACGGCAACGGGGGGAATCGGGAATGAGCCGAGGTTGGGTTGATTGGGCGGAGCGTTTACCATTGGACGGGTTCGTTATGGCCAAGATCGACGCACTCGATGCGGTACGGCACTTTCCCGTCCGGTCGCGGTCTACCGACAGGTTTTGCGGCTTGGCATCGGTGCCGGTCGCCGGCGGCGCGACGGTCGCTCCCGCTGTGGAAGATTTCTGCCATGCGCTGCATCCCAATGCGTAGGCTCGACTTTATTACGGGGTTTGTCTTGATGTCACGCCTGAATACACTTTCTTCCCCGCTCGGGACCTTACTCGCGCTGCTCGCCGCGCTGTGGACCGGGGCCTCGGCCGCGAATGCAGAGCAGGGCAATTTCACGCTGCCGGACCTGCAGGGGCAATCGCACAGCCTCTCCGACTACCGTGGCAAATGGGTGGTGGTCAATTACTGGGCAACCTGGTGTCCGCCCTGTCTGGAGGAGCTGCCCGAGCTCGAGGTGTTCCACAGCGCCGCCGAGGGTAGGGCCGTGGTACTCGGCGTCAACATGGAGGCGATCGACCAGCCGAGGCTGCGCGCCTTCGTCGAAGAACAGTTCCTGTCTTTCCCGATACTCATCGCCACGGAGAATCCCCGCCGCGAGCAATTAGTCGGCCCGGTGGAAGGCCTACCTACCTCCTACCTGGTCGCGCCGAGCGGCGAGGTCGTGGCTCGGCAGGTCGGTCAGATCACCGCCGACGCCATCACCGCCTTCATCGAACGCTACGAACAGAGCGACGCTGGAGCAGCAAAATGATCGTGCGCCTGTTGTTTTTGCTCTCGCTGGTGAGCGGTGGCTGGGCCCTGGCCGCAGAGGCACCGCGCGACCCCGGGACCTATTTCTTCAATGACTCGTTCGGAAACTTCCAGGAAGAACTGGCCAATGCCCGCGAGTCCGGCAAAAAGGGTATCCTGCTCATGTTCGAAATGGACGAGTGCCCCTTTTGTCATCGGATGAAGATGACGGTGCTGAACCAGCCCGATGTGCAGGAATACTTCCGCGAGCATTTTCTGATCTTCCCGGTCGACATCGAGGGCGACATCGAGGTGACGGACTTTCAGGGCAGGGTCACGACCATGAAGGAATTCGCGTTCCAGCAGTATCGCGTCAGGGCCACCCCGGTGTTTGCATTCTTCGACCTCGATGGCAGCTACATCAAGCGCGCGCGTTTCACTGGCGCGACGCGCGACAAGGATGAATTCCTGTTGCTCGGCCGCTATGTGGTGGAGGGGGCCTATAACGACGAGCCCTTTGCCCGGTATAAACGCGCTGCACGTTGATGAGAGGAGGTTCGGGTTGGAGGCTCGTGGCTGTCTCGCTTGTCCTGGTTGGGCAGGCAATCGGCGCTGACGAACAGGCGTTGCCGGAACCGCTGTCGCTTGCCGACGCGCTGGCGCTGGCCCGAACCGATCTGCCGCAGATCGAGCTGGCCCTGGC
>JBATKF010000092.1:0-18729 GCA_049669185.1 Sedimenticolaceae bacterium | reverse complement strand
CGCCAGCGGCCCGCCGGTTTCATCCTGCGCGCCGGTGCAGATGTGCTGTTCCCGCTGCTATTGATCGTCGGCCTGTACATCGTCATGCATGGCCACCTGACGCCGGGTGGCGGTTTCCAGGGCGGCGTCGTACTCGCCGCGGCCTTTTTCCTGCCGCTGCTGGCCCGTCCGCAGGCATCGATCGACCGCATATGGCTCACGGTAACCGAGGGTCTGGCCGGCACGGCCTTCATCGCTATCGGCCTGATCGCGCTGTTCGACGACCAACCGTTTCTGACCCCGCTGCTCGACAAGGGCGTGCTCGGTGACCTGGTATCCGGCGGTACCCTGCCGCTGCTGTATCTCGCCGTGGGCCTCAAGGTTGGGGCCGAGCTGGCCAGCCTGCTGTCGCGTCTGGCGAGCGACGACGAGGTGGCATCATGAACACCGCCGTCGGCCTGATCTTTTTCCTCGGTGCAATCGGTCTGATCGCGATCGGTATCGCCGGCATCGTGCTGTCGAGTAACCTCTTTCGCATGGTCCTGGCGCTGGCCATCGCGGAGGCCGGCGCGAATCTGCTGTTGATCCTGGCCGGCTACCGCTGGGATGCAGTGGCACCGATCCTCGAGAACGCGCAGGCGACGCACGCGATGGTGGATCCGGTACCGCAGGCGATGGTCCTGACCGCCATCGTGATCGGCGTCGGCGTGCAGGCGCTGGCCTTGAGCCTGGTGATCCGGGTGAAGCAGCGCTACGGCACGCTGGACATGCAAGAGGCGCGTCGTCGCATGCTGGCGGACCTAGATCACTCAGCGGGCGTCGTCCCGTCGGGTAGCCAGGAACAGCCGGCCGGGGAACGCCCGTTGCCGAAACCGGCCATTGTCGCCAAGACCGCGGGGCAACATGACTGACATTGCCCTCGCCGTCGTCCTGCCCCTGCTCGGCGCCTTCGTGCTGCCGCTCACCGCCCGCAGCGGACTGGCATGGCTGGGATCCCTGCTGGGTCCGGCACTGCTGGTGCTCAGTGCGCTGATACTGTTCGTCAACTGGTCGGCGTACGAGGCGCCCTATGCGATCGCGCTGGGTAGTTTCGCGCCGCCGCTGGGCATCACCTTCTATGTCGACCTGCTGGCACTGGTGTTCGCGCTGGCCGTGCCGCTGACCACCCTGTTGCTGTGGCCGGGCGACGATGGGCAGGCCGGTGTTCGCCGCCAATCATTGACCCTGCTGCTGACGGCGGCGCTGACCGGGATGGCGCTGTCGGGCGATCTGTTCAACCTCTATGTGTTCTACGAGCTCGCTGCCGTGGCCTCATATGGGCTGGTGGCCGGCGGCGGTTCGTCAGCGGGCTTCGTCGCCGCGTTTCGCTATCTGCTGATCAGTGCGCTGGGGTCGGTCATCGCTCTGATGGGCATTGCGCTGATCTACTTCACCACCGGCACCCTGAACCTGGCCCATCTGGCAAGCCTCAGCGATCAGCTGGCCAATCCGCAGGGCCTCGCCGCCTTCGCGATGCTGGTGATCGGCTTTGGTGTAAAGGCCGAGCTGTTTCCGGTCAACGGCTGGGTGCCCGAGATCTACGGCGCGGCCAGCAAGCGCGTCGCTGCACTGCTCGCCGGGCTCGCCTCCAAGCTGGCGGTGCTGGCGATCGTGCGCGTGCTGTTATTGGTGTTCCCCGACGAAGCGGCGCGCCAGCTGCTGCTCGTGCTGGGAATCCTGGGCGTCATCACCGGGGAACTGGCCGCCTGGCAGGCACGCGATGTCACCCGCATGCTGGCGTGGTCATCGGTCGGCCAACTCGGCGTGGTGTTTATCGCCTTTTCGCTACCCGGCACGGCCGGAGTGATCGCCGGCGTGACCGTGGCGATGCATCACCTGGTAGTGAAGTCTGGACTGTTTCTGATCGCCGACCATTGGGGGGGAGCGGTCTCGGGTCTGCAGGGCGCGGCCACTTCGTCCCCGCTCGGTGGCGCACTGTTTGTCTTGTTCTCGCTGTCGCTGCTGGGTCTGCCACCGCTGCCGGGTTTCTGGTCAAAGTTCCTGGTGCTCGGCGGTCTGGCGGAGGCCGGCAGCACCTCGCACCTTCTGGCGATCGCGGTCATCCTGATCGGTACCGTGTTAGAAGGCAGCTATCTGATGCGCGTGATCACAACCCTGTACGGCAAGTCCGAGGGCGAGGCCGCGCCGCCCCGGCAGCGTTTCAGCAACCTGTTCGCCAGTTCGTTGGCCGCCGTCACCCTGATCGCCGCGGTGGTCTTGATCGAACCGCTCTGGCAAGGTCTCAACGCCCTGAGCGATTCGGCGACCGACACGCGTCTCTATACCCAGACGGTCTTGGGTATGACAGCAGGGGGGCGCTAATGAGCCTGCAGAAGACCGAGTCCGATGGCTGAACTCGATCTACTCTTTCTGCTCGCGGCGATCGCCGTCCCATTGAGCGCGCTGCTGGCGACTTGGGCGGCCGGTCGCTGGCTGCTGGTCGCGGCGTACGCCGCACAGCTGGTGCTGTTGATACTGCTGACGCCCGGCGAGAGTGCGCGCAGCACGGTTGGCTTTACGCTGCTCGGCAATCCGGTCGGCTGGCAGCTCGATGCACTCGGCTGGTACTTCGCGGTAATCACGGTCGGTGCCGCCGGATTCGCGGCCGCCTACGCGGCTGGCGAATGGGGCAGTATCAACGGCCGCGAGGGCCTGAGCCTACGCTGGTTATACGGCGGCCTGCAGATCAACGTGCTGGCGATGCTGTTGCTGCTGTCATCGGCCGATCTGATCTCGCTGTTCATCGGTTGGGAGCTGACCAGCTGGTCAGGCCTGATCATAATGCTGCTGGCCGGCGGCGCGGCGATCCGCGCGGCAGTGCGTTACATCGTTTACGCACTGGCCGGCGGTATGGCGGTGTTCGCCGCTATGGTCATCACCCATGCCACGATTGGTTCACTGCAGTTTGAGGTACTGCAGAGCGCCGCTGCCACGCTCGGCGGGGCCGAGTTGTGGAGCATCACCTTGCTGTTCGTGGTTGGCTTCTCGGTCAAGATGGGGACCATGCCATTTCATCTATGGCAGGCCCCAGCCTACGCCTACAGCCCCGGGCCGGCCTCGGCCTTCCTCGGCGCCATTTCGGCGCGCATGGGACTGTTCGCAATCGCGTTGGTCGCGATCAAGCTGCTCGGTGTGGCGCAGCTCGACCAACTGGCCTTCTGGCGGGACGTCGCGAATCTGCGCGATCTGCTCGCCTGGATCGCGGTGCTGACCGCCATCCTGCCGACCTTTGTCGCCATGCGACAAAACGACGCACGGCTGCTGCTTGGCTGGCACGGCATCGGCCAAGGCGGTTACATGCTGCTCGGACTGATACTCGCGGACAGCCTGGGCAGCGCGGGCGGCCTGCTGCACGTGTTCAACTACGCCACCTACCAGGCGATCCTGCTACTGGCAGTATTCGCGGTGATCCACCGCACCGGCACCGCCGATCTCAACCGCCTGGGCGGACTGGTCGCGCGCATGCCGTTGAGCTTCCTCGCGATGCTGGTCGGCATCATCGGCCTGGCCGGCCTGCCGCCGATGAACGGCTTCGTATCGAAATGGATGATGTACCGCGCGCTGATCGTCGAGGGCCAACCGCTGCTGTTCGTCGCTACGGTCATCGGCACTCTGGGCACCGTGCTCAGCGTCTACAAGCTGTTGCACAACACCTTCCTGGGACAGCTGCGGCTGGAGCATGAGAAGGTCAAAGAGGCGCCCTGGAGCATGACCGTGCCGATGCTGGTGTTGTGCATGGTTGTGTTCATCACCGGCGTCATGCCGGGTCTGGTGCTGACGCATGTAGCCGCGGCGCAGCAGGCGATCGGTCTGGAGCCGGTGAACTTCATCCTCGGCGGCGTGGAATCGCCCGCCGGCAGTCTGGACATGAGATGGGTGACCGGGATCCTGTTCGCCGGATTCGGGATCGGCGCGCTGCTATTCTACGGCCTGGGAGGCCGCAGCCGGCGGGTGCACCAGCTCGACAATTACGCAGGCGGCCATTTCCTCAGTGCCGATACGCGCTACCAGTTCAGCGACAATTTCTATGCCGGCCTGATGCATCGCATCAGGCCATGGTATCGCAACAGCTTCGTGTGGCTGGAGTCGTCGCTGGTATCGGCGGTCGGGGCCGTCAGCATGCTGGCCCGCGGTTTCTTCGAACAGGCCAACCCGGCGCACTGGGCGCTGATCGGCACAACGTTGGTCATGACCTGGATGATGTGGCATGCACTGGGCTGAACTCGCACTCGAACTGACCCTGATGCCCTTGGTGGCTTTCGTCGTCGGGCTCTTCATGGTGCTGATGATGCGCAGGATTGCCGCACGTCTGCAACGCCGCGTCGGCCCGCCGCTGCTGCAACCCTTGTACGACATCGTAAAGCTGCACAGTAAACACACCCAGACGTCGCACGGCCTGCTGCATGAGATCGGGATCGTGATGGCGGTCGGCGGTTATATCGCGGCCGAGACCCTGCTGCCGGTGCCCGGCATGAACGGCATCGCCGAGAAGGGCGGCATGATCGTACTGCTCTACCTGACGATGATCCCGTCGCTGGGTATGGCCTTGGGCGTCGGCCAGTGTGCGAATCCGAACGGTTCGATCGGCATCTCGCGCGCGCTGACCGCGATGCTCGCCTACGACATCCCGTTCGTGATCGTCATGGCCGGGGTGGCGATCCACTTCGGCACCACCAACCTGGTCGATGTTATCGCCCAGCAGCAGGCCGGTGGATTCGAGACCTGGGGAATTACCCAGATGCCGCTGCTGGCCCTGGCGGGTTTGTTCGCGCTGCAGGGCATGCTCGGCAAGCAGCCGTTCGAGATCTATGTCGCGCCGGCCGAGATCGCGACCGGGCCGATGGTCGAGATGGGCGGCAAGTTCCTCGGCGGCCTGTTCGTGATGCAGTGTTTTCAGCTGTATACCGCCAGCGTGCTGTACGTGACCTTGTTCCTGGGGGGCGGAGAGAACTGGATAAGCTTCCTCGTCAAGGCCTTCGCGGTGCTGGTGATACCGATGTCGCTGGCTTTCCTGTTCCCTCGCTACCGTACCGAGGACGTGCTGGCGATGATGTGGAAATGGCCCGTGATGCTGGGCTTGCTGGGCCTGGTGTTTGTGGGTTCTTGAGGTCGGCCCAGCTGGCGGTGCGAACAGAGCTTCGGGAGCCGATAGCGACGCCTATCGCACCGCAACGGGCTTGGAATATTCAAAAAATTGAAACAGGTATCGTGATGCAACACTTTCCGGTAAAGGTCGAACAAGCGAGCCACGGCGGCAATATCTTCAGCCGCGTCTTCGACGAGTTGACGGCATTCTGCCGCTCACGCTCGCTGTTCATCCTGCATTATTGCACCGGCTGCGGTGCCATAGAGCTGCCGCCGGCGATGACGTCGCGTTTCGATATGGAGCGTCTCGGCATCTCACCCATGGTCTCGCCGCGCCAGGCCGATATCCTGCTGATTACCGGCTATGTCTCGGTCAAGACGCTCAAGCGCGTGATGCTGACCTACGAGCAGATGGGGTCGCCCAAATATGTGATCGGCATCTGCTCCTGCACGGTCAACGGTGGCATGTACTGGCAGTCCTATGCAACGGCGAAGAAGCTAAACGACTACATGCCGGTGGATCTGTATATCGCGGGTTGCATGCCGCGCCCGGAGGCGGTCATCACCGGTCTGCGCCAACTGATGGAGAATATCGCCGCTGGCAAGGCAAACGGTTGGCAGGACTACTATCGCCGCTACGACTACTACCTCGGCAATCAGCAGCGGCTGTTTGGCGAGACCTGGCAGACGCCGACCGACGTGATCGCCGAGGCCAGGCATTACGGCCTATTCAGCGACGACACCCTCGGTGCGCACACCCGGCTGCTGCAACAGCATCAGAAGCCGCTCGAGGCGTTGAACATGCGTCTGGGCCTGAGCGATGGCGTCAAGGTGAAATCGTGAGCGATGCCCATCTCCCCGTCGAACGCCTGAGCATCATCCTTGGCGAGGTCAAGGAGGTGCGGGTCAGCCAGCGCGGTGACCGGCGGACGCGTCTGGACGTCGCCGCCGACGCCCTGCCCGCGCTGCTGGAATTGCTCAAAGGTCGCGCCGGTTTTATCCATCTCTCGGCGATCAGCTGCGTGGACTGGCCGGACGACAACGAGTTCGAGCTGGTCTATCACCTCTGGTCCTACGAACTTCATCTACTGGTCTCGGCGCATACGCGGATCGCCCGCGAACCCGGTGTATATGTGTCGGTGTACGACATCTTTCATCCGGCCGGCTTCTTCGAGCGCGATATCCATGAGATGTATGGCGTGTATTTCGAGGGTTCGCCGGACATGGAGAAGTTTATCTTGACCGAGTGGGACGGCCCGCCACCGATGCGCAAGGAGTTCGACAGCGAGGCATGGGTAAACGACCACTTCGACTGGCAGGACTACCGGCCGGATTGGCTGGTGGAGCTGGAGCAACAGGGCGGTGGCGTGGTGATCCCGCCGGACGAGCAACGCTTCAGCCGCAGAGGCACCGATGAGAGCTGAACATCCTGGGAGCAGTAGGGCGGCGTATCGCACCGCTCCAGCAGACCCGACATCGAGACGCTTCGGCAACTGAGGAACTGCGATGCGAGCCGAAAACTACGAAGCCAGAAACCATCCGCCGAGCAATGAGTTCGAGATCAATTTCGGTCCCAACCATCCCGGCATCGAGGGCAACTACGCCCTCAAGGTGAAGGTGCACGGCGATATCGTGGTGGCCGCCCGCGCCGACGGCGGCTATCTGCACCGCGGTTTCGAAAAGCTCATGGAGCAGCGGCTGTGGATCCAGAACATCGCGCTGGTCCCGCGCATCTGTGTGCCCGATCCGGCACCCATGGAGGTCGCCTATTCGATGGCGGTCGAACAGCTGTGCGGGCTCGAGATTCCCGAGCGCGCCCAGTGGCTGCGCGTGCTGCAGCTGGAATTATCCCGACTCGCCGCGCACCTGTTCACCTTCGGTGGCCATGCGGCAACTACCGGGATGTACAGCCCGATGTTCTGGGGCGTCGCCGATCGCGATCTGTTGTTGGATCTCTTCGAGGAGCTGACCGGTGGGCGTGTCTACAGTATCTACAACATCCCAGGCGGTGTGCGGCGCGATATCCCCGAGGACTTTCTCGAGCGCCTCACCAACACCCTGGATTATCTAGACTCACGACTCCCCGATTACGACAACCTGCTGTTCACGAATCGGGTATTCGTAACCCGTGCCAAGGGTGTCGGCGTAATCAGTCAGACCGAGGCGCTGGAATGGAGCGTTACCGGACCGAATCTGCGTGCCACCGGCCTGGCGTTCGACGTTCGACGCGACGACCCCTACCTGGTCTATGACCAGCTCGAATTCGATGTGCCGATCGAGCACGCCGGAGACGCCTGGGCACGCACTCTGGTGCGACGGGCGGAGCTGCAGCAGAGCACGCGCATCCTGCGCCAGATCGTCGAGCGCCTGCCAGGCGTGAGCGGCCCGATCCGCGCGCCTATCCCGAATCCCCTGGCGTGGCGGGTACCGGCCGGTGAGACCTATGTTCGCATCGAGTCGTCGAAAGGCGAACTGGGTTGGTATGTAGTCTCTGACGGCGGCGAAAAGCCCTACCGCGTGAATGTGCGGGGGCCTTCATCGATGCATGCGGTACAGGTGCTCGAACGCCTGGTCACAGGCTGCCGGATAGAGGACGTCGCGCAGACCATGTTCTCGCTCGATGCCTGCCCGCCGGAGGTCGACCGATGAATGGCATCGCGATTCATCCCCTAGCCCGCTTGTCTCACCAACTTCCTGCTGCGCCCACCGCTATGCTCGATTCTCTGTCGGAGCCTGAACAATGAGCAAGATCGATTACGAGAATGCCGGGAGCCTGTTGAATCCGCTCAAGGCCCTGTCGTTCTTTACCCGGCCGGCGGTTACCGAGCCCCTCGAGCCTCGCCTGGCGGCGCTGCGTTACCGTGGATTTCATCTCAACGACTGGGAGAAATGCATCGGCTGCTCGACCTGCCAGAAGGTGTGCGACAACGCGGCGATCAGCATGGTCAAGATACCCGCGCTGGCGGAGGATCCACTCAACGGCGTCCGTAATCTGCGCCCGGCGATCGACTATGGGCGCTGCTGCTGGTGTGCACTCTGCGTCGACCTGTGCCCGACCGGCTCCATCCGCCTGTCGCGCGAGTATGTACACACCTGCACCGACGAGGCGCTTTCCAGCTATTTCGTGCTGCCGGATCCGAATGGCATCCACAAGACGCACTTCGGCGAGGGCTGGAGCAAGACGCCCGAGAACGACCTGGTCGACCCGGATCGTCAGCCGATGGGCATGCTGAAGCCGGCCGAGCGGATCGGGAACTTCGACGAGATCGTCAGCGGCTACGACAAGCAGCAGGCCATCCTCGAGGCCTCGCGGTGTGTGCAATGCGGCATGTGTCACACGGCATGTCCGACACAGATGGATGCACCCGAGTATATCCGCGCGATCTGGCAGGACGACCTCGAAGAGGCAGTGCGCCAGATCTATAAGACCAACCCGTTCGCCCACACCTGCGGCCGCGTCTGCACCCACCGCTGTGAGACCGCCTGCTCGATCGGCAGACGCGGCGAGCCGATCGCCATCCGTTGGCTGAAGCGCTACGCGATGGATGCCTTCACGCCCGAACAGGTCCGCGATATCGTCGGCCGGCCCGCCGGCACAGCGACAGGGCGCAAGATCGCGATTGTCGGATCCGGGCCAGCCGGCCTGACCGCGGCCTTCGACCTGGCGAGGAAGGGACATGAGGTAACCGTGTTCGAAGGCCTGGATCGGCCCGGCGGTATGCCGCGCTGGGGGATCCCCGCGTACCGGCTGCCCTGCGAACGCCTGGATGCCGATATTGCAGTGATCGAGGCGATGGGCGTGGAGATCCGCTGCAACACCTGGATCGGTCGCGATATCAGCCTGGCTGACCTGCGCGAAGACTACGATGCGGTGATGCTCGCCCTTGGGCTGCAGCTCGGCCGTTCAACCCGCATCCCCGGCGCCGATCATCCGCGCGTGTACAAGGCTGTGGATGTGCTGCGCTGGTTCACCGACGGCAAGGCCTTCGAGGTGCCGCGCAGCGCAGTGGTAATCGGCGGCGGCAATGTGGCCATGGACACGGCGCGCAGCCTGGCCCGGCTGCAGAAACAGGTCCATGGCGAGGTGCGGATCACCGTCAGTGCGCTGGAGGACTTCGACCACTTCCTCGCCGATACCGAAGAGGTCGTGGAATCGGGCGAGGAAGGCATCACGATCCTGGATAGCCGGGGTCCACAGGCCTGTATTGTCGAGGACGGCAGACTCGTCGGCCTGAGCACGTTTAAGGTAGTCTCTATCTTCGACGACCAGCAGCGTTTTGCACCCAAGTACGACGAATCAGACCGACAGATCCATCAGGGTGAGGTGATCATCGAGGCGATCGGCCAGATCACCGACACCGATCTGTTGGGGGAGGAACTCACCGAGGCCCTGGCTTGGAGCCGGGGACGGCTGCAGGTGGACAGTGACGGTCGCACCTCTGAGCCCTGGCTATGGGCCGGTGGCGATATGGTGCATGGTCCGGATGTCGTACATGCGGTCGCCGACGGGCACCGCACAGCACGCAGTATCGACGAGTACCTGACCATGGGTGTCAGGCAGGAAGACAGCAGATGAGTAAACACGCGGAAGGGCACGTCAGCAGTCGTGATCGACTGCGCAACAGCACCACATTGGCGGAGATCCTGGAGACCGCCACCACCTTCGAACAGACGGCACGGGACTTCTATCGCGACCTCGCGCCAAAGGTGAGCAAACGAATACGCTGGCTCGTCGATGAACTGGCTGCAGAGGAACAACGCCACTTCG
Source organism: Sedimenticolaceae bacterium (assembly GCA_049669185.1). Lineage (GTDB taxonomy): Bacteria > Pseudomonadota > Gammaproteobacteria > Chromatiales > Chromatiaceae > Thiosocius. Next base: position 8,858 of record JBATKF010000092.1, on the reverse strand, counting down.
ACCTCTTGAACGATCTGATAGCGCGTGACGATCTCGGCGACCAGATCGCGGCGCGCATCGCCAGGCCAGCCGCCGACCACAAATTCTCCGATGGTATCCACCTGCCCGACCTCGGCGATAGCCCAGACGATCAGGCCGTGCTGCAGTATGCCTTAGGGCGCGAGCATGCCGCGATGGCGCAATACCGCGAGCTCTCCGAGACCACGGAACCGGGTCCGATCCGGGACCTGTTTCGATTCCTGGCAGATGAAGAGACGCAACACAAGGCCGAACTCGAAAAGCTCTACTACGAGGTCGTCCACAGCGGCGGTGTCTGAGAAACGCCATAATCGATGTCGCGGGCTGTGGGCCTTTTAATTCTGGCCAACCGCCCGCATTGCGCCATACTTCCTGCTGTTCCCAACGCCAATGCCGGACTGGTGCCTGTCTTGCTGTGCTTGCGCCGAGCCCGTAACTCAAACAAGAATCTTTTTCTTCTCTGGGTTTGGCGCAACCACTGCCGGAGGCCCCATGACCTATGTGCTGTTGGCGTTAGGTGTACTGTTGTTGGCGATGGGTTTGCTGTTCCTTGCTGGCGCACGGCGGCATCGGCGGATTACCCCACGCCTGCCGTCGCAGCCTGTCCGTCTGACGCCACAGGCCCAGCTCGAGAGGCTGCAGGAGGCCGGAAGATTCCGCGGCGTGCACATTGGATCGCACTGCGCGGCCTCCTCGCAGCTGGCCGGTCGCGAGTTCTCATTCGAATCCGCGCCTCGTCTGCCGGTGCAGGGCTGCGATGCGCTTGTCTGTGAATGTGGCTATATCGGTCTGCCCGAGCGTCGTTCGGTGATCGACCGTCGATCGGGACGCGACCGGCGGGAAAGCCTGCGGACCGACTCGAACGACCGGCGTGCGGCGAGGCCGCGGCGCGCGGTCGACCTAAACTCCTGGGCGGCACACAGGCATCTCTGAACGGGACGCACCGCGCTATAATTGCTTGGCGGTGCAGAGATGCGCGCCGGCAAGCGCTCGGCGCAATCGTATGTCAGTTGCAGAGCGCTGCGTTATTGTGATTGCCGGGCACGGAATGCCGTTTTTTTGTACGAGGTGGAGGCGCCATGTTCATCCCTGAAGACGTGTTCGAAAATACCTCCGACGAACTGTCTGCGGTTATCGCTGGCGTACTGGATGATGACACGCTGGCGCAGCCGGCAACGCTCGCCAGTGTGCGCGAGGCCGTGCTGGCCGAGGTAAAGACAGTCACTATCCCACTGAACCGTTTCTCTTCCGATGAATGGCAGGCCGTCGGTGTTGAGATTGATGCCTTGATCGAAGAGTACGGCGAGGACGCGCTGGCGGTCCGTTTCCTCCGACCCTGGGCGAGCGAGCCGCTGCAGCGCCTGATCGAGGCCGGCCTGGACGAAGACGGCATATCCAGCCTCGGTGGTCTCTTCGAGGCCGCCGAACGCGGTCTCCTGGCCAGCCTGATCGGGCAGGGCGAGATCGATGACGACGAGTCGCAGACAGTGATCGCGGAGCTCAAGAACCTGATTGACCGGCATGGCGAAGATGCCTTGGCCGAAGATTTCCTGGGGGGCCCCTGATCCTCCACCGATGCATCGCAGTGCAATCGAATACCGACTCCGCCCCCCACAACGCATTGCCTTTAGCGGCCCTACCATCGCCGCTAAAGGCGGGATCCGCCGAAACCCGCCCAATCCTGTAAGCTACCGCGATCTCTGATTCCCTGCCCACTATTCGGAAGTCGGTGGCACGATCAAGACGACGTCCCCAACAGCAACAACGAGAAGGTTATGACGGACAAACCCACGACCCAAAACATGGCGGTGTTCTGCGATTTCGAAAACGTGGCGCTGGGCGTCGAAGATGCGAGATATGCCGCGTTCGATATCAAGAAGGTCCTGGAACGCATCCTGCTCAAGGGCAATATCGTCGTCAAAAAGGCCTATTGCGACTGGGAGCGTTACAAGAAGTTCAAGGCCGCCATGCATGAAGCCGCATTCGAGCTGATAGAGATTCCACATGTGCGCCAGTCGGGCAAGAACTCGGCAGATATCCGCATGGTCGTCGACGCCCTCGATCTCTGCTACACAAAATCGCATGTGGACACCTTTGTCATCATAAGCGGCGACTCCGACTTCTCACCCTTGGTCAGCAAGCTGCGCGAGAACAATAAACTGGTCATCGGTGTCGGCGTGAAGCAATCCACGTCGGATCTGCTGATGGCGAGCTGCGACGAGTTCATCTATTACGACGATCTGGTGCGCGACAGTGAGAAACCGCGACGGACGCGGCGCAAGAGTTCAGCAAAGAAGGCCAATGCCAAGAAGGCCGCCAGCAAAAAGGCCGCGCCCGAGAGTGCTGAAGAGGAGCACAAGCGGCAGGGGGCGATCGATCTGGTAATGGAGACCGTCGAAGACCTGTTCGAGGAGCGCGGCGAAGAGGAAAAGGTATGGGGCTCGATGGTCAAGCAGGCCCTGAAGCGCCGCCAACCCGGCTTCAGCGAGACTTACCACGGTTTCCGTACCTTCAGCCAGCTGCTCGAGGAGGCGCAGGACCGCGAGCTGTTGGAACTCGAGCACGACGAGAAATCCGGCGGCTACATCATTCGGGGCTATTCCCACGATGACGAGTGATTGGCGCCGACTGTCCGGCGCTATCCGGTGCGTTACGGCTCTCGCGTAGTTACCCACTGTAAGGTGATCGATTATCGCGACTCGGGGCGGGGCGTTACACTGGTCGTCCATGCTTGTCCTGACGAACGTCTCTAAGCGCTTTGACTCGACGGTCGCACTGGAGCCCACGTCGCTTTGCATCGCAGCGGGTCGGACGACGGCACTCATCGGGCCGAGCGGTTGCGGCAAGACCACGCTGCTGCGACTCATGCTGGGGCTTAGCTGGCCAGATGATGGCGAAGTCCGATTCGATGGAGAGCGCCTGACCCCCAAAAATTTAATCGCGGTGCGGCGTCGTCTGGGTTATGTCATTCAGGAAGGTGGCCTGTTTCCCCATCTCACCGCGAGGCAGAACGTGACGCTGCTCGCCGATTACCTCAAACGCCCCCCCGAACTTACCGACGAGCGCGTAGAGGAACTCGCGCGCCTGGTACATCTCGACACCGAACTTCTCTCACGTTATCCGAGCCAGCTCTCCGGCGGGCAACGACAGCGAGTCGCCTTGATGCGCGCGCTGATGCCCGACCCCGAGGTCCTGCTGCTCGACGAGCCGCTCGCCGCGCTCGATCCCATGATTCGCTATGACCTGCAGGAGGAACTCCGCGTTATCTTCGACACTCTGGGCAAGACGGTGGTGCTGGTGACCCACGACATCGCAGAGGCCGTGTTCTTCGCGCATGAGATCATCCTGATGCGTCAGGGCACTGTCGTGCAGAAGGGCGCCCCCCGGGATCTTATCGAGCAACCCGCGAACGCATTTGTTGAGCAATTCCTGCGCGCGCAGCGCCAGGTACGGCTCACGGAAGGTGGACAGTGAAGACCTTCCTGCACGCGATCATCTGGCTCACCCTACTTGGCCTCCCGGTATACGCCGAGACCGTCGTGGTCGGCTCCAAGAAGTTCACCGAATCGGTGGTCCTCGGCGATATCGCAGCGCAACTGATCCAGGCCAGCGGGATCGAGGCGATACATCGCCGGGAACTTGGCGGCACCCGGGTCCTCTGGGGCGCATTGATCTCGGGTGAGATCGACGTCTATGCGGAATACAGTGGAACTTTGCGCAACGAGATCCTGGCGGACGAGTCAGGCACCGACACCCAGGACCTGGCGGCGGCGCTCGCTCGATTCGGCGTGCGCATGACACCAGCACTCGGCTTCAACAATACCTACGCCCTCGGGATGATTGCAGAGACCGCTCATGCGCTGGGCATCGCCCGGATATCCGACCTGCGCGAGCACCCTACCCTCGCATTCGGCTTCTCCAACGAGTTTATGGATCGGGAGGATGGCTGGCCTGGCCTGCAGCAGCACTATCGCCTGGCGCAGCGTCAGGTGCGTGGGATGGATCACGATCTGGCCTATCGCGCCCTGATCGCGGGACAGATCCAGCTCACCGATCTCTATAGCACCGACGCCGAGATCCCCTATTACGGCCTGCGCGTGTTGCAGGACGATGCAGGTTTCTTCCCCGAATACCGGGCCATGCTGCTGTACCGTGCAGATCTGGCGGAACGGGCACCGGAGGCAGTTGCCGCATTGTCTCGCGCGGTAGGCCGGATCTCTGCCGACCGAATGTCCGCAATGAATGCCCGGGTCAAGTTGGACAGGATAGCCGAGCCCGAGGTCGCGGCTGAGTTTCTCTTGGACGACCTGGGGATCCGCTCTGCGGCCAGCGCCGAAGGCGTGATGGCCCGACTCTGGCGGCATACCCACGAGCACCTTACCCTGGTCGGGATCTCGCTCGCGGCAGCGATCCTGATCAGCATACCGCTGGGGATACTGGCATGGGCTCGCCCGCGCCTCGGACAGATCATCCTGGCCGCCGCCGGTATCCTGCAGACCATTCCCTCGCTGGCGCTGCTGGTGTTCATGATCCCGCTGCTGGGCATCGGCGGCCCGCCCGCGATCGTTGCACTGTTTCTGTATTCCCTGCTCCCCATCATCCGCAATACCCACGCAGGCCTCTCTGATATACCGCCGTCGATCCGTGAATCCGCCGAGGCACTCGGTCTACCACCCGCCGCGCGGCTGCGCCGAATCGATCTGCCGATCGCCTCGCGATCGATCCTCGCGGGGATCAAGACGTCGGCAGTCATCAACGTGGGTACCGCCACGCTCGGCGCGTTAATCGGCGCGGGCGGTTTCGGTCAGCCGATCCTGACGGGCATTCGACTGGACGATACCGCCCTGATCCTTCAGGGCGCAGTACCCGCGGCCGTGCTCGCCCTGCTGGTGCAGGGCCTCTTCGACCTGGCGGAGCGAATGATGCTGCCCGCAGGTCTAGCGGCGCCTGGCCCGCGCGCTGAATTACGGTGAGATAAGCAGGCTAGAGCGGCTCCAGGCGCCCGGCCGCAGGGATCCGTCGCGCCCAGGGTCTCTGCGCCGCTAGGTCGGCAGGCAGGCCCCTGGCCGCCGCCAGGGCCTGTCCGTGGGTTCGATAGATGCCGTGGAGCAGCACCAACCATGGGCGTCCGCCGCGCTCGCTATAGTGGATCGCATTGTCGCCCCCGATGCGATGCTGCCCGAGGAACCAGGCCATGTGTCGCCGCTCGTGAACACCCACCAGCTGCAGCGTGTAGCGGCCTTGCGCGCGCGCCTGTGCCCACTGTTCGCTCAGCCCGGAAGCGGGTGTCGGGGCTGGAGTCGATGCAGCTGATGGAGATGCCGCGGGCACTGAGAGCGGCGCAGCTCGCGGTGCAGACGGTGGAGATCGTTCTGGTACTGGGGAGGCAGCCGGGCCTGGGGCGCTAGCAGCGACCGTCTTTATCGGCGGCCTCGGCGCGTCATCGGAAAGGGTCTTGATCTCGGCGGCGATCCTGGACAGCTCTCTGCGCAGCTGTGCCTGCCCGGCCTGCAGACGGCTGCTCTCCTGCTGCAGCTGGACGCTCTCGCGCATCAGCCTTGCGACCGCCTCTGTCAGCCCGTCCACCTGCCCGGATAATTGCGGCATTCCCGCGACGGCCGAGGTCTGGGTACGCAGGTCGCCCAGGGCCTCGATCTCGGCCGTGATCGCGGCCAGCTCGGCCTGCAGCTGCGTCTGCACGGTGTGGGTCTCGACCCGCGCCTGCGCCTGTTCCACGTTCGCCGCCGTAAGCCTTTCCACGATCTCCGTCAGCACCTCGAGCCGGCGCGAGAGCTCCGGCGCCGGGGATGCGATAATCTCGTCGACGGACCTAGCGACCAGGGCCAGCGAATCGCCGAGCCGCGTCATCTCCTCGCGTAACTGGGCGATATCCTCGGCGAGTTCTGCGATTGTGGGTCGATCCGCACCGTGCGGTGCGATCTCGGACTGCACCGCCAGCTTGGCCGGCTCGACGGGCACAGGCTCGCTCAACAGCACAAGGCCTAGGCCGGCAAGGGCCACCAGCAGTACGATCATGCCCAGGATGGAACGTTGTCCCAGCCGCTTCTGCAGGTTACGGGTCTCGTTGTCCTGGCGTGCCTGTCGCACGCTCAGGTCATCTATCGTCTCCTGCAGCGTCTGACGGCGCTCCTCCAGCCTGGCCACGCGATCGTTCAGATTACCGCCTGCGGTCTTCAGGCCGGCAACGTCATTCGCGAGGGTCTGCTGTCGCGCCAGTCGATCGTCGATCGCCGATGGTGGAGCGCCCTCCGCTGGGATCTCATCACGCAGACGGGACACCGCTTGATCGAGGCGTTCGCTGCTGCCCTTTAATGCCTGGAAACGGCCCTCGAGGGCCTCGGTCCGCCGCGCACTCTCCCTTGCGGCCGCCTCCAGCACCTCCGCGCGCATGCGGATCTGCTCGACGAGTCTCTGGTCGGCCGCACGCGAGGCCTGCAGCTCCAAGAGCTGCTTGGGCAAACCGCCCCGCCCCGCCGACGGTGCTTCCCTCGCCATCAGGCGCTCCGCCTGTTCGATCAGCGTCGCCAGTCTACGCTGCATGGACTGAAGCTGCTGGGGCGATTGCGCCCCCTCGACGGCGTTTGGGGGTCCCGACGCCGACATGAGCGGCCGGCTGTCATCCTGTTCGGCCTCTCTGCTCAGCAGGGCCGTCTGCAACTCGAGGGTCTCCTGCCCCTCAGATAGCTGCCGCAGCCTCGCTTCCACCCCCTCGAGGCGCCGGTGAAGCGCATCGAGTTTCTGCTCCCAACCCGTATCGCGCAGGTCGCCCGCGGTGCGCAAGTCCTCGAGTTCCGATCGGAGCCCTTCCAATCGCTCTTTCACAACGGCCAGATCGGCCGGCTGAGGTTCCGCAGTGTCGACGCGGCCGGGTTCGAGGGCCTGTAGACAGGCTCGAAGATCATCAGCGGCGTGGGCCACCGACGCCGTGAGTTCTTCCAGATCTCCCAACCTGGCGATCAGGACCCAGGTGATCTGGGCCAGGGTCTGTTGGCGCTTCTCCTCGGATGACGGCCCTTCGCCCTGGCGTAACTCATCGAGCTCTTTTCGAACCGAAGTGAGACCGGCCTGTATCTGCGCAAGACCATTGATGGTGGTCTCGATGCTCTTCTTGAGCCGTGCAAGCCGGTCTTGGAGGTCCATTCTTGAGTATTATTTTCTGGGCGGTTTTGAGAACCTTTTTCCGGGACCGATATTGACCTCTAGCCGGCCATCACATCAACCGTCGATTCGATTCGGGGTCTGGTAACGCTGTCAGGGACCGATGGTACTCCGCTGAAGACTTGCGCCCCGGCGGATGCGAGCCGAGGGACCGCCAAAGCGCTAACATGCGCAGATGTCTACTAAGATACCGCCAACGGCCGGCCGCCGCCTGGTATTCGGCGCCAGTGGCTACATTGGCTCCAACCTGGTCCCGCGACTGCTATCCGAAGGCATCGTGGTGCGCGCCGCGTCCCGCAACAGCGCGGTGCTGGAGGCACGCCAGTGGCGCGGTGCGGAGATATGTGCCGCCGATGCGCTCGAGCCCGATACGCTGGCGGCCGCCCTCGACGACGTCGATACGGCCTACTATCTGGTCCACTCGATGGCCGCGGGCAGGGACTTCGGCCAACTCGATCTAAAGGCCGCGGCCAACTTTGCGGCCGCGGCCGAAGACGCCGGCATCAGGCGCATTGTCTATCTGGGCGGGCTGGTGCCGGATGACGCCGACTCCGAACACATCCGGTCGCGGCGCGATACCGGTACCGTGCTGCGCCAGGGCAGCGTTCCCGTCACTGAGCTGCGCGCCGGGATCATCGTCGGCCCCGGCTCCGCGGCCTTCGAGGTAATGCGCGACCTCGTCTATCACCTTCCGGTCATGATCACGCCGCGGTGGGTAAGGGCCAAATCGCCGCCGATCGCGCTCGACAACCTGCTCGAATACCTCGTTCGCCTGCCCGAGATCGCGCAGGCGGCGGGCGAAATATTCGATGCCGCAGGCCCCGAGACGCTGACCTACGAGGAGATGATGCGGGTTCTGGCCGATGTCGCCGGAAAACGCCGTCCGCTGATCGTGCCGGTGTCGGTATTGTCACCAAAGTTGTCTTCCTACTGGTTAAGATTCATCACCTCGGTGCCAACCAATATCGCGCAGGCCCTGATCGGCGGACTCAAGCACGATTTCTCGGCGGACACCGAGGCGCTGGAACGGCTGGTTCCGCAGCGTCTTCTGAACTTCCGCGAGAGCGTGCAGGCCGCCTTCGAGGCCGAGCGCCATAGTCATGTCGAGGCCCGCTGGGTCGAGGGGGCTTTTGCCATGCGAAAAGGCCGCAGCGATTACGCCTATTACGCCAAACGTGCCTCCGGCAGCGCGATTTCGACGGCCTCACCGGCGTCGCTATGGAAGATCGTCTCGGCGATCGGTGGCGATAACCGTTATTACTATCTGAATTCGCTCTGGACCCTGCGGGAGATTCTCGATTGGTTGGTGGGCGGCCATGGTCTGAAGCGCGGCCGCCGGGACCCACAGGACCTGCGGGTCGGTGACAAAGTCGACTCCTGGGAAGTCATCGGGATAGAGCCCGAGCGCCGCCTGACCATGGCCTTCGGCATGCGCGCCCCGGGTGCCGGCGTTCTGGAATTCGAGATCGATCCGCTGTCGGACGCGCAGACAAAGATTACCGCCACCGCCTACTGGCATCCCGCCGGTGTCGTCGGACTCGCCTACTGGTTTTCGCTGGAGCCCGCGCATCTCGTCATCTTCAAGGGCCTGACGCGAGAGATCAGCCGTCGAGCCGAGGCATTGGAGGCGGCAGCATGAAATGACCGCGCGGTGGGCGACG
>JBATKF010000091.1:0-17864 GCA_049669185.1 Sedimenticolaceae bacterium | reverse complement strand
GCCCGCAACTGACCAGCGCGCTGATTCGCGGGCTGAATGCCGGCGGCTGCGATGTGTTGGACATCGGTCAGGCGCCGACGCCGCTCCTGTATTTCGCCATCCACACGCAGCAGGTCCAGGCCGGCGTGATGGTGACCGGAAGCCACAACCCGTCGAATTACAACGGCTTCAAGATCGTCGTCGGTGATCGCGTGTTGGACGGAGACGACCTGCTGGCCTTGCGGCAGCGTCTGCTCGGCGGTGTGTTCACCCGTGGCAACGGCATCGTCGATAGTGTCGATTTGATCGCTGACTATGTGAATGCGGTAGTGCAAGAGGTGCAGCTGGCGCGACCTTTGAAGGTGGTCGTCGACGCGGGCAACGGTGTTGCAGGTGATCTGGCGATTGCTACGTTCGAGGGTTTGGGGTGCGAGGTCGTGCCTTTGTTCTGTGAGCCGGACGGGAACTTCCCCAATCATCACCCTGACCCCGGTCAGGCGGACAATCTGGCGGCGCTGATGCTCGAGGTGCAGGCGCAGGAGGCCGATCTCGGTGTCGCCTTCGACGGCGATGGCGACCGCCTGGGTCTGGTGGATAACGCCGGCAACCTGCTGTGGCCGGACAGCATCTTGATGCTGCTCGCCGGAGACATCCTTGGTCGTCATCCCGGGGTGGATATTCTGTACGACGTGAAGTCCTCGCGGCATCTGGCGAGCTTCATCCTCGGTCATGGCGGACGCCCCATGATGTGGAAATCCGGGCACTCGCGCATGCGGGCGAAGATGTTGGAGACCGGCGCGCTGCTGGGCGGTGAATTCTCGGGCCACTTGTTCATCAAGGAACGCTGGTTCGGATTCGATGACGCCGTCTATGCGGCCGCACGCGTGATGGAGATCGTAGCGCTCGAGGCACGTTCGGCGAGCGAGTTGTTTGCCGAGTTGCCCTCCAGTCCGGCGACCCCGGAGTACCAGTTGTTACTCGAGGAAGGCCAGAGCCGCGAACTGATGCGCGCGCTGGATGCGCACAAGGTGTTCGACGACGCGCGCCTGGTCGAGCTTGATGGCCTGCGCGTGGAGTTCGCCAACGGATGGGGCCTGATTCGACCCTCGAACACCACGCCGTCGTTGACCTTCCGCTTCGAGGCGGACGATGAGGGCGCGCTGGAAGAGATCAAAGCGCGTTTCCGCGATTTGTTGCGCCGCGTGGCGCCGGATATGCATGCGCCTTTCTGAACTCCGCGATCATCAACAACCGATGTCCAGGTGCTATTTCCCCCGGGCCAACGGCGACCGCCCCATGTTCACGCCTATTCCGTGACGTCCAGAGATTTCCGGTCGAGCAAGATCAGCCGCTGCGAATAATGCAGCAAACCCGGCTGCTTCGATCCACCTTCGCGCCAAATGCAGGTCGAACTATATGTTTCAACAATCAGGTTAAACTCTGAGTCCGGCGCACGCCATTAGCAAAAAGGACCATCGGAACAACTATGAGTTTGACGGCACAAGAGGCGGGCAATGTGGCCCACGTCCTTTCCGAGGCGCTGCCGTACATCCAGCGATTCGGCGGCAAGACTATCGTGATCAAATACGGTGGCAATGCCATGGTCGACGAGGCACTGAAGGCCGGCTTCGCGCGCGACGTCGTCCTGATGAAGCTGGTCGGGATAAATCCGGTGATCGTGCACGGTGGCGGACCGCAGATCGGTGATCTGCTGAAGCGCCTCGGCAAACAATCGGAGTTCGTGCAGGGCATGCGTGTGACCGACGCCGAGACTATGGATGTAGTGGAGATGGTGCTCGGCGGGTTGGTCAACAAGGAGATCGTCAACCTGATCAACCGCCACGGCGGATCTGCTGTTGGTCTGACCGGCAAGGACGGTGACCTGATCCGCGCCCGAAAACTGAACCTGACGCGAGCCAGCCCGGAGGCCCAGGCGCCTGAAATCATCGACATGGGGCACGTCGGCGAGGTGGAAAGTATCGATGCTTCCGTGGTCGATATGTTGGTGCACGGCAATTTTATCCCAGTGGTGGCGCCAATCGGCGTCGGCGATGACGGTCGTTCTTACAACATTAACGCCGATCTGGTAGCAGGCAGGATGGCCGAGGTGCTGAAAGCAGAAAAGCTCATCCTGCTGACCAATACGACGGGGCTGCTGGATAAGCAGGGGAAGCTCTTGACCGGCCTGACCCTGGACAAGGTCGATGCCCTGATCGCCGATGGCACGATTTCAGGCGGGATGTTGCCTAAGATCGGCTGTGCCGTGGATGCGGTGAAGGCGGGGGTGAATTCGGCCCACATCATCGATGGGCGCGTGGTGCATGCGGTACTGGTCGAGCTGTTCACTGACGAAGGTATCGGCACCCTTATCCGGCGCAGATAGTTCGAACCCATGCCGCGCCCGTCCCGTAAACAAGCGATCCTCGAGGCCCTGGCCAGTGAGCTGGAGCAGCATCCGGGTGATCGCATCACGACTGCCGCGCTGGCGCGCGCAGTGGGTGTGTCCGAGGCTGCGCTATATCGGCATTTTCCGAGTAAGGCGCGCATGTTTGAGGGATTGATCGGATTCGCCGAAGAAAACGTGTTTGCGCGGATCAATCAGATCCTCAGCGAGGAGAAGAATACCCAGGCTCGCGTCGCCAAGGTGATCTATCTGCTGCTCGGGTTCGCCGATCGGAATCCCGGGATCACCCGCGTGCTGCTGGGGGGTGCGCTGATCGGCGAACGCGAGCGGCTTCACGAACGCGTACAGCAGTTTTTCGAACGTATCGATCTGCAGTTGCGGCAGATACTTCGTGAGGCACAATTGCGCCAGGATGTGCATCTGCGCTGCAGCCCCGAGGACGCGGCCGCACTGTTGACCGCGTTTGTCGAGGGCCGTATGCAGCAGTTCCTGCGTTCGCGTTTTGCCCAGAGTTCCTTGTCAGCCTGGGATGCCGATTGGCCTGTTTTGAAACACGGCCTTTTCGATGCGTCCTGATCGCTTCGCAGCGCTTGCGATCGGCCGCAGCAGTAAATCGGTGAGATTTGCAGGCTAGGGCTCGAGTGCAAGACGGAAGCTATTACGGATCTCCGAGACTTCCGATCCGCGGCAGTACTCGCGGGCCTCGGTGAAATTCGCGCACTGGACGTCGAGGAAAATGCGTTCCCCGCCGACACTGTTGTCCTCGAGGCGGGATACCGTAATGCTGATATCCCGGATGTCGCGCGGCGGCGCGGTTACCAGGATTCGGTCGGCGGCCAGATCGATCGGTGTCGTTGCATGTTCGCGCGCGTACTTCTGAGCGATTGTCCATAGGCGATTGCAGTCGGCTCCGGTGCAGCGCACTGCGGTCTCCACGAGATCGGGGATGTCCGACTTGGCAATGACATCGGCGTTGGCCGCGCGGGCGCCTCCTTGCCGCAGTTGACGGAAGCGGGTCAGATCGTAGTCATAGCTCTCGATGGTGGCGCGTTTTTCGTCTTCCTTGGCAAGGATCATGGCGTATGATTTTTCGATCGAACGCTGGGTGCTTTCCAGATTGGCCTTCTGACGCTCGCTGATCTGTTTGCCGCTTCGTTCCGTCGCTGCGGCGTCCGCCTGGAATTCCGACAGCCGGTTCTTGAGACGGCGTATGTCCCCGTGTTTGAGCTTGATCTGCGCATCCAGCTGGGTGATCTTGCCATCGCGTGCCATGACCAGGTCGTCTTCGTTGCGGTATAGGCTCAACAGAATCCGGTCACGCTCCTGCTGTTCCAACAATAATTTGCGTTGCTCGGCGCGCAGTGCCTCCAGCGCCTTCTCACGCTGGATTTCCTCGTCGGTCTTGGCGCGTTCGTAGCGTTTGATCGCAATCCCGCGCTGGTTGAGCTCGGTATGGGCCTTGTCCTTGTACTGCGGTGGTACGGCGGTGCCGTAGTGGGTAACGCCGTTCTCATCCACCCATTTCTTTATGTTGCCCGCGGATGCGGGCGCGGATATCACGACGGTGGCGAGGCCGGCGGCGATAACGAAACGGATCATTGATTTCATAGCTACTCATAATCGGCGGACGCTACACCCGCCATTATAATATTTCCTCGCTCCCTGTTAGCGGCCAAGTTGTGGAACATTTCATACTTTTTTTGGTCGCCCTGTTCGCGAACCTATTTTCTGCGTTCGCGGGGGGCGGCGCGGGGCTGCTGCAGCTGCCGGCGCTGATATTTCTCGGTCTACCGTTTGGCGTCGCCCTGGCCACCCATAAGATTGCCTCTGTCGCGCTCGGACTCGGCGCTACGCTGCGCCACTTGCGGGAGCGTGGACTGCGTCGTCGTTTTGTACTGTTCATCCTCGCGACCGGCCTGCCGGGTGTCCTATTGGGTGCCAGCATCATCCTGCAAGTTCCCGGGCGCTATGCGGAGGTCGCCTTGGGGATACTGACCCTGGGGCTCGGCGTCTACTCGTTGTTCCAGGGTCAGATGGGTCTGTCCGAGGAGCCGCGCAACCGGCACGGGCGGGGGTTGTGGATCGGTGGCCTGGGGCTGTTCACGATCGGTGTACTGAACGGCTCGCTGACGTCGGGGACCGGTCTGTTCGTCACCCTGTGGTTGGTGCGTTGGTTCGGTGCGGATTATCGGCAAGCAGTGGCCTATACCCTGGTGTTGGTCGGCATGTTCTGGAATGGCACAGGCGCGATTGCGCTAGGCATCCTCGGCGACGTCAAGTGGGACTGGTTGCCGGCATTGCTGCTCGGCTCGCTGCTCGGTGGTTACGCGGGCGCCCACCTGGCGATTCTGAAAGGAAACGTCTGGATTAAACGCGCGTTCGAGACCGTCACCTTGCTGGTGGGTTTCAAGTTGGTCCTGGGGTAATTGCAGCGGACGCTCAAACTCCGTATTCACGTCGGTAGGCCTCGATTTTGTCCAGATATCCGGCGGCCACATCGCTGCGCTGTGCGATGAAATCGACCAGATCGGCCAGACGCACGATCGGCGCTACCGGCAGAAGATAATCGGCCTCGATCTCCTGTATCGCCGAACGTTCGCCCTGACCTCGCTCCTCGCGGTCGAGGGCAATCACGACCCCGGCCGCGGTGGCGCCCTCTGCGGCGATGATCTCCATGGATTCCCGAATCGCGGTGCCTGCAGTGATGACGTCGTCGATGATCAAAATGCTGCCGCTCAGCGGATGACCGACAATGTTGCCACCCTCGCCGTGATCCTTCGCCTCTTTGCGATTGAACGCATAGGGTACGTCGAGCCCGTGTTGATCGTAGAGCGCGGCTGCAGTTACCGCCGCCAGCGGAATGCCCTTGTAGGCGGGGCCGTAGAGCACGTCGAAATCAATTCCGGAGTCGACGATGGTCCGTGCGTAGAATCGCCCGAGCTTTGCCAGGGCAGCACCGCTATCGAACAGACCGGTGTTGAAGAAGTAGGGGCTGACCCTGCCTGATTTGAGGGTGAATTCGCCGAAGCGGAGCACACCGAGCTGTAGGGCAAGTTCGAGAAATTCGCGCTGATGGGTCTGCATGACCGGTACCCTCCGAGAGGCCGGCATTTTGCTTAGGGCATGCCCTAATGGCAAGGGCGTGCACTAGCCTGCATATCTCACCGATTTCTTGCTGCGGCCCCCGATACCCTCGCCCTGACGGGGCGTACTCGTTGCAGGCGATTCGACGTCGTGTCGACTACGCCTTACCGCCTTCCACTGCGTGCACCCCGCCATGGCGGCGTCTCGGCGCCCTCGTTACGAAAAACGGTGAGATAAGCAGGCTAATCGCGAAGACCAGCGACCGCCGGTGCAACTAACCGCGGTCGGCCCAGTGACCCATGCGGCGTCGATTGTTCCCGGCGGGTCCTTGATCATGCCGGCGTCATCAACGGCTCGAGGCGCCAGATGTCCCTGTTGTATTCACCGATCGTTCGGTCGGTGGAGAAACCGCCACTGGACGCGCAGTTGTGAATACTCATGCGGGCCCACGCCTCTTGATCCCGCCATGCACGCTCTGCGCGTCTTTGAGCGTCCACGTAGCTGCGAAAATCGGCCAGCGTCAGCCAGGGGTCGTGAGGACTCTTGATACCGTCGATGATTGGGCGGAAGAGCCCCGGCTCGATGCCGCTGAAGTGATCGCTCTCCAGGAGCGCGAGGACATGTGCGAGGTCCGCGTCGGCGTCGATGTACTGCTGCGGTTGGTAGTTGCCGCGCAGCGCGGCGACCTCGTCGGCCCTGAGCCCGAACAGGAAGAAATTCTCCTCGCCGACGGCGTCCAGGATCTCGATATTGGCGCCGTCGTAGGTACCGATGGTGATTGCGCCGTTCATCATGAACTTCATGTTGCCGGTGCCCGAGGCCTCCTTGCCGGCGGTGGATATCTGCTCCGAGAGGTCTGCGGCCGGACAGATAATCATCATCTTGGTCACATCGTAATTGGGTAGAAATACCACCTTGAGACGGTCGCCGACCGCCGGGTCGTTGTTGACCACCCCGGCGACATTGTTGACGAGCTTTATGATCTCTTTCGCGCGCTGGTACCCCGGGGCCGCCTTGCCACCGATCAGCACACAGCGGTTCACCCAGTCGCCGTCGTCACCGCGGCGGATGCGGTCGTAGAGATGAACGACATGCAAGACGTTGAGCAACTGGCGCTTGTATTCATGGATGCGTTTGACCTGGACGTCGAACAGCGCCGAGGGGTCGAAGGTCACGCCGGTCTCTTTTTTCACCATGTCGGCGAGACGCTGCTTGTTATGCCGACGAATCCGTTGCCAGCGTTCGACGAAGGCCGCATCGCCGTTATCCGCGAACGGGCGCAGTGCCGACAGCCGGCTAAGATCGGCTTGCCAGCCGTCGCCGAGCTGTTCGCTCAGCAGCTCGGCCAGTTCTGGGTTGGCCATCGCCAGCCAACGGCGCGGTGTCACGCCGTTGGTCTTGTTGTTGAACCGCTCCGGCCAGAGTTCGTAGAAATCCTTGAACAATCCCCGGGTCAACAGCTCGGAATGCAGCGCGGCGACGCCGTTGACAGAGAAACTGCCGACGATGGCCAGCCACGCCATCCGAATCTGCGGGTCCGGCCCTTCCTCGATGAGTGACATGCGGCGCACTCGATCGGTGTCTCCCGGCCACCGCTGGCGCACGTCGGCCAGGAAACGTGCATTGATCTCGTAGATGATCTCGAGCAGGCGCGGCAGCAGCTGTTTGAACAGCCGCACCGGCCAGCGTTCGAGGGCCTCGGGTAACAGCGTGTGATTGGTGTAGGCCATGCACTGCCGGGTAATGGCCCAGGCCTCGTTCCAGCTGAGGTGCTTGTCCGGGTCGTCGAGCAGTATGCGCATCATCTCTGCCACTGCGATGCTGGGGTGTGTGTCGTTGAGTTGGAACACGTTGTATCTGGCGAACTCCCCCAGTGGTTGATCGCCCCATTGACGGAAGACGTCCTGCAGGCTGGCAGAGGTCAGAAAGTACTGCTGGCGCAGGCGCAGTTCCTTGCCGTTCTCGCTGGCGTCGTTGGGGTACAACACCATGGTGATGTTTTCCGCCTCGTTTTTGCTGGCTACCGATTCGGTATAGTCGCCGGCGTTGAACTCCTTGAGGTTGAAAGCGTCGGTCGACGTGGCCGACCAGAGGCGCAGGGTGTTCACGATCTTGTTGCGATAGCCGGACACTGGGACGTCATAGGGGACGGCAACGACGTCTTCGGTGTCCACCCAGCGGCCATGCGGCCGATGCTGCAGATCGATATAGCGTTCCGTTCGGCCACCGAACTTGACCACCTGCATGTACTCCGGGCGCTCGACCTCCCATGGGTGGCCATCGCGCATCCAGTGGTCAGGATCCTCGACCTGATAGCCGTTGTCGATATGTTGCTTGAACATGCCGTATTCGTAGCGCAGCCCATAGCCGGTAACCGGCAGCCCGAGCGTGGCGCAGCTGTCGAGAAAACAGGCCGCCAGACGCCCTAGACCGCCGTTGCCGAGGCCCGCGTCCGGCTCGGTGTCTTCGATCTCCTCGAGGTTGATGGCGAAGTCTTTGACCGCCTTGTCGACGGGCTCGTGCAAGTCCAGGTTTAGCAAATGATTGCCCAACGATCGGCCAATGAGGTACTCCAGCGACAGGTAATGCGCGCGCCGCACACCCACCCGTTTGTACAGGCACCAGGTGTTGCGCCAATCGCTCATGATGCGGTCGCGTATCGTGTAGGTCAGCGATTCGTAAAGATAGAAACGATCGCAACCGAGGAAGCGGCCGAGGTGATACTCGAGATAGCGCCGGATGTCCTGGCTCAGGTCCTGCGGTGTCGCCGGCAAGGCCGGCATATTCGGTAATACGCATGCCTCTGTTGTATCTTGTTCCGCCACGAGAATTACCTCCTGCTCGTCATTCGGCTCGGTACAGTTGCAGGTACGCCTGCGCGCTATTGCGCCAGCCGTAATCTCCACGCATACCTGTCTTGATAAGTTTCATCCACTGCTTGGGCTTTGCATGTAGTGCGAAAGCACGCCGTAAGGCCTCGCCCAGGGCCGCGCTGCTGGCCTCTCGAAACACAAAGCCATTTGCTTCACTGCGCGCCAGGCTGCGTGGATCGGCGTCTTCGACGGTGTCGGCCAGGCCGCCGGTTTCGCGCACCACCGGTGGGGTGCCGTAGCGGAGACTGTACATCTGGTTGAGTCCACACGGCTCATAACGTGACGGCATCGCGAAGATGTCGCAAGCCGCCTCGAGCTGGTGGGCCAGGGTCTCAGAATAACCAATGTGGCAGAACAGGCGATCCGGCCAGGCCTGCGCCAGCTCGCTGAGCTGCTGCTCGAGCTTGGTCTCGCCGCTGCCGATGATCACGAACTGGGCATCGCTGTCGGCGAGCAGCGCCGGAATCGCGTCGAGCAGGAGATCGGTGCCCTTCTGATAGACCAGGCGTCCTACGGAACCGACCAACGGGCCACGCTGTTCACGCGCTGCCTCGGATGCCTGCAGGGCCCTTAGTAGGGTCTCCCGGTTGGCCCGCTTTGCGGCGCGGATCTTGCCATCGACGTGATAGCGCGCGGCGAGATGTGGATCGGTGCGCGGGTCCCAGGTGACGTCATCGATACCGTTGAGGATGCCGACCAGCTTGCCCGCATTCGCCTCGAGAACATCCGCGTACGCATAGCCGAGCTCTGTCGTGCGAATCTCCTGGGCATAGCGCGGGCTCACGGTGGTGATCTGATCGCAAAATATGATCCCGGCCTTGAGCATGGAGAAACGCCCGTAGAATTCCCCGTATTCCAAGGACCACCAGTAACTGGGCAGCTGCAGGCCCTGAAAGACCGTGAAATCGAACTGGCAGTCATAGGCGAGGTTGTGCACGGTGAACAATGTGCGTGGTGGCGCTGACTCGGTCGCCAGATAGGCCGGCACCAGACCGGTCTGCCAGTCATTGGCATGCACCACATCGGCGCGCCAACCCAGCGCGAGGGCGTCCATGGCAAGCGAGGCCGCGACCTGGCTGAACAAGGCGAAACGCACTGGATTGTCCGGCCAGTCTTTACCGCCGGCGTCCGTATACGGGTCGCCTGGGCGATCGAACAGCTCTGGCACATCCACCAGCCAGATCGGCATGACGAGCTCGTGGTGGCTGCCCTCGAGGATGCGCACCTCGCGCCCTGTGGAGGTCTTGATCCAACCGAGCACACGCAATCCGCTGATCCCCGACAGCACCTGTCGATACGCGGGCAACACCAGTCGCATATCGACGTCGAGCGCCGCCAGCGCGTTGGGCAGGCTGTGCGCGACGTCGGCGAGACCCCCGGTCTTGATAAGTGGAAACAGTTCACTGGCCGCAAACAGTACGTTCATCGTCATGTGTCGCGCAGCAGAAAAACCGCACCCAAGGGCGGCAGGCTGACCGCTGCGGAATAGGGACGCTCGCGCCACGTCATGGCATCCGCCGTGACGCGTCCCGCATTGCCCAGGTTGCTGCCGCCATAGAGTGCCGCATCGGTATTGAGTACCTCACGGTAAGTCCCCTCGCCGGGCAGGCCGACGCGATAGCCTTCCCGTGGCACTGGGGTGAAATTGAACAGGCAGACCAGCGCCTGGCCTTCACCGTGGCGGATCATGCTCAGGACCGAGTGGTCGGCGTCATGACAGTCGATCCATTCGAACCCCTGGTGTTCGAAATCATGGCGATGCAGCGCGGGCAAATCACGGTAGAGCCGATTTAGATCCCGTATCAGGGCATGTACGCCTCGGTGGCTGGCGTGTTCCAGCAGCGGCCAATCGATGGCCTCGCTGGCGCGCCATTCATGCCATTGTGCGAATTCACCACCCATGAACAGCAACTTCTTGCCCGGGTGTGCGTACTGCCAGGCATACAGCAGGCGCAGATTCGCGAATTTCTGCCACATGTCGTTCGGCATCTTGTCGAGCAGGCTGCGCTTCCCATGTACCACCTCGTCATGCGATAGCGGCAGGACGAAATTCTCGGTGTAGGTGTACATCTGGCTGAAGGTCAGTTTGTCATGGTGATAGCGACGATGAACCGGCTCGCGCTGCATGTACCACAGCGTGTCGTTCATCCAGCCCATGTTCCACTTCATGCTGAATCCGAGTCCGCCCATCCAGGTCGGTCGCGACACCATCGGCCAGGCGGTAGACTCCTCGGCAATGGTCAGCGCGCCAGGAAAGCGTGCATGCAGCACACTATTGACGTGGCGCAGGAACTCGATGGCGTCAAGGTTTTCGCGACCGCCGTACTGGTTGGGCAGCCAGTCGCCGTCGTCGCGTGAGTAATCGAGATACAGCATCGAGGCGACCGCATCGACCCGCAGCCCGTCGATATGGAACTCCTCGAGCCAGTACACCGCATTGGCGAGAAGGAAGTTGGCTACCTCGCGGCGTCCGTAGTCGAATACCAGAGTGCCCCAATCGCGGTGTTCGCCGCGGCGGGGATCGGAATGCTCGTAGACGGGGTCACCGGTAAAACGGGCCAGGGCGAAGTCATCCTTTGGAAAATGGCCCGGTACCCAGTCGAGGAGGACGCCGATACCGGCCCTGTGGCAGCGATCGATCAGATAGCGCAGATCATCGCCGCTGCCGAAACGTGCACTGGGTGCGAAATAACCCGAGACCTGATAACCCCAAGATTCGTCCAGTGGATGTTCCATCACCGGCAAGAGCTCGATATGGGTGTAGCCGAGATCGCTCACATAGGGCACCAGCTGGTCGGCCAGGTCGCGGAAATTCTGGAAACCACCGTCCGCCGTGCGTCGCCAGGATCCGGGATGCACCTCGTAGGTGCTCATCGGCTGGTGCATCCACTGCCATTGCGCGCGCTGCGCCAGCCATTCCTGATCCTGCCATTCGAAGGCCGTTGGCGCCGCAATCCGCGACGCGGTGTCGGGGCGAAGCTTCATCGCTCGCCCATAGGGGTCTGCCTTGAGTATCCGTTTCCCGGTACGACTGGAGAATTCGAACTTGTATAGATCGTCGGCATGTAGACCCGGGATGAACAACTCCCAGACCCCCGAGCCGCCACGGTTGCGCATTGGATGGCGCAGGCCATTCCAGCCGTTGAAATCGCCCACCACACTGGCGCGCCTGACCGCCGGTGCCCACACCGCGAAGCGGCAGCCGACAATTCCGTCAACCTCTATCAGGTGAGCCCCGAGCACACGGTAGGCGTGGTGATGTCGACCCTCGCTGAACAGGTGCAGATCGAGATCCGACAACAGCGGATCGAAGCTGTAGGGCGAGATCACCGAGTGTCTCTGACCGTCGCCTTTCTCGAGCCAGTTGAGTCGATAGTGCCGTGGCAGGGCCGCTGCCTGCGAGGCATCCAGGTAGATCTCAAAGATATCGGTCTGTGGCAGCCGCTGCATGCGACCGATGCCGTCCAGTTCAACTTCCTCGGCGCTCGGCATAAAGGCCCGCACCAATGTCTTGTCGCCATCGGGGTGTCTGCCGAGTATGCCGAATGGATCGTGCGCCTCGCCATGCTGCAGCATCGCCAGGGGATAGGGCAGCTTAGCGGCCATGAAGCCTCCCACTGTCGGCGATCGTTGCCTTGATCCGCCCTGCCAGTCCGTCATCCAGCATGTCCCAACGAAACTGCCAAAGCCAGTTGCCCGCGCTCACACCGGGCGTGTTCATGCGTGCCTCGCTGCCCAGGCCGAGAAAATCCTGCAACGGGGCGATCGCAAGTTCGGCGCGGCTGTGCATTGCGGTTTCAATCATCAGCAGGGCGATATCCTCAGTTGGCTCTACCCCGAGGACCTGGAACACGAAGTCCTTTTCCGCTGGTTGCAGACCGTTGAACCAGCCGACGCAGGTGTCGTTGTCGTGGGTGCCTGTATAGACCACGGTATCGGGCGTGATATTGGCCGGTTTGTGCGGGTTGTCGTCGAAATGGTCGAAGGCGAACTGCAGCACCGACATGCCCGGGAAACCATACTTACGGCGCAGTGCCCTGACCTCCTCGGTGATGATGCCGAGATCCTCGGCTACGATTGGCAGATCCGGGAATCTCGCGCGCAGCGCGCCCAACAATGCGTCGCCCGGCGTCTCCTGCCAATAGCCGTCGATCGCGGTGTCGCAACTGGCCTCGATCATCCACACCGCCACCAGGCCGCGGAAGTGATCGATCCGCACCAGGTCAAACAGTTCGAATTGCCGCGCCATACGTGCGATCCACCACGCATAGTCCTCCTGCTGCATGCGCTCCCAGCGGTAGTGCGGATTGCCCCAGCGTTGCCCGGTTTCGGAGAAATAATCGGGTGGCACGCCGGTGACATGGGTCGGCTGGTCATTCTCATCGAGCAGAAAGTCCTGGGGCTGAGACCAGGTGTCTGCACTGTCGTACGCAATAAAAACCGGGATGTCGCCGAACAATGCAACGTCCCGATCGCGGGCATGCTGACGAATGCGCTGCCAGGCACGATCCAGGCGGTACTGTTGCT
Source organism: Sedimenticolaceae bacterium (assembly GCA_049669185.1). Lineage (GTDB taxonomy): Bacteria > Pseudomonadota > Gammaproteobacteria > Chromatiales > Chromatiaceae > Thiosocius. Next base: position 4,997 of record JBATKF010000091.1, on the reverse strand, counting down.
GTTTTATGCGGGTCATCTCGGGTCGGGCCTGTAGGGCTATGCGACGCAGCGACGCGACGTCGCGATGCCGATAATGCTCTGGCCAGTGTACCCAGGTCTGATCCTGGAAGCGCTGTTTGAGCACTTCGAACAGCGCGAAGTCCTCCAGCCAGGCGGCCTCGACCGCGCAGTATTCCTCGAACTCGGATTCATTGACCTTCGCGTCGTTGGCTGGCAGCAGGTCCGGGTTCATCGCAAAGGCAGACGGGCTCTGGTAGGGAGAGCCGTTTGTGTCGGGTATGACCAAAGGCAGTATCTGCCACACCGAGAGCCCAGCCGATGCGATGAAGTCGATCCAGCGCAGGGCGTCATCATCCAGTCGCGACGATGGCAGTGAGGTGACGTGCAGCAGGATTCCCGCGCGGCGGACGGTAAGCCAGTCAACCATGACCGCGTCGCATTGTGCCGCTGTTCTCGGCATCGCCACCGCCGCGCGAGATAGGGCGATCGAGTTCGGCCGGCACCGGCTCGTCGAGCATCTGGTAGAGATTCTTGAGCTGTTCGCGATACAATCGGTCGAAATCGCTCACGCTGTCGGCTGAGTTGTAGTCGCCGAACCACCAGAACCAGTCGGAGCCTTCGCAGATCGCCAGCTGTCGCTCGAGCCTGGCTTTTTCACCTTTCTTGAACCGTTTCTTGTCCACCGCGCGATCATAGACTCGCTTCGCGGCGATCAGGAGATCCCAGGCGCGGTTCTTTTCGTGTTCGCCGATCCAGGTCGAAAAGGAGCCGTAGACCCAGCTGCCCGGACACAGCGCCGGCAGCGGCTGCGGGGGGCATTGCACCAGCGCCTCACTGAAGGTCAGGGTGCGAATATGCTCGCTCTTGCTAAGGTGCTCGTAGAGCTCGCCGAGGAAGTGATAGGCATTGTCAGGATAATATTCCCAGGCGTTCTCGCCGTCCAAGATGACGCTGACCACGTGCTGATCGCATTCATCACCGAGGTAGGTCCCGATGTTCTCGAGATGACGGGCAAAATCGATCGCGGCATCGCGGGCGTCCCACTGCTGGTATTCGAAGCCGATCATGTCGGACAGGCCGTCATCGCGAAAGAACATGCGTGTCTCGCAGTCGTTGATCGCACTCACGCAGAACAGTGTCCGCCTTGCCTCTTCACCCTGCGCCTCGAGCCCGGAGAGGAAGCGGCTATTGTTCCATACGCCCTCACCGGACGCACTCCACGCCATGTCGAACTCATCGAGCAATTTCAGAGAATCGTCACTGACGCCGCCCTCCGACAGCCATACGCCCTTCGGCCGGCGGCCAAGGTAGTGCTCGAACACCCGCAGTCCCTCGCGCATGTGCCAGCGCGCACGCTCCAGGCCGCCGGGGTATGTCGCGGCCTCCGGTCCTTTGGCCTCGGGCAGTGAACAATGCATGGCGTCGATATCGATCAGCAACGGCACAATAGGATGGCCATAGGGCGTCATCGACAGCTCAATCTGTCCGCGGTCGGCGAGTATCCGATAGCGATCGAGCAGCCGATCGAAGGCCTCGCTCATGATCTCCAACAGTTCACGCCGCGCCTCGCCGCTGAAAGTGCCGTCGGTTTCCAACAGCCCCTTGACCCGCGGCAGCTGCTTCAGTGAATGCCCCAGCCAGGCGAGGTGATACCAGCTCAGCAGGTCGATGAAGAACTGATCGTTCATATAGGTGAGGCGACTGGCATCGACGTCGCTGCCATCCAGCGACATCACCATCTCGAACAGGCCGCGGAACCCTGGATAGACATCGATCATCTGCGGCGCATGCGCGCGCCGGCAGGCACGCACGATCTCGGCCCTCGCCCCCGCATCGGGCGGTATCGCATCAACGCCCGCCAACAGATTGAGCAGCGGCTCGGCAAAACGTTGTCCGGTTCTCAGATGCTCTCTGAACTGTACCGCATAGTCGTCGATCTGTTCGAGCAGCACCGGTGTGAAGTTCACGACGCAGCGCATCTTCGGATGGGCCTCGAGGTGGGCGGCCATATCAGCGTAGTCCTTGAGGGCGTGCAGATAGACCCAGGGGAGGCGATAGTCTCCCTGCTGAGACTCGCGGTACCAGGGTTGGTGCATGTGCCAGCACAGGACGAGATTGACGCAAGTTTCTTGTTTCGTGCTCATGGGTCAGTCTCGTTCGTAGTGCAGACGCTGGTTCATCATACCCGGCGTAACCAGCACGATGCCTTCGTCGGTCACGAGGAAGCGCTTGCGATCCTCTTCGTGATCCACGCCGACCTGAAAGCCATCCGGAATCACCGTGCCCTTGTCCACGATGCAGCGCTGAAGCAGACAGTTTTTGCCGATTCGGACCTTGGGTAGGATGACGCTCTCCTTGACGTACGACCCGGTCTCGATCTGGGTATTGAAAAATATCACCGAGCGTTTGATCTTCGCACCCGAGATGATGCAGCCTCCGGCCACCAGCGAATCGATCGCCTGGCCGCGGCGCCCCTCGTCGTCAAACGCGAACTTGGCCGGCGGACTCTGCGTCTGGTAGGTCCAGATCGGCCAGTCTCGTTCGTAGAGATTCAGCTCTGGTTCGATATCGCAGAGTTCGACATTCGCTTTCCAGTACGAGTGCAGCGAGCCAACGTCGCGCCAGTAAGCGGGCTCGCCCTCGACGCCCAGATACGGATAGGCAATCGACTTGGCGTTTTGGATCGCCGCCGGAATGATATTCTTGCCAAAATCGTGTTGCGAGGTCTCGTCCTCGGCGTCGTGGATCAGCGCCTTGGTGAGGAATTCCATCGAGAAGATATAAATGCCCATCGATGCCAACGCGTGGCCCGACTTGCCGGGGACCGGCTCGGGCTCGGTCGGCTTCTCGCTGAAGCGCGTGATACGGTATTCCTCGTCAACCGACATCACGCCGAATGCCTTGGCGTCGTCCAGCGGAACCTCGATGCAGCCCACCGTGAGTTCTGCGCCGGCCTGGACGTGCGCGGCCAGCATGTGTGCGTAGTTCATGGTGTAGATATGGTCGCCGCCGAGGACCAGGACATAGTCGGGTTCGTGTCGGTAAATGATGTCGAGGTTCTGGTAGATCGCGTCGGCGGTTCCCTGATACCACTCTGGGCGCAGTCGCTGCTGGGCCGGGATTATCTCGACAAACTCGCCGATCTCCGGTCGCATGAATCCCCAGGCGCGCTGCAGGTGGCGGATCAATGAGTGCGACTTGTACTGGGTCAAAACGCCGATCCGGCGCAGCCCCGAATTGATGCAGTTCGAGAGCGCGAAGTCTATGATCCGGTACTTGCCGCCGAAGGGTACCGCCGGTTTGGCGCGCCATTTGGTCAGGTTCTTCAGTCGTGAACCCTCGCCGCCGGCGAGCACGAGCACCAGGGTGCGGCGGGTCATGTCACTGACCGCCTGAGGCTCGACGTAGTACTTATAGAGGTGATGCTGTTCCTTGCTGCTGCTCATGTCTCTGCCCTGTGTAAGCTTTGCAATATGCGGCTGGCCCCCGCCAGGCCGGCATCATGGCGGGTGACGAGATACGCGGGTATCCGTCTTACCACCTCTGACATACGGCCCTTGGCCGTGAACGCCAGGGCGAACGCCGTCGGGTCGAACCAGTCCGCGAGGTGTACCGCCAGGCCACCGCACAAGTAGATGCCCCCTGTGGGGTTGAAGGCCAGCGCCAGGTTGCCGGCATAAGCCGCAAAGACGTCAATGAACTGCTGCACGGCCTCGACCGCGACCCGGTCGCCTTGTTTGGCAGCGTCTACAACCGCGGCCGGACTGCTGGCCTGCGCACTGCTGCCGGCAAGGTCGCGATAACCGTTGAGCAGACCATTGCCGCTCAATACCCGCTCGTAGGATACATGACCATAGCGCTCGGCCAGTTGCCGATATACCGCGAGCTGTGCGGCGTTGTTCGGGGCGAAATCCAGATGACCCCCCTCGGTGGCCTGCGGCAGGCGCTCGTCGTCCCTGGTTGGCAGCCAGGCCATTCCCAGGCCGGTTCCCGCGCCCGCCACGACCACCGGGCCCTCTTGCGGGATCCCGGCATTGAGGATCTTCAGGCGCTCAAAGGGTTCATTGATTGCACCGAGTGCAGCGGCCTGAAAGTCGTTCACGATCTTGAGCTGTGAGGTCTGAAAGCGGGTCTTCAGGCTGTCTCGGCGCAGCTGCCAATTGATGTTGGTGAGCCGGATGGGGTCGTCATGCACCGGTCCTGGCACCGCCAACACCATTCGATCGATCGGCTTACCGGAGCTGCCGAGCTTGCTAAGGCCACGATCGATTACCGCCTCCAGGCCGTCAAACTCGGCATTGTTGAACGACTGCTCGTTTTCGCCCGCTGTCGTGCCGCTACCGGACCAGGCAAGTCGGCTGTAGGTACCGCCGATATCCGCTGCCAAGGCGATCATGTATTTTGTCCTGCCGATTCAGACGGCGCAGCTGGCGGATTATCGGCGAGTTCCAGGCATTTTCTCTCCACCAGCACGAGTGCATGTTCGACGGCGCTGACCCGTGCGATCGGCAGATCGGCACCCGTACGCCATTGCCGCAACGCCGCAACCTTGCTCTCGCCGGTAACCATGACCAGCATCGACCTGCAGTTTTGCAGCGCGGCGACCCCGAGGGTGACTCGTTCTGGCGGCGGTTTGGGGGCGCCTGTCACCGCAAACACCGTCTTGTCGGGCCATTCCAGACCAGGGAAGAGGCTGGCCGTATGGCCGTCTTCGCCCATCCCCAGCAGCACCATGTCGAACGGTTGTGCGGCCGCGATCTTCGCACGGTACTTGGCCGCGGCCGGTTTGCCACCGAGTTCGGCCGCTATCGGGTAGTGCTTGCCGGCCCGCGCCGCCAGTCCCGTCACGGTCACCATCTGACTGTTGCGCTCTGGGTCTTCGGCCGGCAGACAGCGCTCGTCGCCATAGTACAGCGACCAGCGTTTCCAGCTCTGGCTGCTGGCCGCGAGGCGCGTGTATGCGGCGCGCGGCGTGCCCCCGCCTGCCAGCACCAGAC
>JBATKF010000090.1:0-1877 GCA_049669185.1 Sedimenticolaceae bacterium | reverse complement strand
CGATGCACGCATCCGCTGCACCAGCTCGGCGCCGCGCTGGTATTCGTCGCCGAGATGTTCGGCACGCCGCACCGGCATGGCCTCGATGTTGCGGTAGATCTGGCCGCCCGGGGTCGACTGTTCGTCGAGCAGAACGGTGTCGACCCCATGCGCCGCGGCCGTCACCGCCGCGCTGAGTCCGGCCGGCCCGGCACCGATCACCGCGAGTTCGTAGTGCGTCTTCATCCACCGACACCCTGCTGGCGCCGGATACGCATGCCCTCCTCGACCTGCACCATGCAGGCCTGGCGGTTGGGCCGGCCATCGATCTCCATTAGGCAGTCGAAGCAGACACCCATCATGCAGAAGGGTGCGCGCGGCTGACCCGATACCGGCGTACTGCGGGTCGGAATCAGGCCATGGGACAAGACCGCGGCAGCGACACTCGCACCCGCCGGCACGCGCACCGGTTCACCCTCGATATCGACGGTGACAGTGTCCGTATCGCGCTCATCAAGCCGTTTGAACACCGTGATCACTCCGGGCCCGATAGCCGTGTGGCTACAGACGGATCTGCTTGGCGATATCGGCGTGTTCGAAGATCATCGCCTGCTGTAGATCCAGCCGCGTTCCGATACCTGCGGACAATGCTCGATTGTACATCGCCAGACCGATGGCCACGTCCACATAGGCGAGGCCCACGGCGTTGAAGTAGATTCGCTCGCGGTCGTTCTCGCGCCCAACCTTGTGGCCCGACACCAGCTCGTGCAGATCGGCGTGGATGGTATGCCCGTCGATCAAACCCTCTTTGTACATGCGACTGAGCGTCTGCGTGCGATGGGTAACGGTCTCCCAGTCGTCGCACACGATCTTGTCGCTCTGCAGCGCCACCTCGTACTCGTCCTCCCAGCCACCGACATGACTGTAGAAACTTCCCGGTTTGACCCAACCGGCATGCAGCAGCGGTGCCTGCGCGCTGGTCGCGGTGACCAGGATATCGGCCTCGTCCATCGCCTTCTTTGCATTGGTACGGGCGGCAACGAACTCCATATCGGGGAACAGGTGCGACAGCTCGGCGATGAAACGATCCTCTTCCTCTGCCAATTTGGACGCCACGCGGCACTGCTTGAGCGACGGACGCACCGCCTTCATCGCGATCAAGTGCATCTTGGCCTGCTCGCCCGCACCGATGAATCCGATCACCTCGGGACGCTCCACGGCCAGGTATCTGGCGGCGAGCCCACCCATGGCTGCGACGCGCATGTTGGAGGCCAGCGTGCCTTCCATGACCGCGATTGGAAAGCCCTGTTCTATTTCTGACAGCACAAAGATCGCCGACAGATTCTGCTTGTCATGCCGAACCGGGTTGTTGGGAAAAACCGATACCCACTTTACGCCGCAGACGCGCTCAGCCAACAACGTGGCGGGCAGGCAGTTGATCCGCTCCTGCGACGTCTGGCTGAAGATCTGCACGACCTTTTCCGGGAACAGGATTGCGCCATCCTCGAACGCCAGCAGGGTCTTTTCCGCCGTCTCCACCGCCATGCGGATATCGAAGCAGCCGGCGTCCAGGAGATCCTCCTGCGAAAGGTAGGTGAAGCTGATGCGATGTTGGCTCATGGTCTTTCCTTGTCGTTATCCGGCACCCCAGGCGTACCCCAGCACAACCGGATTGTTAGCCCGTCAGCGTGGGTGCGATCGTCCAAACGAGGGGAGGAGGCTTCGATTCGATGAGACATGCGTAAAGCTCCCGGTATTTCCGTAGACGATCTAACCCGACGCATTCTCGGTTCGGATAGCGGCTGGCCACGCATCGCCGTCCTGGCTGAACCCCGGCAAGTCGGTCGCATATTCGACGTAGGGTGCGGTCCAACCGAGCAGCGAACTGGCGTGTTCGC
>JBATKF010000089.1:0-1501 GCA_049669185.1 Sedimenticolaceae bacterium | reverse complement strand
TACGCGAATGCCACGGCGACCTGCATCTCGGCAATGTCGCCCTGATCGATGAACAGCCGGTGGTCTTCGACGCCATCGAATTCAACCCCGGTCTGCGCTGGATCGACACCATCAACGATGTCGGCTTCATGACCATGGACCTGCAGGAGCGTGGGCGTGGCGACCTGGCCTTCCGCTTCCTCGATCGTTATCTGCAGGACAGCGGTGACTACCAGGGCATGGCGGTACTGCGTTTCTACGAGGTCTACCGGGCGCTCGTCAGGGCCAAGGTGGCCGCAATTCGCAGTGCCCAAGCGGATCTCGCGGATGAGATGCGTGCCGCGCTGTATTCAGAACTTAACGGCTACGTCAGCTTCGCTCAGCAGTTGGCCGAACCTCGGCGCGGTGCGGTCATCATCACCCGGGGTGTCTCGGGCAGCGGCAAGAGCCATGTCTCACAGACCCTCCCGGACTTTCTGCCCGCAGTGCGCCTGCGCTCGGATGTCGAACGCAAGCGCATCCTCGGCCTGGATTCGCGTTCGGAGGCGGGGCCGGACGCCTATTCCGGCGACCTCACCAATAAGACATACGCACGTCTCGAAACCTTGGCGAGGACAGTGGTCGGGGCTGGCTATGTCGCAATTGCCGACGCGACGTTCCTGAGACGCGACCAGCGCAAAAGATTCCAGGATCTCGCGGCATCACTGAACGTGTCCTTCGCCATCATCGACTGCGATGCGCCGGAAGAAGTCCTGCGCGAGCGGATCATCGGCAGGGCGCAAAAGGAAGACAACGTCTCGGATGCCGATCTCGCCGTGCTGCGGGTGCAACTGAACTCGCGTGAGCCGCTGTCGGAAGAGGAGTTGGCCTTCAGCCTGCCGGTACGGCCGGATAGGCCTCTGGACCACGAACGCCTTGTCAGCATGGTGAAGACAAAGGGCTGATCTTTCAGTCTGCCCTGACCCTCGCTCGCGGGACTAGACCCGGGCGCGGGCGGGGAAAGTATGAATAATCCAGTCCTCGCCTGCCTCGTCGAGTGTCGCGCACATCACGGTTGTGCCGTCGGTGCGAACGTTCACGAGGCCGTAATGGTTCTTCATCATGACCCGCGAGGTGAATATCTGTTTCGCCTGGTAACCCAGCTTTACGGCACCTTCAGCAACGGTTGTGTGATACGTCGCCGTCATGGTGCCTTCATCCAGTGCCTCCGCCTGGTTACGAAAGCTATCCCGGGTTTGTGCCCGCAGGTCTCTTCGAAGTTTGCTGCGATCACTCGACGGCGTGTCATCGACAAGCTTGCTCTCGGCGACGGAAAGCAGGGCGTCGTCGTTCATCGCATCGACATGGCGCCCGGCGACCACAATGTCCGAGAGGACGCCTGAACCATCCGGTACACCCGCAAGATCGATTCGGTCGAGCGCCCCGAGTGACACCGACCGTTCGATTTCGGTCATGTAGATCAATGGGGTGACCAGCCTGTCTGCCTCGCGGTCGATCTCGACCCGGCCGGTAACGGCGCTAG
>JBATKF010000088.1:0-4669 GCA_049669185.1 Sedimenticolaceae bacterium | reverse complement strand
GGAGAGAACATCATGTCTTATCTTACCCGCTCCCGTCACGCCCTCTGGTTCGCCCTGCTCATTGGCGCGTCTCTGGCACCAGCCGCAGGCACTGCCGCCAGCCGCTGTAATGCCATGCAACAGGACGCATGTACAGGCGCCGCCGAGTGCGTCTGGGTCGACGGCTACACGCGCAAAGACGGTCGTTCCGTGACCAGCCACTGCAAGACGAAGTCGACGCGCAAATCGGATCCGCAGGCATCGTCGGGCGCGCTCAAGTTGAGCAAGACCGAGTAGGCAGACCGCCGGATGCAGCCTTGTGCTGCATCCGGGCACCCGCTATTCGGCGGGTGTTTTTTTGTGGCAGCGCTCTTGCTATCGTGCGACATGGACCCGAAACGGGTACGGACATGCAGCACGATCCTATCGTCTTTACGATATTCCTCGTCTTCACCGGTGCTGCGATCTTTGCGACGGTAGCGCTGTTCGCGCGTCAGTCACTGCTGGTGGCCTATATTCTGTTGGGCGCGTTACTGGGGCCATCCGCGCTGGGTCTCGTCTCAGATCCGGAGCTGATCCGCAGCATTTCCGAGTTCGGGATCATGTTTCTGCTGTTTCTGCTTGGCCTGAACCTGCAGCCGCAGGAGCTGATTCGGATGGTGACCAAGACCACCCAAGTCACGCTGCTGAGTTCACTTATTTTCTTTGCGGTCGGCTTCGGCGTCTCCCTGGTGTTCGGCTTCCGTTGGCAGGAGGCGCTGCTGGTGGGCGGCGCCGCGACCTTTTCGAGCACCATCGTCGGCCTGAAGTTGCTGCCGACTACCATGCTGCACCATCAACGCACCGGTGAAGTCATCATCAGCATACTGCTGTTGCAGGACCTGCTGGCGATCGTGCTGCTGCTGGTCGTGCAGGGCAGCGCACATGGGGGCATGGAGATCGCCGATGTCGCCAAGCTGTTGGTTTCGCTGCCCGCGCTCATCGGTTTCGCCTGGATGGTCGAGCGCCATGTGCTGATCCGCCTGATCCGCAAGTTCGACAAGATCCAGGAGTATATCTTCCTGATGGCCATCGGCTGGTGCCTGGGCATGGCGGAGCTGGCCATGCTGTTGGGCCTGTCGGCCGAAATCGGTGCCTTTATCGCCGGCGTGGTGCTCGCCTCCAGCCCGATTTCGATGTTCATCGCCGAGAGCCTCAAGCCCCTGCGTGATTTTTTTCTGGTGCTGTTTTTCTTCTCGCTCGGGGCGGGCTTCGATGTCGGCGTGATCGGCAAGGTGATTCTGCCGGCCGCGATCCTGGCGCTGGCGTTGATGCTGTTGAAACCGCCGGTGTTCCGCTGGTTGCTGTTGCGCACCGGCGAGTCGGAGAAGCGTTCGCATGAGGTGGGTTACCGGCTGGGTCAGATGAGCGAGTTCTCGCTCTTGCTGGCAGTGCTGGCGGTTGAGAGCCAGGTCATCGGCGCAGAGGCCTCATACTTGATTCAGCTGTCCACGCTGTTGACCTTTCTGGTCTCGTCCTATTTGGTCGTGCTGCGCTTTCCGACGCCCATTGCAGTCAGCGACGCACTGCGGCGGGATTAGCCTGCATATCTCACCGGCCGGCCCTGGCTGTCACACCGCTTTCATCGTCTGGCGATAGTGTCCGGGGTCGAATCATCAGGAGGACAAGCGGCATGCATCACCGTCGAAGCCACAGGCGGCCCAACCCCGTCGCCTTCCCGCCCGGGCGTCTGCGGGAAGAGATCGCTGCACTGGAAAAGCGTCTGGATACCCTGGGTCCGGATGGCGACTGCGGCTATGAGAACGCGATGATTCGCTTCTATGAGCAGGAGCTTGTCGCGCGCCGTGCGCTACTCAACGCCAGCGAATAAGCGATCTAACCGGCTTATCTCACCAACTTCCTACTGCGGACGCCGTTATGCTCGCTGTGACGGGGCGCACTCGTTACAGCCGGTTTGACGTAGCGTGAGCTACGCCGGCACCGTCTTTTGCTGCGTGTACCCCGTCGCAGCGGCATCTCGCCGCCCTCGGAACGAAACCCGGTGAAATAAGCGGGTTATTGGCACGCGGCAGGCGAGTGCGACCGCCGATCTGCCGCCGCGTGAGGCAACGCAAGCGCACTCTCATCCGTTCGGCCTTGCGGCATGTCGGTCAATCCGTACAGCTCGGCGCTGAAGTTCAGCTCCTCGCGGAATGTCTCGCGCGAGAACGGAGGGCGCGCCAGATAGCCTTGATAATAGGTACAGTCGGCGTCGCGCAAAAACTGCAGCTGCTCGCGGGTCTCCACCCCCTCGGCGACTACGTTGAGCCCGATATGCTGGGCCATGGACAGTATTGCCCTGACAATCGCCGCATCGTTTGGATCACTGGCGATATCACGGATGAAGGTGCGATCGATCTTCAGTGTATCGATCGGCAGCTGGCGCAGGCTGGAGAGCGACGAGTAACCGGTACCGAAGTCGTCGATTGCAAAGCGGATGCCGAGCCGTTTGAGCGCGCTCATGCAGGCAACGGACTCCTTGATGTCTTTGATCAACATGGTCTCGGTGATCTCGAACTGCAGGCGCCGGGGATCGGCGCCGGTCGCGGTCAGTATCGCTGTGATCCGCTCGACGAAGTCGGGCTGATGGAACTGCTGGTGGCTGACATTGATCGACAGACAATCCGGCGGCGACAGCGTCGGGTCATTCTGAATGTCGCCGAGCAGTCGGCAGGATTCGGACAATACCCAGTCGTCGAGCTTCAGCATCAGCGCGCTGTTCTCGATGTAGGGCAGGAACTCCTTGGGCGAAATCAGGCCGTCTTTGGGGTGCTGCCAACGCAGCAGCACCTCGGCGCCGAGCACCCGGCCGTCCTTGATGGTCAGCACCGGCTGAAAATAAAGTAGGAACTGGCCGTCGCGCAGACCTGCCCGCAGCTCGTTCTCCAGCCGTAAGCGTGAGGTAACCGCCTCGTCCATGCGACGCTCGAACACCCGGGCGGCGTCCCGTCCGGCGCCCTTGGCGTAATACATCGCCGTGTCGGCATGTCGCAACAGCGTGTCGACGGTGTCGCCGTCCTGCGGGAAGGTCACGATACCGATACTCGCCGTGACATACAGCTCGTGGCCGTTTAGCTCGTAGGCATCGGTGAACACCCCGCGCAGTTTGTCCGCGATTTCGCTCGCCTTCGCCACCGCGCCGTCCGCGCGCGGGCCCAGGCCCTCCAGCAGCACGACGAACTCGTCGCCGCCGAGCCGGGCGACGGTATCTTCCTCGCGCAAGGTGCTTCGCAGGCGCCGTGCTAGTTCCTTGAGCAGTTCGTCACCGACCGGGTGTCCCAGGGAGTCATTGATGCGTTTGAATTTGTCCAAATCGATGAACAGCAGGCTACCGAGCTGCCCGGTGCGCCGCGCGCGCGCCAGCGCGCGGTTGACGCGGTCGGTCAATAGGCTTCGATTGGGCAGGCCGGTCAGGGTGTCGTGGTAGGCGAGGTGCTGAATCCGCTGCGCAGCATCTTCGCGCTCGCTGATGTCGCGTGCGACGCACAGCAGCAGGTCTCCGCCATCGATGCTTATCCGCGAGGCAGCCACCTCGGCCGGAACGACGCGCCCATCGCCGGCGCGATAGTGAATGCGGAAATAGCGGCCCTGCGCGGCGCTCATCACGTCGTCGACCAGGCTGCGCAGGAAGGCCTCGTCCTCGTGGTGCAGGTCGGTCAGGTGGATGCCCTCGAGCCGGCTTGGCGCCATGCCGAGAAACTCGGCCGTCCGTGGGTTGCAGTCGATCAGGCGGCCATCGCGCGGGTCGAAGATCAGCACCGCGTCGTGTGAGTGGCGATAGATCGCCTCGAGCCGCCTGAGCCTGCGGCGTTGCGGGCGCTGCACCCTGACGTCCCAGATCAGGGCGATCAGGGCGGACAAGCCGGTAGACCAGGCCGCATCGGCCATTGACAGGTCTCCCGCGCCGCGCGAGACCAGGAGCATGCCTAGCAGAGCCAGTAGCAGAAGCAGAAACAGGGCCAGGGGCTTGCGTAGGGTCGGTGCCATCAGGGGTTACGCATGTCGGAGCACTGGTTTGCGGTGGGCGTCGCGGTACGTGCAGAGACCATGATGTAACCTCCAGTTCCCAACGCTATCGTCCGAGTCTTCTCGGGCTTTACCGCGAAACGTAAATAATCCCGAATATCGGGGCCCCGCCGTCGTGAGATGTAGTTTCTCAGCTCACGCGTTCGGGTTCTGGGTTTCAGTGCGCACTTATGGACAAATTCGCCGGCCACAAAATCTTCATCGAACCCGTCGCGCGGGTGCGCTCGCCCTTCCAGGAGCGCTTCGGAATCCCGCGCCAGCCGGGGCTTGCGCCGAGCGCGATCGGTGAGGTGCGGCTGCTCGCGCCCTTTGACGATGCGGCGATGCTGCAGGGGCTGGAGGGCTTTTCACATGTCTGGCTGACCTTCCAGTTCGACCGCTGCGTGGCGCAGGCCTGGCGCCCTCGCGTCCGCCCGCCGCGCCTGGGGGGTAACCGAGAGGTCGGCGTGTGGGCCAGCCGGTCGCCATTCCGGCCCAATTTCCTCGGCCTCTCCGCGGTACGCCTGTTGCAGGTCGTCATCCAGCCCGAGCCGCTGCTGCGCGTATCGGGGCTGGATCTGCTGGACGGCACCCCGGTGTTCGACATCAAGCCCTATCTGCCCTATGCGGATGCGATCGCCGACGC
>JBATKF010000087.1:0-32919 GCA_049669185.1 Sedimenticolaceae bacterium | reverse complement strand
CAGCAGCGGGTCGCCCGGACCGGCAGCCGCCAGGCGCAGCACGAACTGCGGGGCCAGCAGGTTGTCGATGTCGAGCATCAGTGGCGTCCCGACGTCCTCGATGACGCGCAGCGACACCAGTCCGGCGCCGAGCATAAAGGGCGGCGTGGCCAGCGGCAGCGAGATGCGGCGCCAGGCCGCAAAGCGCCCGGCGCCGAGATTGCGCGCGCTCTCATCGAGGATCCGATCGATGCGGTTAAGGCCGACCATCAGGCTGAACAGAATGACCGGAAAGAAATGCAGCGCATAGACCAAGACCAGCGTCGCGAGCCTCCCACTCACCGGCCATTCGTCTGACCAGAACTCCAGGCCGGCCAGCTGCAGAACGTCGGCAAAGTGAAGCAACACCGCGGCCGTAACGAATGGCGGCATCACCAGCGGCAGTAACCCCAATAGCGGAACCAGTAGGCGCAGGCTGAGGTTAGCGCGCACAGCGATCATGGCCAGAGGGACGGCGACGACGCTGGCCAGGACACACACAAGCAGCGCGATGGCCAGCGTCCGCAGGCTGGATTGCGGCAGCGAGGATTGCAGCAGCAGCTGACGCAGGGCATCCAGTCCGCCGCCATCGACCGGCAGGAGTTCACCGAACAGCTGTGACAAGGGCACGCCGATCAGCGCGATGAAAAGCGTCAGCAAGACCAGGCCGAAAGCGGCGCCTGTCCACGTCATATGCTGCCTTTCGATCATGCTGAGTCCGGAGGAATGCTCAAGTGGGGCAATGCCGCTGGCCGATGTCGCAGCGCGCCTGGAGGCCCCGCTGACGGTCGGCCGAATGACTGGTGCGGCGGAGTGTCGGTCGACCGCAGATCACTGTGCAACGGGCGATCGCAACCCGAATCGCCGCCGAATTCTGCCGTCTCCGCCCGCCGATGCCAACCGGTGGCGGTGACCACAGCCGCCCTAGCAAGATGGCCGCTCCCGTTTCCCCTGCCGTCGCTGTGTCCCGCCATGGTGCATCTTGGTGCCTCTGCAGACTCCTTGCTGTTCTCAGACTGCCGCGATGCGGGCTAGGCGCACCGGGTACCCTCAAGCGGACAAAGATAATCAGAAGTTTATGATTAACTTCAGTAACTTGGATCGGGCTACCTGACGAGTAGCGGCCATGAATCCGCTATACTTGAGGCCTGCATTTACGGACTGGACCAACCCAATTTGCGTCTCGCCCGATCCCCACAGTGCGCTGCCCTACTGTTCATAACCATCACACTGCTGCCCGGCTGCGGTGACGACGGGGTGCCGCCGGTGGTCCAGAACGCGAACCTCTCAGCACCGCAGCCGCAGTTGAATGTAGCGGCGCAGCCAGCCAGCCTTGAACCGGCCGCGGACTGGGGAGTGACCGAGAGGCCGACCTACACCGGCGACCTCGATGTGCTTCGGCGGAAAGGCAGGCTGCGCATCTTGACACCGGCCAATATAGGCGGTGTCTTCTACCTGCCGCGTGAGGGCTGGCCGGTCGACGAGCAGCATCGAGCGGCAGAGCGTTTCGCCCGCAGTCAGGGCCTGGAGCCTGAGTTGGTCCCGGTGGAGGGCCTTGCGCAGATCATTCCGGCGCTGCTCGCAGGGCGGGGCGACATCATTGCCGCCAACCTAACGGTCACCGAGACACGACGCGCGCGTATCGCCTTTTCGCTGCCGTTGACCAATGTGCGTCAGCAGGTGCTGGTGTCGAGTGCGCGTGACGATATCCATGGCGAGCGGGATCTGGCCGGTCGGCGCGTGATGGTCGATCCCAGCTCGGTTTTCTGGGAGCGTCTTGCGCAGCTGCGTGAACAACACCCAGACCTGGAGCTGATTGCCAGGCCTGCCGAGATGTCAGACGAGGAGGAGCTCGACGCGATTGCCGATGGCCGGATAGATGCAACGGTTCGCGATAGCAATGTCGCTGGCATGTACCTCGGCTACCGGGATGACCTCAAGGTCGCATTCGAACTTCCTGGCGTCGACGCCATCGCCTGGGGCATTCGACGGGAATCGCCGCAGCTGCGCGCTGCACTCGACCAATTTCTGCATCTCGAGCTGCCGGTGGACACGCGCGACGCGCGATACATCGACGACTTCGACGGTATTAAGCGGCGCCGGGTGCTGCGCGTATTGATGCCCAACAATGCGGCCTCCTATTTCCTGCACCGCGGCGAACTGCATGGCTTTGAGTACGAGCTGGCCAAGGCCTTTGCCGACGCCCACAAGCTGCGTCTGGAGGTCATAGTTCCGGATACCCATGAGCAGCTGCTGGACTGGCTGCTCGACGGACGCGGTGATGTGGCGGCCGGGTTTCTCGAACCGCGCGCCGCGCTGGAGGCCCGCGGCCTCGCCTTTTCGCGGAATTACCATTACGCCGCGCGGCACCTTGTGATGCCTGTCGATGGCAACCAGGGTGATCGCCAGACCCTGGCGGGTCTTACTGTGACGGTGAGGCGAAGCAGCCCGTACTGGTCAGACCTGGCGAAGCTGCAGGCGAGCGGTGTAGAGTTTGAGCTCGCCGCGGCGGCGGAAGACGTCGAGACCGAGGAGTTGATTGCCCAGGTCGCTGTCGGCGATATCGAGGCGACCGTGGCCGACGGTCATCTGCTCGATATCGAGTTGGCGCGCGGGCTCCCGGTCAGGTCCGCGATGAAGCTCAGCGAGGAGCGCGGCCATTCCGTCGCCGTGCGCGCAGAGAACAAGAAACTGTTGGCGGCGCTGGACAGCTTCATCAAGGCACAATACAAGGGGCTGGTCTACAACGTCCTCTATAAAAAATACTTCACCAGCCCGCGCCAGGTACGCAGCCTCGCGGCCGGCCGACCCGGCGGGGACAACGGCGGGGGGCTCTCGCCCTACGACGAGATCACACGAAAGTATGCCGACGAATACGGCTTCGACTGGCGCCTGATCACCGCGCAGATGTATCAGGAGAGTCGCTTTGACCCAGCCGCCAAGTCGTTCGCCGGTGCGGAGGGTTTGCTCCAGGTCATGCCGCGGACTGCGAAATTCATGGGCTTCGGTAATATCAGCAGGCCTGAGGAGGGCATCCATGCCGGGGTCAAGTATCTACAGTGGGTGCGTGACCGCTTCGAGCCGACGCTGCCGTTCAATGAACGTATGTGGTTCACGCTGGCGGCCTACAACGCCGGCCACGGGCATGTGCAGGACGCGCGCCGACTCGCTCGGCAAAAGGGTTGGGATGGCGATCGCTGGTTCGACCATACGGAAAAGGCGATGCTGCTCTTATCAAAGGAGCGCTATGCGAAGAAATCCCGCCATGGTTACGTGCGCGGTATCGAACCGGTGAGCTATGTGCGGAATATCCGGCGACGCTATCGTGCCTATGTGGATATCGCGACCCGCCGGTTGTCGCGACAGGCGGCAGATGGGTCGCGCGACCTCGCGGCCGTCAGATCTGGGCGGGGGCCGTCAAAGGCGGATGCCTCGCCGGCGCGCTGCGGTTATCGTGCGCGGCGGGTTGCCATTCCAGCAGGTTAGCCCGCATATTGCACGAGGGCGGACACCTTGCTTGGGTCTTACCTCATGAATCACGGGTTCTGGGATCCATCGGCGCCATGGTCTTCGACGGTAGGTTTCGTCCTGATCGGTTTTCTGAAGAATCTGGCGTTGCATCTCACTCGATCCCCCTCGAGCCATAGCTACGGCTATGCCTCTTCGGCCGATCGAGCAAGCTGCTTCGCCAGATTTCCCAGAAATTCCGATCCCCTCGTGCAATATGCGGGTTAGCCATGATCACCATCGATTATTTTTCCGACATCCTTTGTGTATGGGCCTATGGCGGTCAGGTACGGCTGGAGGAGTTGCAGCGGGAATTCGGTGAGAAGATCTTTGTGAGACACCGCTTCATGCCGCTGTTCGCGGATACGCAGACGCGCATTGGCGACGGCTGGAACGAGCGGGGTGGTTTCGAGGGTTTCGGCCGGCACATGCAGGAGCTCTGTGCGCAGTGGGAACATACGCGGCTGAGTAGCGATGTCTGGACGCGTTGTCGGCCCAGCAGTTGTACGACATCCCATGTGTTCCTGAAGGCGGCAAGCCTCTGCCTCGGGCTGGAGCAGAGCGACCCGCCACCAGACAGCGAGGCACGCGTCCTGTTCGAGCGTCTGATTGCACAGACGCGCCTGGCGTTTTTCGAACAGGCGCGCGACATATCGGATCTCGCAGTGCTGC
Source organism: Sedimenticolaceae bacterium (assembly GCA_049669185.1). Lineage (GTDB taxonomy): Bacteria > Pseudomonadota > Gammaproteobacteria > Chromatiales > Chromatiaceae > Thiosocius. The sequence continues at coordinate 28,722 of JBATKF010000087.1, read as the reverse complement.
TGGAGCTGCTCGCAGCGACACCGCTGTCGGCCGATGCGGTGCGTGCCAAGATCGACCAAGGAGAGGCCTATGCGGCGCTGCATCGCGACGAACAACAGATGACGAGTCTCGGCGTATCGGGCAGCCCGACCTATGTCTTCAACGAAGGGCGGCAACTGCTTTACGGTAATGTGGGCTATCGCATCATCGAAGCGAATATCCGGGAGCTGATGTCCTGTGATCGTGTCGAAGGCGAACCCAGCTGGTGTTGATCGGCCTTCCGATGTCGCAGCCGCCAGGCTGAGCGGTGCGGGAAGAAGTCAGCCGGCGATCAGCGATAGATGGCCGTTTCCAGCCGGTGTCGCCGTAGGTCCGGGTCATCGACAGCGTCGACCGCGTGGATGGCGGCGAGGTAATGCTCGGGCAGCGCGTGCTCATGGGCGCCGCGCAGCACGTGTTCTCGATACCAGGTGAAAGGCCTCAGCGAGGCGTCGACATGCGTCGCGTAATAGAGGAACGCGGACGACCGCCTGTGATCGCGCAGTTGGACCTCGACCGTCTTGTGCTCATAGCCGCAGCCCAGGCCCTCCTTGGCATCCAGCCGAAGTTTATGCCCGGAATCGATGCGGTAGATGACGCCGTGCACGCAGTCGGCCGTGGCGTTTGTCAATGCCGCATCACACTTGGCCGAGCCGTCTCTGCCAACTTTGTGAAACGCGAGGCGGTGGCCGGGCAGGCTCGCCACGCCGACCACGACGGCCGACGGCACGCGCTGTAAGAGGCGCTTCGACGACATGTTGGAGCCATAGGCGAAGTACAGCATTGCGTTCTTGGGGCTACGGCGACGTGGTCAAATGGGGCATTCGCCGGCGCGACCGGGTTCCAACCGGTCGTCGGCCCAACCCCGATCAGATCGAGCGCCACAGATGCCGCAGTGCGCTACTCGTGCGCGATCTCTTTGTCGGTGAACAGGTAGTCCTGCAACTCTTTGTCGAATGCCGGGTCCTGCCGCCGGATCCATTCCAGCACCATGGCGGCATGTTCTTTCTCTTCATCGCGGTTGTGCGCAAGAATGGCGCGGAGTTCGGGGTTCTTGCAGGCGTCGACGCGCTGGTTGTACCAATCGACCGCCTCCAGTTCCTCCATCAACGACACGATCGCGCGATGCATGTCGCGCGTTTCGTCGGAGAGTTCGCCAGTCGGCTCATGATAGCCCTCGTTCGACATCTGTCTGTCCCTCACTAGGTTCGAATCACCGGAGGGCCATAATAACGGATCCCGGCGCACAGCAGTGCAGGCGGGCGACAAGGACGTCGTTTCGTGCGAGTGGGCTATGCGGTCAGACAGTCAGGCTTGAAGCCTGGCCGGGATGGTGCCGAAGAGAGGACTTGAACCTCCACCTGGTTTCCCAGACATGGACCTGAACCATGCGCGTCTACCAATTCCGCCACTTCGGCAGTGTGTCGGGTCTGGGCCCGAAAACGGAAGCGCGAACACTACAGCGACAGTCATGCACTGTCAACGCTACAATGGCGTCCGATAATTGCAAATCGAGATTGCCTTCCCGTGTCAAAACGCAAACCACGGCGCGCTGATCGCGCCCGTGATCCCTACCAGGCCCGTGAGGCCAAAAAGTACGCCAATCCGATCCCGAGTCGCGAGTTCATTCTGAACACCATGCAGGACCATGCGGCCCCGCTGTTGTTCGAGGATCTCGCCGAGGCGCTGCAACTGAGCAATCCCCAGCAGCTCGATGCCTTGTCGCGACGCATCAACGCCATGTCGCGCGATGGCCAAGTGGTAAGAAATCGCCGCGGTGGTTATTGCGTGGTAAACCACGAGGACCTGATCCACGGGCGCGTGATCGGTCATCCCGACGGCTTCGGCTTCCTGCACCCGGATGAAGGTGGCGACGATCTCTATCTCAGCCCGCGCGAGATGCGGCGCTTATGGCATGGTGACCGCATCGTCGCCCGGGTTGCCGGGATGGATCGCCGCGGCCGCCGTGAGGCCGCGGTGGTCGAGGTGCTGGAACGCGCGTTCGAGAACGTCGTGGGACGGGTGCAGCTCGAGGCGGGAGTCGCCTTTCTAAGACCGGACAACAAGCGCATTGCACAACAGGTACTAATCACGCCGGATCGTCTGCAGGGTGCCCGGGACGGGCAGATGGTGGTCGTGCATATCACCGAGCACCCGGAGACTTGGCGGCAACCGCTCGGCGAGGTCGTTGAGATCCTCGGCGACCATCTGGCACCGGGCATGGCGACCGACGTCGCGATCCGCGCCAATGACATCCCGCTGGAATGGCCTGCCGAGGTGGAGCGCGAGACTGCCTTGCTGGCACCCGAGGTGCCGCAGTCGGCCAAGCTTGGACGCGTGGATTTGCGCAAGGTCCCACTGGTGACTATCGACGGGGCGGACGCGCGGGATTTCGACGATGCGGTTTTTTGCGAGCGCACCCCAAAGGGCTGGCGTCTGCTGGTCGCGATTGCCGATGTCTCTGCCTATGTTGAGACAGGCACCGCATTGGACGAGGAGGCGTACAAACGCGGCAACTCGGTGTACTTCCCCGATCGCGTGGTCCCAATGTTGCCCGAGGCGTTGTCAAACGGTCTGTGTTCGCTGAATCCGCGCGTGGATCGCCTGTGCATGACCGCGGAACTCTACTTCGACAGGGAAGGCAATCTGTTCCGCTCGCGATTTTTCGAGGCGGTGATGAACTCACATGCGCGCCTGACTTACGACCAGGTCGGCGCCATGCTGATCGGTGGTGATACAGAACTAAGTGCGAGGCATGCGCAACTGCTGCCGCATCTGCGCGATCTGCATGGACTCTACCGGATGCTGCACGCTGCGCGGGCGGAGCGCGGGGCGATTGACTTCGATACCGTCGAGACCCGGTTTCGCTTCGATGACAAAGGCAAATTGGCGGCGATTGAACCCATGGTGCGCCACGACGCGCACAAGCTCATCGAAGAGTGCATGCTCGCGGCAAACGTCGCGGCGGCGCGCCATCTGTTGCGCAAAAAGATGCCGGCACTGTACCGGATTCACGAGAAGCCCAGCGCCGAGAAGCTGGCAGATCTCGGGGAGTTTCTGGCGGAGCTCGGCCTGCGCCTGGGAGGTGGGGCGGAGCCAACCGCGAAGGACTATGCGGATCTGTTGGATCGCGTCAAGAGCCGGGCTGACTTCCATGTCATTCAGGTAGTGCTGCTGCGCTCCATGATGCAGGCGGTGTATTCAGACAACAATGTCGGCCATTTCGGTCTGGCCTTTCCGGCCTACGCGCACTTCACCTCACCGATCAGACGCTACCCTGACCTGATGGTCCATCGCGCGCTCAAGCACCTGCTGACGGGCGAACCGCTGGAAGCCTTCGAATACACCCATCAGCACCTCGCGGCGATGGGAGAGCATTGTTCGGCGACAGAGCGGCGCGCGGACGATGCGACTCGCGATGCGGCCGACACCCTGAAGTGCGAGTTCATGCTCGATAAGGTTGGAGAGTCGTTCGACGGGGTGATCTCGGGGGTAAACAGCTTCGGTATCTTCGTCGAACTCGACGGCATCTATGTATCGGGTCTGGTGCACATCACGGCGCTTGACTACGACTATTTCCACTTCGACCCAATAGGCCACCGGCTAACCGGGGATCGCACCGGCAGGGTTTATCGGCTCGGCGATACCCTCAGGGTCAAAGTGGCCGCCGTCAACATAGATGACCGCAAGATCGATTTTGTGCTGGCCGAACAGGTCGAGGGCCCCGGCAAAAGGGGGGGCAGGCGTCTTGGAGGAAAGCGACCCGCGCGCGCGCCGCGCAGCAAACGGCGGGGCGATAGAAAGGCCGAAGGTTGAGCGGTAACTTTATCATCGGCATCCATGCGGTTCGGGCGGCGCTGAAGCACGGCAGACAACGCATCGATGGGCTGTGGTTTGATGCGGCGCGCAACGACCGGCGGCTGCGCCAACTGCTCGACCAGGCGCGCGCGGCCGGTCTGCAGCCAGAGGCCTCTGATAAGGCCGCGCTTGACCGCTTGACTGGGGGTGCAAACCATCAGGGCATTGTGGCGCATGGCAAGATGCCGGTGAGCCTGGGCGAGTCCGCGCTCGATGAACTGCTGGGCGGTCTCACGGTGGCGCCGTTCCTCCTGGTGTTGGATGGGGTCACGGATCCGCACAATCTTGGCGCCTGTCTGCGCACCGCGGACGCGGCAGGGGTGCACGCGGTGATTGCGCCACGGGATCGAGCCAGCGGTCTGACGCCAGTGGCGTGCAAAGTCGCTAGCGGCGCCGCTGAGACCGTGCCCTTCGTTCAGGTGACCAACCTTTCCCGGACCCTACGCCATCTGCAGCGTGTCCACCGGGTGTTTGTCGTTGGCGCCACCGCAGAGGCTGCATCGGGGCTATTCGAGGTCGAACTGGCCGGACCCTTGGCCCTCGTGCTGGGTGCAGAGGGAGAAGGCTTGCGCCGACTCACCGGCGAGACCTGCGATCAGCTGGTGCGCCTGCCGATGCTGGGGCAGGTCGAGAGCCTGAATGTCTCGGTTGCGGCCGGAATCTGTCTCTATGAGGCGCTGCGTCAGCGGCGCGCATAACCTTGGAGCCCGCCCGGGACGCGGACGGGGGACGATTTCACGCGGCCAGCCGACCGCCGGGGGCCGTGAGTCTCGGTGGAACTAGGGGCCTGCCCCTCGGGGTTGTTATCGGCCGCCTTACCGCCTAAGATATCGCGCCTGTTTGCCGACCCTGGTTGGCACTCCTTGCCTCACCGTTTCGCACGGGAGGCTGTTGAAACCGTAAGGAGCGACAATGCGTCACTACGAGATAGTGTTTCTGGTCCATCCGGACCAGAGCGAGCAAGTGCCTGCGATGATAGAGCGCTACCGCTCGACCATAGAGACCGGCGGCGGGATCCTGCACCGCTTGGAAGATTGGGGGCGGCGCCAGCTCGCCTACCCGATCAATAAGATCCACAAGGCCCATTACGTCCTGATGAACGTCGAGTGCGGGGCCGACACCCTGGCCGAGCTGGAGAGCGCGTTCCGCTTCAATGATGCCGTGCTGCGCAATCTGGTGATGCGTCGCAAAGCGGCGGTAACCGAGACCTCGCCACTCGCCAAGGATGAGGAAAAAGACGATGCGCCGTCCGTGGCGCCTGAGCGCCCCGAGCCACGGGCCGAAGAAGCCTCCGCCTGACGCCTGGGAGAATCGATAAATGTCACGCTATTTTCGCCGCCGTAAGTATTGCCGTTTCACTGCAGAGGGCATCAAAGAGATCGATTACAAGGATCTGAATTTGCTCAAGCAGTTTGTCACCGAGACGGGCAAGATCGTGCCGAGCCGGATCACCGGTACCAGTGCGAGATACCAGCGCCAATTGGCCGACGCAGTCAAGCGCGCCCGCTTCCTGGCGCTGCTGCCGTATTCAGACAGCCACTGATTGGACGGATCGGTTTGGCATTAACAGTGCTGGACTGATCATTAGGATAAGCGCATGAAGGCCTTCGCCAGCTGGGTGATGAAGGGCCGGATGCAGGCGGTCATCGCGGCATCGGTACTGGCGATTCTGGCATTGCTGGTGACGCCGCTGGGACTGATCAGCGCTGCGGTGATAGCCCTGACGGTGCTGCGCCAGGGCTGGCGAGAGGGTGCGCTGGTCTTGGGTACATCGCTCGCGGTGGTCGCCGCCTTTGGCGGTTTGTTGTTCCAGATGCCGCTTGCGACGCTGCTGATGGGCATGATTCTGTGGCTGCCGGCGGCACTGCTGGGTGGCGTTCTGGGACAGACCGGAATGCTGCGCAAGGCCATCGAGGTGGCCGTGATCGCGGCCGCCGCGATTGTGGTGTTTCAGTATGTATTGCTGGATGACCCGGCGGCGTTCTGGGCTGAGGCATTGAATACCTTTTTGGTCGAGCGGATTGACGCCGAGACGCTGGATGCCGCCAGCGCCGGTCAGCTGGTGTCCCTGATGTCGGGATGGATGGCGGGTGGCGTGGCCGCGACCTGGTTTCTTGGTGCGGTCGCCTCGTTGCTGCTGGCGCGTTACTGGGCGTCGCTCATCGACCGTCCTGGTGCGTTCGGCGTCGAGTTTCGCGCGCTGCGCTTTGGGCGGTGGCTATTGATCGTGGTACCGGTATTGTTGGTCGGTGGCGTATTGATGACCGGAGGCGAGCCGAATTTCATGGGTCAGCTGTACCTGGTGGGAATGGTGGTGTTCATGATCCAGGGTCTCAGCGTGGCGCACGGGCTGGTCGCTGAATTTGGCGCCTCGTCCGCATGGCTGGTGGGTCTGTATCTGCTGCTGACCTTTGTCGCGCCGCAGGGCGCGAGCGCTATCGCCCTCGCCGGTTATGCGGACGGCTGGCTGGATTTTCGGGCTAGAGCCCGTGCGCGTCGGTCGGGCGCGGGCGGTAAATGAACCGTACATAGAGGTTGAGTAACGATGGAAGTCATTCTGCTGGAGAAAGTGGCCAATCTGGGCGGCTTGGGAGAGAAGGTCTCAGTCAAGTCCGGGTTCGGTCGTAACTTTCTGATCCCGAAGGGTAAGGCGGTGTTTGCCAGCCCGGAAAACGTCAAGCTGTTCGAAGAGCGTCGTGCCGAACTGGAGCAGCAGGCGGCGGAAAAGCTGGCTGCGGCGGTAGCGCGCAAGGCGCAGATAGAGGGTCTGAGCGACGGCGTCACGATCAGCCACAAGTCCGGCGAAGAAGGCCGCCTGTTTGGCTCGGTCGGCACTGCCGATATCGCGCGCGCCTGCAGCGAGGCCGGCGTCGAGATCGAGAAATCGGAGGTCCGTCTCCCCGAGGGCCCTTTCCGAGTGGCGGGAGATTACACGGTGACCCTGCATCTGCACAGCGACGTCGACGCGGCCCTCAAGGTAGTGATTATCGGCGAGGAATAAGGCTTCGCACGCGGCTCGCCGCGCGCTCCGATTCCGCCTTTGCCGTTGCCCGGCCTAGCCTGGTTTTCATTGTCTTGCATCGCGTGCTGCGCACGCCGGTCGGCTTGTGGTGTAATCAAGACCTTCCTAGGCGGTTTTCATTGGCGGCGTAATGGTTGACGCGGTTTACGAGTCTGTCCCCGAGTTGATGGCCGAAACGGGCCCGGATGCGCAGATGGAGGCGCTGCGCCTTCCACCCCACTCGCTGCAGGCGGAGCAGTCTGTGCTGGGCGGCCTGATGTTGGATAACAGCGCCTGGGACCAGGTGGCCGACCAGATCACTGAGCAGGATTTCTATCGGCGTGAACACCAGCTGATCTTCTCCGCTATCGCCGGCTTGGTGGATGCAGACCGGCCGACGGATGTGGTGACACTGTCGGAAGAACTCGAGCGCCGCGAGTCTCTGCAAGACGTCGGTGGTCTGGCCTATCTGGGCGCGCTGGCGAACGACACCCCAAGTGCGGCCAACATCCAGGCCTATGCGGCCATCGTGCGCGAGCAGTCGGTGGTTCGCCAGCTGATCAAGGTCGGCAATCAGATTGCGGAGAGCGGCTTCCGGCCCAAGGGCCGCAAGGTGCACGAACTGCTCGACTTCGCCGAGAACCAGGTATTTCAGATTGCCGAGCAGCAGGCCCGCGGCGGTGGCGGATTCCGCTCGATTACGCGACTCCTGACCGAGACCATCAACCGCATTGAAGAATTGTATGGTAGCGATAATGCGCTGACCGGCGTGTCGAGCGGTTTCGCGGATTTTGATGGCAAGACCTCGGGCCTGCAGAAGGCGGACCTGATCATCGTCGCCGGCCGTCCGTCGATGGGAAAGACCAGCTTCGCGATGAACGTCGCCGAGAATGTGGCGGTAACTACGGGTCTGCCGGTGGCCATCTTCTCGATGGAGATGCCAGGCGAGGCGCTGACTATGCGTATGATCTCGTCGCTGGGGCGGGTCAATCAGCAGGCAGTGCGTTCAGGCAAACTGGAAGATGACGACTGGCCACGCGTGACCTCCGCGGTCAATATCCTCAACAATACGAAGCTGTTCATCGACGATACACCAGCACTCACGCCGACGGATCTGCGCGCGCGATGCCGTCGCTTGACCAAAGAGCACGGACAGCTCGGCCTGGTAGTCATCGACTATCTGCAGCTGATGCAGGCACCGGAATCGGGCGAGAATCGCGCCACTGAGATCTCGGCGATCTCACGCTCCCTCAAAGCCCTGGCCAAGGAGCTCAACGTGCCGGTGGTTGCGCTGTCGCAGCTCAACCGCTCGCTGGAACAGCGGCCCAACAAGCGCCCGGTAATGTCGGACCTGCGCGAGTCAGGCGCCATAGAACAGGATGCCGATCTGATCGTTTTCATCTATCGCGACGAGGTCTATAACGAGGATAGCCCAGACAAGGGCAAGGCCGAGATCATCATCGGTAAACAGCGTAATGGCCCGATCGGTACGGTAATGCTGACCTTCCAGGGACAGTACACGCGCTTCGACAACTTCGCCTACGATGTCTACGGTGACGATCAGTACTGACTGAAATCGGCCGCGAGATTCCAGATCGACAAGGGGCATGTCGCCAGCGCGGGACGCCGTGACTATGTCCTTGTCGGCTTGACGGCTGCATTCATGCAGTCGACGCTCGCGATCGCAGCGCACCCCTTATCTTCTCGACGTATGTAAAAGGTGAACAGAAAGAGTCCGTGAGCAAACCGGCCAAAACCATCTACGTCTGCAGCGAGTGCGGCGCGCAGAGTCCCAAGTGGGCGGGGCAGTGCGCGGACTGCGCCGCCTGGAACACTCTGCAGGAGACCGTGCCCGCGGTTGCCGGCAACGCGGACGCACGCTTTGCCGGATACGCAGGTGACGAGGGCGTACGCATCCGAAGACTTTCCGACGTAGTGGCCCAGCGTACAGAGCGTATGCCAACCGGTCTGCCGGAACTCGATCGAGTGCTCGGCGGTGGTCTGGTATCGGGCTCAGTGGTTTTAATCGGCGGCGATCCGGGAATCGGTAAATCTACCCTGCTGATTCAGGCGTTGGCGCTGCTCGCTGAGAGTATGCCGGCTCTGTACGTCAGCGGCGAAGAGTCCGCTGAGCAGATCAGCCTGCGTGCCAAGCGCCTCGGCCTGCCCGTGCAACGCCTGCGGCTGCTGACGGAGACTTGCATTGAACGCATCCTCGCGCTGATCGCCAGGGAGCGTCCGCAGGTACTGGTGCTCGATTCCATCCAGACCTTCTACACCGAGTCGCTGCAGTCCGCGCCAGGTTCGGTGGCCCAGGTGCGTGAGTCCGCTGCGCGCCTTGTGCGCTTTGCCAAGCAGACCGGGACGGCGCTGTTTCTGGTGGGGCATGTGACGAAAGAAGGCGCGCTGGCCGGCCCGCGCGTGCTCGAGCACATGGTCGACACCGTGCTCTACTTCGAGGGCGAGAGCGGAAGTCCTTTTCGTCTGATTCGCGCGATCAAGAATCGCTTCGGCGCGGTCAACGAGCTCGGGGTGTTTGCGATGACCGACAAGGGGTTGCGCGAGGTAAGCAATCCGTCGGCGATCTTTCTGTCACGGCATGAGCAAGAGGTGCCAGGCAGCTGCATTCTGGTAACCCGCGAGGGTACGCGGCCATTGCTGGTCGAGGTGCAGGCGCTGGTCGATCAGAGTTCACTGGCCAACCCGCGGCGCGTCGCCCTGGGCCTGGAGCAGAATCGGCTATCGATGCTGCTGGCGGTGATGCACCGCCATGGCGGTGTCGCAATGTTCGACCAGGATGTCTTTCTCAACGTGGTAGGTGGCGTGCGGGTGACGGAGCCGGCGGCCGATCTACCCGTATTGCTGGCGGTGCTGTCGAGTTTTCGGGATCGCCCGCTGCCCGGGGACCTGGCGACCTTTGGCGAGATAGGGCTGGCGGGTGAGATCAGGCCGGTGCCCAACGGTCAGGAGCGCCTGCGGGAGGCCGCCAAACACGGCTTCTCCCGCGTCATCGTGCCGAAGGCCAATGCGCCGAAGAAGGCGGTGGAGGGACTGGAGGTGGTCGCAGTGAGCCGTGTCGGCGAGGCCATCGAGGCACTGAGTTAGCGTCCGTATGGCGAGCTTTGCAGGCCAAGTCAATCCCGAGGGTGTACCAGGCGCCGCTCGCTCGGACGAATGCGCGCCATCTTGACGGCGTTGTCCTGAATCTGCACCACTTCGATCGGGTAACCCGCCACCATCAGTGACGTGCCGGTCTCGGGTAGGCTTTCGAGGTGTTCGACGATGAGTCCATTCAGTGTCTTGGGGCCGTCGATGGGCAGCTCCCAATGCATGGTCCTGACCAGATCGCGCAGCGTGGCTGCGCCGTCGACGAGGAAACTGCCGTCCGGCTGGGGCAGGACGTCGGCGATGCTGTCGGCCGGATCGGTCGCGAATTCACCGACGATCTCCTCGAGCAGGTCGGCCATCGTGACCAGGCCCTGCACATCACCATACTCATCTACCACCAGGGCAGTGCGTCGCCGGTTGCGCTGAAAGTTCAGAAGCTGCTGATTGAGCGGCGTGCCCTTAGGAATGAAGTAGGGATCGCGAATGAGATCCTCGAGGACATCGCGCGTCAGTTCCTTCTCCAGAAGCGCTTGCATCGCCCGCCGCGCATGCACGAATCCGACGATATGGTCGATACTGCCGTGGAACACCAGCACGCGGGTGTAGGGGGACTGCTCAAGTTGTTCGAGGATGACATCGATGGGGTTGTCCAGATCGATACCATCGAGTTCGCTGCGCGGCACCATGATGTCATCGACGGTCACCTTCTCGAGGTCGAGGATGTTCAGCAACATCTTCTGGTGGCGCTTCGGGATCATCGCACCGGCCTCATTGACCACGGTGCGCAGTTCCTCACGGCTGAGTGCGTTGCCCTCGGCATCGTCGGGGTAGATGCCCAGCCCGCGCAGAACGGCATTTGCCATCAAGTTGACCAGCCACACCAACGGAAACATCACACGCAGCAGCGGTGTGTAGACCCAGGAAGCCGGGAAGGCGAGGCGCTCCGGATAGAGTGCCGCCATGGTCTTGGGTGCGACTTCGGAGAAGATCAACACCACCAGGGTCAAGAGCCCGGCGGCGATTGGGATGGCGCCCTCGCCGCCGAGACGAATGGCGATGATGGTGGCCAGCGACGAGGCCAAAATGTTGACGAAGTTGTTACCCAGCAGGATCAGGCCGATCAGCCGATCGGGTTTTTCGAGAAGCTTGTCGGCCAGTTTTGCCCCCGGGTTGCCGGCGGCGGAGAGGTGCCGGAGCCGATACCGGTTGAGGGTCATCAGCGCGGTCTCTGACCCCGAAAAGAATGCGGACAGCAGGAGCAGCAAGACCAGGGAGCCAAACAGCGCGCCGAGCGGAAGTTCGTTCAAGAGGGCGGATCCGGATCGCTGCCTACACGGACCTTCTTTCTAGGAGTCGCCGCTGCTGCTGTCAAGCGCCGCCTGGCGCCGGCGGGTTACGGCGTATTTTTGCGATCTGACGTAATTTTGACATCCAGCGAAATGCGTGCTTAACTTCAGGAAATAAAGCACTTTCGTTTGTGCCCTGCAAAGTCCTGACAGCGGAGTCGGCTGGATGATGCCCGAAAATACTAAAAACCAATCCCTCAGTGCTGTGACCGTGATGCTGGTGCTCGTCGATCCAGCGTCGCACGATTACCTGCGAAACATCCTGCAATTCATCGATTGTGGCGTGCATGCTCCAGATTCCCCGCAGGATCTGAAACGTCTGGTGCAACACTTCAGCGACCGCTCAACCACTGTGTTCCTCAGCGCTCAGCTCCCGGACCAGGATCGCTCCGCCTATCTCAGCGCTATCGGGGAGTGTGACCCGCGACCTGCGTTGATCCAGGTCCAGGAGCACGGCGGCGATGATTTGTTGATAAGCGGCGACGTACTGGGCACGCTCAGCCTGCCCAGCCATTACGATGCGATAACCGCGTTGCTGCACAAGGCACAGGTCTACGCCGAGTCGCAGCGGCAGGGGGAGTCCCCGCGACGTCCGCTGGAACTCTTCCGCAGCCTGTCAGGCAACAGTCGCGCAACCCGCGGTATTAACAAGATGATCGAGCAGGTCGCGGATTCCGATGCGACCGTGTTGATCCTGGGCGAGTCCGGTACGGGCAAAGAGGTGGTAGCACGCAAGCTGCACTATCACTCCAAGCGCCGCGGTCGACCTTTCGTACCGGTCAACTGCGGGGCGATTCCCGGCGATCTGTTGGAGAGTGAGCTATTCGGCCATGAAAAAGGCGCCTTTACCGGCGCTATCACGGCGCGCCAGGGCCGCTTCGAACTCGCGGAGGGCGGCACGCTGTTCCTGGACGAAATCGGCGACATGAGTCTGCACATGCAGGTCAAGCTGCTGCGAGTGCTGCAGGAGCGTACCTTTGAGCGGGTCGGGAGCAACAAGACCATCCACTGCAATGTGCGCATCATTGCCGCGACCCACCGCGACCTCGAGCAGGCTATAAAGCAGGGCAACTTCCGCGAAGACTTGTACTACCGTCTGAACGTCTTCCCCATCGATGTCCCGCCGCTGCGCGAGCGCGTCGAGGATATCCCGGTGTTGGTCAATGACCTGATCCAGCGCATCGAACACGAGAAGCGGGGATCGGTGCGCCTGACGCCGGCTGCCGTCACCGCACTCACCCATTACCGCTGGGCGGGCAATGTGCGTGAGTTGGCCAACCTGATCGAGCGCCTGGCGATCCTCTATCCCTTTGGGGTCGTCGACGTCGCAGATCTGCCGGAGAAGTTCCGTGTCGGAATTCCGGTGACGCTGGTCGAGAAGGCAGTCGAGGACGATGTGCTGCCGGTAATCAGTACGCACGGTGACCAGCCAAATACCGTTTCCAGTATGCCAAGGTTGCCCGCCGAAGGGATCGATCTGAAGCTGCACCTGGCGAATATGGAGCAGAGCCTGATCCGCCAGGCGCTGGAGGAGGCCAACGGCGTGGTGGCGCATGCGGCAAAGAAACTCAGGATGCGCCGAACGACCCTGGTCGAGAAATTGCGCAAGTACGGTCTGCAGCGCGGGCAGGAACTGACGGGCCTTTGACACACGCGTTTTTTTCCTAAGCTAACTGATTGTTAATTATCGAAAAATAATAGTGGCACACGATTTGCTCAGTCTGTCCCGGAATCGCAAGAAGGACAGGAATCGGCCACATGGGCAAACCGCAGACGACCCGCGTAGACCACGACCCACGCGATCTTGAACAGGCATTCGGGGTCTTCAACGAGCTGTCGGAACGCCTGACCACGGCCTACGAGCAGCTCGAAGGTCGGGTCGCCGATCTTACCCAGGAGCTGGCCCGGACGCGGCGCGAGCGCCTCGCAGAGCGCGCCCAGAAAGAACACCTCGCCGATCAGCTCGGTGTGCTGCTCGAGGCGCTGCCGGCGGCCATCGTTCTGATCGACGTGCGCGATCGCGTGGACCGCTTCAATCCCGCCGCTGAACAGCTCTTTCCAGGTCTGGCCTGGGGTAGACGTTGGAGTGAAATCAAGCAGGAGGTAGTGGCTGCCGAGCCGACTCCGGGTGATTGGCGCCTGCACGATGGGCGTCGCGTAAGCGTGTCGCAGCGCCCGCTGAACGACCGCGGCCGTATCCTGGTCGTGGTCGACATGACCGACGAACGGCGTCTCGAGGAGCGGCTCGAGCGCCAGAACCGGCTCAGTGCCATGGGCGAGATGGCCGCGCAGCTGGCGCATCAGGTGCGCACCCCTTTGTCGACGGCGGTGCTCTACGCAGGTCAGCTCGCGAAGGGTAACCTCAGCGACGCGCAGCGCCGCCAGTTCAGTGAAAAACTGCGAGAGGGTCTGCGGCACACTGAGAATCTGGTGCGCGAGATGCTCGCCTTCAGTCGTGGCGGCAATTTTTCCAATCAACCGATCCGTCTCAGCGCTGCATTGCACACGGCGATCGCCGGTCTGCAGCCGCGTCTGCGCCAGCTCGATGCGCGACTCGACCTGGATCTCGAGGATGGTGACGACAGTCTGCTGGCCGGTAACCTCGATGCCCTGGCCGGTGCATTCAGTAACCTCATCGATAACGCGCTGGATCACGGTGGGCGCGGCGTCAGGATCAGGATCTCCGCCTGCCGCGGCGCCGACGCCATCCTGTGTCTGCGCGTCGAGGACGACGGCCCGGGTATCGACCCATTGGCGCTGGCTCGAATTTTCGATCCCTTCTTTACGACCCGCGAGCGCGGCACCGGCCTCGGACTGGCCGTGGTCCAGGCGGTGGTACTCGAGCACGGCGGCGGCCTGCGTGTCGGTGAATCGGCACTTGGCGGCGCCTGTTTCGAGGTACTGCTGCCGCGGCTCGAGGGCCGCGGCTCTGAACAGGCAACGACGAGGAAGCAGGCCTAATGAATCCTTCACGAATTTTGGTAGTCGAAGATGACGGCGCGCTCGCGCAGGCGTTGACCGATACCTTGCTGCTGTCGGGCTACGAGGTCGTCAACGCGACGGATGGCGAGCAGGCCCTTGCCAAACTGGATCACGATCAGGTCGACATGGTGTTGACCGATGTGCAGATGCGTCCAATGGACGGACGCGCGCTGCTGCGCAGTCTGCGTACCCGGTTTCAGGAGCTACCGGTACTCGTGATGACCGCCTACGGCACTGTCGAACAAGCGGTCGAGGCGATCAAGCTGGGCGCCGTCGACTATCTCGCCAAACCCTTCGAGGTCGATGACCTATTGGCAAAGGTCGAGCGCTATCTGCCCTACCGGCATCACGAGAGCGCGCAGATGGTGGCCGAGGATCTGCGCACCCGGGAGCTGGTGGAACTCGCCTCTCGGGTGGCGGCCAGTGACGCGACGGTGATGATTGGCGGTGAATCGGGCTGCGGCAAAGAGGTGTTGGCCCGATTCATCCACAACCGCTCGCAGCGCAGCGATGGGTCCTTCATTGCGATCAACTGCGCGGCAATTCCGGACAATATGCTCGAGGCGGTCTTGTTCGGCTATGAAAAAGGCGCCTTCACCGGCGCGGTGCGCGCCAGCGCCGGCAAGTTCGAGCAGGCGCAGGGCGGGACACTGCTGCTCGATGAGATCTCCGAGATGAGTCTGCCACTGCAGGCCAAGCTGCTGCGCGTCCTTCAGGAGCGCGAGGTCGAGCGTCTCGGCGGGCGAGAGATCATCCAGCTCGATGTGCGCGTGCTGGCCACCTCCAACCGCCACCTGAGGGAGGAGGTGGCCGCCGGCCGCTTCCGCGAAGATCTGTTCTATCGTCTGAATGTCTTTCCATTGACGCTGCCGCCGCTGCGCGAGCGTCCGCGTGACATCCTGCCGCTGGCACGTCATCTGATGCAGCGCCACCTGCGGGGCGGCGAAGTCTTGCCGCCTTTCACGCCCGAGGCGGAGGCACGCCTGCTGTCCCATCATTGGCCTGGCAATGTGCGCGAGCTCGACAACCTGATGCAGCGCGCACTGATCCTGGGCGACGGCGAGCACATCGGTGCCGCGGACATCCACTTCGAGAGTGTCGACGGCGCGCCACCGGCCGCCGTGCCGTCAGCGCCGGCAATCGGCGATGAAGCCGGCGGCGGCCGGCGTCTCAGCAACGATCTGCGCAATGTGGAGGAGCAGATGATCCTCGATGCCCTGCGCAGCGGCAATGGCAGTCGCAAACAGGCAGCGGAGATCCTCGGTATCAGCCCGCGCACCCTGCGCTACAAGCTGCAGAGGCTGCGTGCGGCAGGTGTCTCGATACCGCGCTGAATTGGCGCGAAACCTGCATCGTCTTGCCGGGCGGCAACGGCGCGTCAGAAAACCGAACACAGTGACAGGGTCAGCACCATGAGTACTCCGGAAATCAACCAGGTCTTGGCACAGATGCGGGTCGTTCGGGCCCAGGCGATGGAGGGTGCGGCGATCGGCGAGACGTCGCAGGGCGACTTCCAGGACTTGCTCAAGCGCTCCATCGATGCCGTCAATGACACCCAACAGCATGCCAGTGCAATGCGCTCCTCGTTCGAGCGGGGAGACGAGAACATCGATCTGGCACAGGTGATGATCGCAGCGCAGAAATCCAGTGTGTCCTTCCAGGCCATGGTCGAGGTCAGGAACAAACTGGTCGAGGCCTACAAAGATGTAATGAACATGCCGGTCTGATCCTCGGTAGCCGGAAACAGCGTGAAGCAATCAATGGATAGATAGAGATGGCCGAAGCGAGCAATTCCAGCAACCTTCCGACAGCGGACCTGGCAGGCGGGATGCCGGGCCTGGTCGACAATCCCTGGCTGCGTCAGATTGCGGTGATGGTCGGTATCGCGGCCAGCGTTGCGCTCGGCGTCGCAGTGGTGCTGTGGTCACAGGCGCCCAACTATGCGCCGCTGTATGGCAACCTGACAGAGAAAGACGCCAGCCAGGTGATGGAGGCCCTGCAGCAGGCCGGTGTCGACTACCGCGTCGACGAGGCCAGCGGGATGATGCTGGTTCCTTCGGCGAAGCTGAAGGAAATCCGAATGCAACTGGCTGGCCAGGGTCTGCCCAACAGCGTCGGCATGGGCTTCGAGATACTGCAGCAGGACACCGGCTTCGGCACCAGTCAACTGGTCGAGAAGGCGCGTCATCAGCAGGCGCTGCAGGGCGAGTTGGCACGCACTATCGCGACTATTGGTGCCGTGCAGAGCGCCCGCGTGCATCTGGCGATTCCGAAGCAGTCGGTGTTTGTGCGCAAACGCCAGCCGCCGAGCGCCTCGGTTGCGGTCAGACTGCACAACGGCCGGGCGCTCGAAGATGGCCAGGTCGAGGCGATCGTGCATCTGGTGGCGTCCAGCGTGCCGGAGCTCGAGACCGGCCGGATAACCGTGGTGGATCAAAAGGGGCGACTGCTCAGCGGCAACTCGGAAAGCCGCGAGATGAAGCTGTCGGCGACACAGTTTGAGCACACCCGACGCATCGAGGAGCACTACCGTGACCGGGTCGAGAGCCTGCTGGCGCCGATTGTCGGACGCGACAAAGTCCGCGCCCAGGTCACCGCCGATGTCGATTTCACCGTGACCGAAAAGACCCAGGAGCGCTATAACCCGGATCAGCCGGCGTTGCGCAGTGAACAGATAAGCGAGGAACAGAGCAGCGACGGCGGCATCGGTGGTATACCCGGCGCGCTGAGCAATCAGCCGCCGGCAGCCGGCAACGCGCCGCAGAGGGCCGCGGGCGCCGCTACTGGCGGCGAATTGAATGAGTCGGCCAACAGTTCAGTCCAGGCAACGCGTAACTATGAGCTCGACCGCGTGATCAGCCACACGCGTATGGCACCCATCAGTCTGCGGCGTCTGTCGGTCGCGGTCGTGGTCGACGATGTCAGCACCGCAGCGGCGGACGGCAGTGTGAATGTGCGCGAACGCACCCCGGAAGAGATCGAACGCCTGACTGAATTGGTGCGCGAGGCCGTCGGCTTCGATGCGCGGCGTGGTGACAGCGTGCGCGTGATGAACAGCTCTTTCCTCAGCCCCGAGCCGATCGCCGAGCTGCCGGCGATACCCGTCTGGGAGCAGGACTGGTTCCTCGAGACCGTCAAACAGGCCGGTGGGCTGCTGTTGGTAGTGCTACTGATCTTCTTCGTCCTCAAGCCAACCATGAAACGCCTTACGGCGACGCATGCAGAGCTCGCGGGTGAGACGGCCGGTGGCGGCGGGGCGCGCATCGAGGGCCCCTTGTCGGACGGTACGACAGCCGACGCGTCGGGCAAGGACTCCATGTTGCTCGGCAATGACGGTGAGCCCATGCGTCTGCCCGGTGCGGCCAGGTACGAAAACATCATGGATGCGGCACGTCAGCTGGTAGACGAGGATCCGAAGCGGGTTGCCCAGCTGGTCAAGACATGGATGAGTGAGGAAGTTGCCTGAGATGGAAGACAATGCGGTTTCGCCAAGCCTGAAGAAGCTCAATGGTCTGGATCGCTCGGCCCTGCTGATGCTGGGCCTCGGTGAAAAGCATGCCGCAGAGATCCTGCGCCACATGGGGCCAAGAGAGGTACAGGAGATCGGGCTGGCGATGGCCGGTCTGAAACAGGTTACCAACTCCCAGATGGAGCTGGTGATGCAGAACTTCGTCGACACCATTGGTGAACAGACGTCACTGGGCATGGGGGCGGACGATTACATCCGCGGTATGCTCACTTCGGCGCTTGGTGCCGATAAGGCGAGTGGCGTAATCGATCGCATCCTGCTCGGCAGGAACAGCAAGGGGCTCGAGCAGCTGAAGTGGATGGATCCACGCGCCGTCGCGGAACTGATCCGACTTGAACATCCGCAGATCATTGCGATTGTGATGTCGTTTCTCGATCCGGATCAGGCGGCCAATGTCCTGGCAGAGTTTCCTGAGCAGTTGCGCACCGATGTAATCATGCGCGTAGCGACCCTGGACGGCATCCAGCCGGCCGCGCTGCAGGAGCTCGACGAGATTCTCGAGAAGCAGTTCTCTGGTGGCAACAACGTCAAGTCCTCGTCGATGGGCGGAGTGAAGAAGGCCGCCGATATTCTGAACTTCGTCGATGGCGCCATCGAGAGTCGGGTGATCGAGCAGATCAACGAGAGCGACGAAGAGCTGTCGCAACAGATTCAGGACAATATGTTCGTGTTCGAGAACCTGATCGACGTGGATGACCGCGGTATGCAGACGCTGCTGCGTGAGGTCGCCTCCGATCAGCTGCTGCTGGCACTGCGCGGCGCCCCGGATGCACTGCGCGACAAGATCTTCAAGAACATGTCCTCGCGTGCGGCCGAGATGCTCAAAGACGACCTGGAGGCCGCACCACCGGCCAAGCTGAGCGACGTCGAGGCCTCGCAGAAGGAGATCCTCACGGTGGCCCGCCGCCTGGCAGATGCCGGCGAAATCAATCTGGGTGGCAGTGGCGGCGAAGAGTTCATCTAGCCTGCAAATCTCACCGTTTTTCGTCGCGAGTGTGTCGAGACGCCGCCATGGCGGGGCGCACGCAGTGAAAGACGGTGAAGGCGTAGCTGACACTGCGTCGAACCGGCTGTAGCGAGCACACCCTGTTAGGGCGAGTGTATCGCCGCCCGCAGCTGGAAATCGGTGAGATTTGCAGGCCAGCCTGAGGATCTCGTCGGCTGATCGACGGTTGCCCGCTAATCCGCAATGAACGGTATTTGAGACCAGTACATGAATAAACCAAAACCCGGGGCCGGACAGGTGATACGCGGCGAGGAGGCCGAGGTCACGCAATGGCAGCCGCCGCATGTGCGCAAGCGCGGCCAGGGGCCGCTGGACGAGTCGCCGGGTCTGCTGACTGCGGCGCAGCTCGATGAAATCCGTAAGGCTGCCCAGGCCGAGGGTTTCGAACAGGGCCGCAAAGAGGGTCTGGCCTACGGTCATCGCGAGGGCCTGGAAGAGGGACGGACCGAGATCCGGGCGAAGACCGAGCGCCTGGACGAAATTCTGCAGGTCTTGGACAAGCCGTTCGAGCAGCTGGACCAACAGGTGGAGAACGAAATCGTCACGCTGGTGATCAGCATGGTGCGCCAGCTGATCCGACGCGAGGTCAAGCTCGATCCGGGTCAGATAGTTGGCGTTGTGCGTGAGGCCTTGGGGATTCTGCCGATCAGCTCGCGCAACATCCGGGTCGTGCTGCATCCCGAAGATGCAGAGCTGGTGCGCGAGGCCTATGTCCTCGGTGAACACGACCAAAAATGGCAGATTACCGAAGATCCGGTGATTCAGCGGGGCGGTTGCCGCATTCACACCGATACCTCGCAGATCGATGCAACCTTGGATTCTCGCCTGAGCAGCCTGATCGCCCCATTGCTTGCGGGCGAACGTCTACAGGACAGCGAAGAGATAGAGCACCGTGACGGCTGAGCTCGATCGCAATCCCATCTGGGCCAGCCGCATTCGAGGCCTCGGCGAGCGTCTGAGCGGTGGACGCGGCCTGGTCATCGAAGGCAAGTTGACCCGGATGGTCGGCCTGACACTGGAAGCAGTGGGTTGTCGTGCCGCGATAGGTGGCCGATGCGATGTGATCAATGCGGCCGGCGAGCGCGTCGAGGCGGAGGTGGTGGGCTTCGCCGGGGAAAGTCTGTACCTGATGTCGACCGGCGATATCCGCGGCCTCGAGCCCGATGCCCGTGTCGTCCCGACCGGGCGGGTCAGTGAGGCGGCGGTGGGTGAGGAACTCCTCGGGCGGATAATCGACGGCAGCGGCAGGCCTCTGGATGGTAAGGGCCTGGTGCATGCCGACGAGCGCCGGCCGCTGAACGGCGGCTACATCAATCCGCTGGCCCGGGCGCCGATTCGTGAGCCGCTGGATGTCGGTATCCGCGCGATCAATTCGCTGCTCAGCGTCGGTCGCGGTCAGCGCCTGGGCTTGTTCGCCGGGTCCGGCGTTGGTAAGTCGGTGCTACTCGGCATGATGACCCGCTACACCGATGCCGATGTGGTGGTGGTCGGCCTGATTGGTGAACGTGGCCGTGAGGTCAAGGAGTTCGTCGACAATATCCTCGGCGAAGAGGGACTGCGGCGTGCGGTCGTGGTTGCCGTGCCGGCGGATCAGCCGCCGTTGCGTCGCATGCACGGCGCCATGCTCGCCACGGCGATCGCCGAGCACTTCCGCGACCAGGGAAGGAACGTCCTGCTGCTGATGGATTCACTGACCCGCTTCGCCCAGGCGCAACGTGAGATCGGCCTGGCGATCAACGAGCCGCCGGCAACCAAGGGCTATCCGCCGTCGGTGTTCGCCAAGCTGCCGCAGCTGGTCGAGCGCGCCGGTAACGGCGACCGTGGTGGTGGCTCGATTACTGCCTTTTATACGGTGTTGACCGAGGGCGACGACCAGAACGACCCGATTGCCGATGCCGCACGTGCGATCCTCGATGGACATATCGTACTGTCGCGCCGTCTTGCCGATTCGGGTCAGTATCCGGCGATCGATATCGAGGCGTCGGTGAGCCGCGCGATGAACGAGATCACGAATGTCGCGCACCAGCGGGCCGCGCGCGAGTTCAAACAGCTCTACAGCCTCTATCAGCAGAATCAGGATCTGATCTCCGTGGGCGCCTATGAAGTCGGTTCCAATGACCAGATCGATCTGGCCATCGGCGCCATGCCCTCGTTGCGTGAGTTTCTGCACCAGGACATGCATGTCCGACTCGATCTGCACGAGAGCCTGGATGATCTGTTGACGCTGTTTCCGCAGGACAATCTGCCGACAAACGCGGCAACAGGGTAGGTAGTCATGGTGCCTTCCAAGCGTTTCAAACCCATCCAAAAGATCACATCGCAGCGCGAACGCAAGGCCGCGGCGGCGCTGGGGGAATCGCTGCATCAGCGTAAGGCGGCACAGCAGCGCCTCGACGAACTCCGTGCGTATCACGCCGAATACCTGGAGCGTTTTGCGCATGCGACCAGTAACGGACTCTCCAGCAGTCAAATCCTGGAGTACCAGGTGTTCATCGGCAAACTCGAGACCGCAATCGCCCAGCAGGAGGGGGTCGTCATCCAATCGCAGCAAGACTGTGATTCGAGCAAGGCGCAATGGCGCGGCCGCTACACCAAGTCCAAAGCGGTCCAGAACGCTGTCCAGCGTATGCGCGAGACCGAACGCAAGGGTAAGGAAAGGAACGAGCAGTCCGAATCCGATGAGCGCGCACGGCGCAAGCGCTGAACGCATAGTCTGAAAATCTCACCCGTTCTCGAGATGCCGCTGATAGACTCGCGATTTCAAGATCCGGCGTGAGTCCCGGTGGTGTGCGGATCATTTCGCCGGGCCGTCAATGGCCGTACTCGACACCGCCGCATTGAAAGGACCGATCATGAAGGCCGTTGGTTATCACGAAGCGCTCCCAATCACCGATGCCAGATCGTTGTTGGATCTGGAGTTGCCGGATCCGAGGCCAGGTGCACGCGACCTGCTGGTTCAGGTAAAGGCGGTCTCGGTCAATCCGGTGGATACCAAGGTACGGCGGAACGCGGCGCCGCCACCGGGCGAGACCCAGGTGCTGGGATGGGATGCCAGCGGCGTGGTGCTCGAGACCGGTGCCGACGTCACATTGTTTCATCCCGGTGACCCGGTCTGGTACGCGGGATCCAAGGTCCGGCCGGGAACCAATTCGGCGCTGCACCTGGTCGACGAGCGTATCGTCGGTGCCAAGCCCAGATCACTCGACTATGCGCAGGCCGCGGCGTTGCCGCTGACCAGCATCACCGCCTGGGAGCTGCTGTTCGAGCGTCTCGCTGTTCCACCCGGCAAGGCATGCAGTGACGATACTTTGCTGATCATCGGTGCGGGGGGCGGCGTCGGTTCCGTGTTGACACAGCTTGCGCGCCGGCTAACCAGTTTACGGGTGATCGGGACGGCCTCGCGCTCCGAGACCGCGCAATGGGTGCGGGGGCTGGGCGCGCACGAGGTAATCGATCACCGCCGGCCGTTGACGCAAGAGCTCGCGCGGATCGGCATCCCCCAGGTGACCCATGTCGCGAGCCTGACAAAAACAGATCTGCATTTCCCCGAGATCGTCGAGGCCCTTGCGCCGCAAGGCAGGTTGGCCTTGATCGATGATCCAGAACCGATCGATGTCCGCCAACTGAAGCCGAAGAGCATCTCGCTGCACTGGGAGCTGATGTTTACGCGTTCGATGTTCGAGACGCCGGACATGATCGCCCAGCACCGCCTGCTGACGGAGATGGCCGAACTGGTGGATGCCGGTATGATCCGCACCACCGTCTCCGATCATTTCGGAGAGATCAACGCCGAAAATCTCAAGCGCGCCCATGCGCTGATCGAGAGCGGTCAATCCAGGGGCAAGATCGTGCTCGAGGGTTTTTGAGTCGCGGGCCGCGGGCCGACCTGTATATGGCGGCTCATGCGCGCTTTTTCACGCTGGCATCGCGCAATCGCTTGATCTGGAAAAGCGTTCCGCGCTCTTCTTCCTCGAGCGACTCTGCGATCTGCTTGATCACCTTCCGGTAGGAGGGGATGATGTTGTACTTGAGTGCATTGACGCGCTTTTGCGCCTTGCGCTGTTCGCTGATCAGGCGCTGCAGCGCCATCTCCACCGCGGCGAGCTCAGCGAGATTTACTGCCGCCTGGGCGAACGACTGTCGCGCCTCGTCGAAGCTGGGGTCGGTGCCGAGCAGGCCGACCGGCTGTGGTGCGACCACCGCGGCTTCGACCGAGGGATACTGCACGCCCAATGCGCGCCGCGGCAGGACCTTCATGCTGGTCGACGGCGCGGCCCCAAGCGTCGCCTGGGCGATGCTGCGGTCACCCATGCGCAGCTGCGCGATCGCCAGCCAGCGATAGGCCTTGCGCAGTGCGGCATGTGCAGTGCTTTTTCTCCCCTGGTATTCCTTGATGTGCTGGTAGACAAGGCGGGTCAGCAGTTCGCGCTTGCGCTCGAGCAGCGCGTGCCCGTCTTCGAGGAAGCGCACCTGTTTGCGCAGGTTGAGCAGTGCGCTCTTGGTCGGGGCGGTTCGCAGGCGAGCACTCACGCGGCCTTCTCTCCGCTCCGGTGATAATGCGCCAGGTCGATCTCGCTGACGCGTGTCAGTGCCTCGCGCGGGAAGCGCGACAGCAGCTGCCAGGCCAGGTTAAGGGTCTCGATAATGCTGCGGTTTTCGTCTTCACCCTGGCCGACGAAATGCGTATCGAAATCTTTGGCAAATTCCAGGTAGCGTTGATCGCGCGCCGAGAGCTCCTCGGCGCCGATAATCGAGGCCAGGTTGCGTGCCTCCTGGGCCTTCGCATAGAGCGCGTATAGCTGATTGGCTACCCGCGGATGGTCGTCGCGCGTATCGTCCTTGCCGATGCCGTCTTTCATCAGGCGCGACAAGGACGGGGCGATGTCCACCGGCGGGTAGATGCCCTGGTTGTTGAGCTCGCGTGACAATACGATCTGACCTTCAGTGATGTAGCCGGTAAGGTCGGGGATCGGGTGGGTGATGTCGTCCGACGGCATCGATACCACCGGTACCATGGTTACCGAGCCATGGCGATTGCGGATGCGCCCGGAGCGCTCGTAGATCTCCGCCAGGTCCGAATACAGATACCCCGGATAACCCTTACGGGCGGGCACGTCACCCTTGGCGGTCGCGACTTCGCGCAGTGCCTCGGCGTAGTGGGTCATGTCGGTCATCACCACCAGCACATGGCGGTCCAGATCGAAAGCCAGATACTCCGCGGCGGTAA
Source organism: Sedimenticolaceae bacterium (assembly GCA_049669185.1). Taxonomy (GTDB): domain Bacteria; phylum Pseudomonadota; class Gammaproteobacteria; order Chromatiales; family Chromatiaceae; genus Thiosocius. The sequence goes on along the minus strand of JBATKF010000087.1, from coordinate 4,647 downwards.
GCGCGACGCGCGGCAGCGCGAGGCGCTCGACGGGCGGGTCGTCGGCATGATTGATGAACATCACAACATTGCCGAGTACCCCCGAGTCGGAGAAAGACTCTCGGAAGAAACGTGCGTCCGTGTAGGACACACCCATCGCGGCGAACACGATCGCGAAGTTACTCGCCTCGCCCGGTAGACGCGCCTGACGCACGATCTGTGCGGCCAGCCGATTGTGCGGCAGCCCCGAGGCGGAGAAGATCGGCAGCTTTTGACCGCGCACCAATGAGTTGAGGCCGTCGATGGTCGAGATGCCCGTCTGGATGAACTCACGTGGATAGTTGCGCGCGGCGGGGTTGATCGCCGAGCCGCTGATGCCGCGCGCCTCGCCGTCGACGATCGGCGGACGACCATCACGCGGTTCGCCAATGCCATTGAACACGCGGCCGAGCAGCCCTGGGCTGACGGTCAGCGAGAGCGGCTGGTCGAGGAAACGCACCCAGGTATTGTCGAGGTCGAGGTCGTCGGTACCCTCGAACACCTGGATCAGGACTTCCTGTTCTGCGGCGAGGATGACCTGGCCGTTGCGTTTGCGGCCCTGGTGGTCGCGGATGCGCACCCGGTCACCGAAAGCGACCTTCTCCACCCCTTTGACGATCAACAGGCCGCCTTGAGCGGCGGAGGCGCGCCGGTATTCGACATTGCTCATGAGGCCGTCTCCTGACTGGAGGCGTACTCGCTTCGCAGACCGGCGAGCGCCTGATAGACCTCGCCCGCGAATTCGGCGAGCTGGTCGATCTCGTCACTGCGCCAGGTCGACTTGGCGCGGCGTATGCGGGCCAGCACCGGATGCTCGGCGAGTTCCTGCACCGGGGCGCCCAGCGCAATCAGTTCCTTGCCGCGGTCGAATACCTGCATCACCAGTTCCAGCAGCTCGAACTGCTTGCTGGGTGAGCAATAGCTATCCGCATCATCGAGCGCGCTCTGCTGCAGCACCGCCTCCTTGATCAATGCGGCGCCCTCGAGTTCCCAGCGCTGTGCCGGGGACAGGGCCTCGGGGCCTACCAGGTTGACGATGCGCGACAGTTCGGCGTCGCGCGCCAACAGCGACAGCGCCTCGGTACGGCGCTTGCTCCAGGCACCGCTGATCTGCTGCGCCCACCAGCCGGCCGCGACCGGCACGTCTTGCGAGAAGCTGTCGACCCAGTCGACCGAGGGGTAGTGGCGAGCATCTGCCAGTTCCTTGGACAGCGCCCAGAAGGTGCCGATGATCTCCTTGGTATGGCTGGTGACGGGTTCGGAGAAATCGCCCCCGGGGGGCGATACCGCACCGATGAGGGTCACCGAACCACGTGCGCCGTCGAGCGTCTCGACCCGCCCTGCACGCTCGTAGAGGGCGGCCAGGCGCGACCCGAGGTAGGCGGGGTAACCCTCTTCGACCGGCATATGGCCGAGTCGTCCAGCGACCTCGCGCAGCGCCTCGGCCCAGCGAGATGTGGAGTCGGCGAGCATGACCACGTCGTATCCCTGGTCGCGAAAATACTCCGCCATGGTCATACCGACGTAGATCGAGGCCTCGCGGGCTACTACCGGCATGTTCGACGTGTTGGCAACCAGTATCGTGCGCTCCATCATGCCGCGCCCGGTATGCGGGTCCTGCAGCCTTGGAAAGCTCTCCAGCACGTCTACCAGTTCGTTGCCGCGCTCGCCGCAGCCGACATAGATCACGATGTCGGCATTCGACCAGCGCGCGACCTGCTGCTGCACCATCGTCTTGCCGGCGCCGAATGGCCCTGGCACCGCGCCCTTACCGCCCTTCAACATCGGAAAGAAGGTGTCGAGAATGCGCTGTCCGGTAATCAGCGGCTCCACGCCATGGTCGCGCCGGCCATACGGACGGGGCATGCGCACCGGCCAGCGGTGAAACAGTTTCAGCTTGTGCACAGCGCCCTTGGCGTCACGCACCTGGGCGATAGTGTGATCGAGGCGATACCTGCCGGCCGGGACGAGATCGATCAGGTCGCCGTGCACGGTCGGCGGCACCAGGATGTGGTGCTCGATCGTCTCGGTCTCCTGCACCGAACCGAGACGCGCCCCTGGGCCAATCGGGCCGCCCGGCTCGAGCCCCTCGCGCGGTACGAACGGCCATTCGCGGCTGCGGTCGAGAGAATCGATGCGCAGTCCGCGCGGGATGTTGTCCCCGGCCCGCTTGGCGATTTCCTCGAGTGGGCGCTGAACGCCGTCGAAGATGCCCTGCAGCAGGCCGGGGCCGAGCTCGACAGTGAGTGGATGGCCGAGGCCCTCGACCGCCTCACCCGGGCGCAGACCCTCCGTCGATTCGTAGGCCTGCACGACGGCGTCATCGCCCTCCAGCGCGATGATCTCGCCGACGATATCGAGGCCGCCGATGCGCACCTGTTCCCCGTTGCGCCCGCCCGGCAGATGGATGCGCAGAATGGGTCCGTTGATCTCGCGGATATGGCCACCGCGTGCATCGCTCATTGCGGGCCTCCGTTGCGGGCACTGGCGTGGATATCGGCCGGGAACAGTTGCTGCAGGATCACACGCTGCACGTCGGCCTCGAGGCGCGCCAGTCTGCCCTCGAAGCGATTGTCGACTTGCGCGCGGTTGTCCAGGCTGCGCAGCTTGAGGCCGCCGCTTCCCCAGGTCGGCTTGTCGGACAGTGCGATGCGGCGGTCCGGGGTCGCTTCGGCGACCAGCGCCGGCCATTCCGCGGCCAGCCAGTAGAGGTCCTCGGCGTTGACCTCGGCGGTCAGTTCGCCGGCCGGAAGCACGCTGGCCGCGTCACGTATCATCTCCACCAGCCAGGCACGGTAGGCGGGGCGGTCAGCGCGCAGGGCCTGCATGCGCTGCGCAAGGCGGGCCTCGACGGTCTGCACCAGTTCCCAGCGCAGTTGATCGAGACGTGCCTGCATCTTGAGCTCGCTGGCCTGGGTGACGCGGCGGAAATGACGCTCGGCCTCCGCCTTGGCCACCAACACCTCGCGCTCCTCGGCCAGCTTCAGGCGTTCTGCGGTATCGCGCAGGATGGTATCGTGCTGCCGACTGGCCTTGTCATGAAAGCCCTGCGCCAGTTCCTCGGCGCGCGCCATAATCGCCCGTTCCAGGGCCTCCAGCTGATTCTGTCCGGACTGACTCATGGGCTGTCTCCGTCCAGGCCGAGCAATTGCTGAATGCGGTCGTCGATCGCGCTGTGCATCCGTTCGGGCTGATTGAGCGGTGGCACCTGGGTCAGCAGGATGCGTCCGCCCTCGCGCCGCACTTCCTCCAGTCGTCGGCTTTCCGACGCGGCCAGCGCCTGGTCGATGACGACGAACGCCGGGGTGCGCGTCGCGAGCAGCTCCGCGAGCAGCTGATCCAGCTGCGCCGCATCGGCATCCGGGAACACCTCGAAACCGGCGAGACGAAACCCGGTCGCCAGTGAGGCGTCGCCGAGAAATAGTTGACGCGTCTGATCCATGCGGATCAGACCCGGTTCAGCATCAGAATCGACAACACCAGGCCATAGATCGCGATACCCTCCGCCAGCCCCAGATAGACCAGGGTGCGCCCGAACATCTCTGGCCTTTCCGATACCGCGGCCAATGAAGCAGCGCCGATGGGACCGACCGCAATGCCCGCAGCGATGGTACTGAAGGCCGTCGGTAACGCGATGCCGATGAAGGCCAGGCCCATGCCGATGGTGATCTCGGCGGGCACGCCCGCCGCCCCTTCGGCTGCGGCCATTGCATCGCTGACGCCGAGAAAGGCCGCGGCCAACTGGGCGCCGAAGAATACCGCAATGTTGATCACTAGGATTGGCATGAAGAGGCGCCGCGCACGCCCGGATTCGAGCGGCCGGTATTGCAAAAAGACCCCGGTCGCGATCATGCCGATCAGGGCGATGGTGAGAAGGGCGATGATGGTCGTCATGATGACTCCTGAATCAACGGGTAGGAGATGCCTGGGAACGTCCGACGCGCAGCGGCCGGAAGGGCGTGCCGTCGCCATAAAAGTAACGGGAAAAACCTTCATAGTACTCGAGTCGCAGGGTCTGGATCGCCACGATGAGGCCCTCGAGGACGATCACGAACACGTTCCCGAGCACGAGCGTGATCCAGTGGCCGATGGTGTCCATGCTGTTGGCCAGCGTGAACACCGCGAGCGACAGCGCGACGTGGTTGAGGCTGAACGCGGCAACCCGCAGAAACGACAGCGAGCTGGCAATGTAGTTGTTGACGATCTCGAAGGTCTCGATCAGCGTGGTGAAGATGCGTTCGCCATAGGGGGCGTCCGATGACCGCCATTGATAGGCAATCAACAGCAGCAGGGTGACCAGCAGCAGGACCGTAGCGACCGGTGGAAAACCGTCGCCTTGGGCCAGGTTGACCATGCCGCCGAGCAACGCCAGATAGAGTATCAGTGAGAACAGGCCACCTGGGCCGAACAGCGCGCCGGCCTGGTCGCCGGACTGAAGCCGGTTGGTGATCGCGATAGCCGAGCCGAGCGTGAGAAAGGCCACGCCCCAGGCCAGTGCCACCGCGAGCATGTAGATCGGATCCGACATCGGCGCGATCCACAGTGGATCTATCCAGTGCTCGACGCCGAAGATGCTGCCGTACAGCCAGCCAAACAACATCGCCGAGGCGCCCGCCAGCACGAACAGGT
>JBATKF010000086.1:0-2115 GCA_049669185.1 Sedimenticolaceae bacterium | reverse complement strand
CAGTTGCCAACCCTTGATTGCAGTCATCCGGACGACTGCTGCACTTCGGAAGCTGCCGGAAGCCCAATTCACACTACTCGGCCGGAGCGGTCGGTCGGCACCGCCTCCGGCAACGGCTGCAACGGGGCGGTAACCGGTCATCGGCCACGACAATGGTCGAACGGCAGCTTTTCGATTCGACGGCCGGCAGGAAACAACACGAATATAGCTGCCGTTGGTGCAGTTCATCGATGGAAACGAACCTGACCGCAAAGCGGACATCAATTCGCGCCGATGTGCAGGGAATTTTGTTAGTACTTCCTGTACTGAAGGAATCTTTTGCTCGCGCGTGATTTCGAATTTATTGCACAGATGTCGTCGAGAGAATTCAGGGAGTTACATTTGGCTAGGGTGGGGGATGGCTGAATTTTCTGGGGTTGGGTTTCGACGCCGAGAGAAAGAACTTCTTACTCGGTTTTTCTCTTCGTGGCGGCTGGCGCGGATCGGGCAGTTAGGTGCTCGTGGGGGCAGCGAGTAAGTCACTTAGATTCTCGCGGCGGTCGGGAATTCTCTGACTCTAGCCCGCTTATCTCACCGTTTTCCGTCGCGAGCGGTTCGAGACGCCGCTGTGGCGGGGCGCACGCAGCGGAGGGCGGCGAAGGCGTAGCCGACACTACGTCGAGCCGGCCGCAACGAGTACGCACCGTCACAGCGAGCGTATAGGGCCGCGCAGTAGGTAATCGGTGAGGTATGCGGGCTAGTGCTACGAAATTTGTCGACAGGTGACTGCGCACCAGGGCTTTCGCCGGGAGGGTAGTTGGCGCCAGCGGCACTCGCCCGGAGGGCAAATCAGGCTTTCGGCCGTTCCCAGGGATGCCGGTCGATCCAGTGTCGGGCTATGTCGACACGGCGACATACCCAGACTTGGTCATGGGCCTCGACATGGTCGAGGAACTTCTGAAGCGCGCGGAACCGGGCGGGACGCCCGAGCAAGCGGCAATGCATACCGACTGACATCATGGCCGGCCGCTCTTCACCCTCGCGGTAAAGCACGTCGAAAGCATCGCGCAGGTAGTGGAAGAAGTCGTCACCGTGCGAAAAACCTTGCGGCAACGCAAATCGCATATCGTTGGTGTCAAGTGTGTAGGGAATCACGAGATGCGGCGTGGTGGTGCCGTCGGTCTTGCGAACCTCGGTCCAGAATGGCAGGTCGTCGCCATAATAATCGGCGTCGTAAAGAAAGCCACCGTAGTCAGCGACGAGTCGCCGCGTGTTCAGGCTATCGCGGCCGGTATACCAGCCGAGCGCGCGGTGACCGGTCAGCTGCTTGATGATGTCCATACCGATACGCATATGCTCGCGCTCTTCTTCTTCGCTGACCTCCTGATAAGAGATCCAGCGCCAACCATGACAAGCAATCTCATGGCCCAGTTCGACGAAAGCGGCTGTCGCGTCCGGGTTGCGCTGTAGGGCCATTGACACACCGAACACCGTGAGTGGCAGTTCGCGGCGTTCGAATTCCCGCAGCAGTCGCCAAACGCCGACCCGCGAACCATATTCATAGATGCTCTCCATCGATAGGTGTCGCTGCGGGAAAGCGGGTGGGTTGAACATTTCTGACAGGAACTGCTCGCTGCCGGCGTCGCCATGCAATACACAGTTTTCCCCGCCTTCTTCGAAATTGAGCACGAATTGCACCGCGATCCGCGCATTGCCAGGCCAGTCGGCGAACGGTGGTTCTCCGGCGTAACCGATGAGGTCTCTCGGGTAGCGGTCAGCGTTGTCGCTCATCATTTCGTCCTTTGCCATCACCCGACTGGCCACGGGTTAGAGGATTTGTTGGTGGCTTTTGCAAGGCATTCGGCGCCTGTCGAATCATGATCTTCGCACCCGTACTCGCCTGGGCTCTTAGTCATCGGCGGCATCCAGAAACTCGGGGGAGATAATTGCGCTTTTCTGGTGCTTGATCTCATCGGGCGCACCAAAAAAGCGCATCGAGTCAACGGCCAGATGATTCGTTTCTTCACACCTGCGCAACTTACATCCATTTTAGGAATGGCAAGCTCCTTGCATACCTCTAAGACAAAAGCTCATGGCAGCGCGACCGCCACGGTGCGATACGGGGCAATAAATACT
>JBATKF010000085.1:0-3202 GCA_049669185.1 Sedimenticolaceae bacterium | reverse complement strand
GATCAGTACCTGTTCGTCGGCCACGCATTCGCATCGCTTGGCTACATCACCGCGATCCCGAACTACCGACTCTACCCGCAGGTTCAGTTTCCCGATTTCATCGACGACGTGGCGCTGGCCGTGGCCTCGCTAGAGCTGGTACTGCGCGCCGAGGTATGTGCGGGGCGACTGGAATTGATATTGGCGGGTCATTCGGCGGGCGCTCACACCGCCGCCATGCTGGCAACCGACCAAAAGTATCTCGCGCGCAACCAGGCGAATGTTGAGATACGCGCATTTATCGGCCTGGCCGGTCCATATGATCTGCCGCTGGACGATCCGGGCGTGATTGGCAAGTTCGACAATCTGACACACGACCTGGAGGCCAATCCACTGGCGCTGGCGAGTGCCGCCACGCCACAGACACTGCTGATTCACGGAGACGCCGATACGACCGTCGGCCCGCACCATACACAGCGGTTGAAGGCCAGGCTGGAGCAACTGGGCGTGCCAACGACCGTGCGGATCTATCCAGGGACAAACCACACCCGCGTGGTCGGGTCATTGGCAAGCTCGCTACGTTTTCTGAACCCCGCGCTCGACGACATCAAACACTTTCTGCACGAAGCGGAGCTGGACCGGGACTGTCACCCTGGCGCGGACGACGCCTGACGACGCGCCGAGGTTCCGGACGTTCGCAATCAGCGAGCAAGAAACGCGCAGCGTTACGGGACCCAAATGTCCGCTCACGGCCATAACCGGCCGCAGCGAGACCGCGCCAAAGAAGGCCAGGGTTTTTTACAGTCCGGGATCTGGGAACGGGCGCTCCCGGGCAGGAACGGCCATTAGCTGGGACGCTGATTCGGCTGCCAGTAAGCTCGACATGCCGGAATCTAACAACTGGAGCTCCAGGCAATATGTTGGCGGAAGCGTGGTCATCGTCAGTGTCTGCTTTGGGCAGTGAAGTCTCCTGACAAACGTTGCCGCTCAACCGCGCGCCTTTTGCGCGTCGGCTGTAGCAGCCTTGTCAATTCTATATTTTGGCTAAAAACAAAAAAGAAACTCATCGACCAGGCCAAAGTATTTATTGAGATGTTCTTTCAAATTTTCCAGCCTGTTGCTTTCAGAAGTAATATGGATGTCTTCAACAACAACAGCCATTTTTTTTGCAATTTCCTGCTTCTCTCCCTGTAGATTTTCCGCAAAGTATGCCACGCTCTTCTCAAGGGTGTATGTAATAATATGGATTTGCGACGCGTTCTCTAGATTTAGCGGCTGCTTAGCTCTAATCTCCGCTGTTTTATCAATGAAAATTGCCTTGGCCTCTTCCATGGATTGCACATCTGCCACCTGAAGATGCTGAGTGGGCTTTTCTCTTGATTCATCTACTGCCAGAGCAGACAAAGAAAAAAGCATAGTAAAAACCAATAAAGCTAACTGTTTCATTTCATTTTCGCCAACACCCTATTACAAAAACGTCTAGGCATCGGGCGTATCAAATGCCTAGCGATATCGACAGTTCCATCCTTAAATGGGATGGATGGGGTCCGCCTACCTCGGCCCATGGCGGCATTATGCAACGTATCAGCGCCAAAATGCGGCCATTCGGGAGCAAGTGCTGATTCGCGGCTTGGGTTGGTTAGCTTCCGTTGGCGGCGATCTCGGTGAAGGGCGATCTGGCGCGCAGGAGGCTTGCTGGAAGTTGACTGCAGTGTGCTGAACTCGGACCAAAGCACCGACAAAACGATAACGCCACCCGCCGACATGACGTTTTACATCGGGCTTGATGGCGCTTCCGGCCAGGAAGAGAAATTCCCGACCCCTGGGGGATCAACCGGCTGGATGCTTTAAACGGATGCCTTGGCCAATGGACACAACCGGTCAACTGCGGCCGGTCGTCAAGCACCCGCGACCGGCAGTTCCAAACGCTTTGCAGACTTTGGCTGAAGGAATTGTAAAGCCTAGAATCGAGACACTGCACCTATTCGACAAACAGTGCGTAAACGACTTGAATGCCGCGAAAGCATATGCCGCGATGTGAGTCATTGAGCGGAATGTTTCGACCGAACCTTTTCCTGGAACGGCGATTCAGGGGGTTGTCCTGGTGTTTGCGAGAGAAATGATTAAGTTAAGTTTCAGGCAAAACCAAAGGCCTGCGCAAATCAGGGTGCTATGGATTCGCGGGGAGAGATAGTAGGTCACTTCGATTTTCGCGACGGTCGCTCACGGGACCCCTTGATAGTAAGTAAACCAGACCCCATGTGGCAATCATTGTCGAAGACCTGGGTTTTGCAATGCGGCCTGAAGCGGAACCACAGGACGGCCGCAGAGGGCAGATTTTCACTAGTGCATGTTCCGTGGCGCAGCCTGTGGGCCCCGAACCAGTCGTCCTGGTAGTTCGCCAGTATCGAAACCGTTGCGGCGCACGATACGGCCGCTAACGATGGTCGCGCAGTAGCCGTCGGCGCGTTGTACGAGCCGTCGACCTCCGGTCGGCAGGTCGTGGGCAACTTCGGGGGCATATAGCCTCAGTTGGTCCAGGTCGATGACGTTAAGGTCAGCTTTGTAACCTGGTGCGATGACACCGCGGTCCTCCAGTCCGACGGCACGTGCCGCGTCCCCGCTCAACATGCGCACGGTTTCAGACAGCGACAGTCGCTCGCCGCGAGTTCGGTCCCGTACCCAATATGACAGCATGAAAGTCGGGAAACTGCCGTCGCATATGGTGCCGCAATGCGCGCCGCCATCTCCCAGGCCGAGCACGGCTCCGGGATGGCGCATCATGGCGAGCGAACTCTCCAAGGAGCCATACTCGTAATTGCACAGAGTGACGTAAAGCATGTTGTGGCCGTCACGTTCCAGCATCAGGTCATAGACGAGTTCCTCGGGGGTAACGCTGGCGCGTTGAGCAAGCGCGCGAATACTCTGGTCGAAAGGTTGCTCATAGTCCGGGGGATCGCCAAGGAGAAACATGTGGTCGAAATCGCGTACCAGCCGACCGAGGACTATGGTCGGGTCGGGATCAACGGTCTCGGACAGAATACGCGCACGCATCTCCGGTTGCTTGAGCACACCTATCTTGTCATCGAACGACATGGACTCGAGTTCCTGGTAGCTGGGTGTAGTGTAAAAGGGGTTCAACGTCAGTTCGTGGCCCAGCATGACGCCGATTGCGCGACTGAGGACCTGGGCGCGTATCGGCGGCCCTGCCGCGCTTGCCTCG
>JBATKF010000084.1:0-6613 GCA_049669185.1 Sedimenticolaceae bacterium | reverse complement strand
GCCCCAATGTGCGCGGCATCGTCGTGATGACCCATTTCGCCCGCGCCGACGAACCGCACGATGCGGCCACCGATCGGCAGCTGACGCGATTCGCAGCCGCGACGGACGGGATCGGGGGCCCATTCAGCCTGGCCAATTCCGCCGCGATACTGAACTGGCCGGCGACCCGCGCCGACTGGGTCCGCCCGGGGATCATGCTGTATGGGAGCTCGCCGTTCGGTGAACCGCACAGCGCCGCCGCTGCGCTCGCGCCGGTGATGCGGCTCGAGTCGCGCCTGATCGCGATACATGACCTGGCGGCCGGCGAATCCGTCGGCTACGGTGGGCGCTTTACCTGCGAGCGCCCGAGCCGCGTCGGCGTAGTCGCGATCGGCTATGCCGACGGCTATCCGCGGCATGCCCCCGACGGCACCCCGGTGGCCGTCAATGGCCGCATTGTCCCGTTGGTCGGCCGCGTCTCCATGGATATGTTGACCGTCGACCTGAATACCCAACCCGAGGCAAAGATCGGGGATCCCGTGCAGTTGTGGGGCGACATCGTCAGTGCCAACGAGGTCGCCCGCCGCAGCGGCACCATCGCCTATGCGCTTTTCACCGGCGTGACCCGCCGGGTGCATCTCGTCTATCGCTGACCCGCCCGGATGCGGGGCGTGATGCAGTCGCACCAAGTGGCGTCGGATTACCCTGCCCACCCGGATGTGTGCTCGGTCGCACTTCCCGCAACCGACGCCGCGGTCACCTAACAAAACCCAAAGGCAAGGCCGACACTCTCCCGCGTAACCACGCAAAAGGGCAGGTGACGACCTCATGCATTTTCCCCGGATCTCTGTTCTCGCTCTTCTGCTGATCCTGGTCAGCCTGTGCATCACGGCCGGCGCAATCGCCGAGGAAGGCTTTGCCGAAGGCCGCATCCTGGTCAAGCCCGCCGCCGGGATGAAGACCGAAAAGTTCGATAGGCTGCTGCAGAAGATCGACAAAAAGCTGAAGCGAAAGCGCAAGCTGCGCGGCTCGTCGGTGCAAATGATCGAGGTCCCGCCGAAGGCCGAAAAGGCGATGGCGCGGCTGTTGAGAAAGCACCCGAATATCGCGTTCGCCGAACTCGACGAGCGCGTCCCGCCCGACGCCGTGGTCAACGACCCGGAGTTCGGCCGCCAGTGGCACCTGCCGACCATGGGCGCGGACGCCGCCTGGCAGGTCACCGACGGCAGCGGCGTGATCGTCGCCGTGCTCGACACCGGCGTGAACCCGAACCACCCGGATCTCGCCGGCCAGGTGCTGAGCGGCTGGAACACCGTCTCCAACAACGCCGATACCGCCGATATCAACAATCACGGCACCTGGGTGGCCGGCGTGATCGCGGCCAAGGCCAACAACTTCACCGGCGGGGCCTCGGTCGCCCCGGGTGCCAAGATCCTGCCGATCCGCATCACCAACAGCTCGGATGGTTGGGCCTACTTCAGCGACATGGCCGAGGGCATCACCTGGGCCGCCGACAACGGCGCCCGCGTCGCCAACCTCAGCTTCGGCGGCGCGGCCGGCAGCGCCACCATCGCCAATGCCGCGAGCTACATGATGAGCAAGGGCGGCGTGGTGATGGTCTCGGCCGGTAACGACAACACCGACTACGGCTATGGCAACCACCCGTCATTGTATGTGGCCGGGGCGACCACCAGCAGCGACCTCCGGGCGGGCTACTCCAGCTTCGGCAATTTCGTGGATATCGCCGCACCCGGCTCGGGCATCTTCACCACCGCGCGCAACGGCGGCTACAGCTCGGTCAGCGGGACATCCTTCGCCAGTCCGAACACCGCCGCGGTGGCCGCGCTGGTCATGTCCGCCAACCCGGGCCTGCTGCCGACCGACGTACTGGCGGTGATCACCAACACCGCCGTCGACCTGGGGACCCCGGGCTGGGATCCGGCCTATGGCTTCGGCCGGGTGAACGCCCAGGCCGCGGCCGAGATGGCGGCGGGCGTCGAGACCTCGGACGACGTCGCGCCGGAGGTCACGATCGTCAGCCCGGATGCGGAGGCAACGGTCTCGGAGACGGTCGCCATCGTGGTCGAGGCCACCGATGGATTCGGCGTGGCCCGGGTCGATCTCCTGATCGACGGCAGGGTCGTCGCCAGCGAGACCCAGACCGTGGGCGGCAACGAATACCGCTTCGCCTGAGACTCGACCGAAATGGTCGACGGCATCTATCGGATCAGCGCCAAGGCGTTCGACGAGGCCGGCAACGAGGGCAGCGCTGGCGAGATATTGGTCGAGGTCATGAACACCATACCGGATGAGATCTCGCCAGAGGTGACGATCCTGAGCCCGGCACCTGGCAGCAGTGGCACCGGCAGCGTTCAGCTGTCCGCCATGGCCACGGACAACGAGGAGGTACAGCAGATCAGCATCTCGGCCGGTGGCAAGGTGCGCTGTGCCGCAGCCAGCAGCGTGTCGTGCAGCTGGAACCTGAGCGATGTGGCCGCCGGGACTCACCCGATTACCGCGACCGCCGTGGACGCGGCCGGAAACAGCGCCAGCCGCACGGTCAACTTCACCGTCGAGGCACCCATCCCGGAAACGCCCATCGTCGAGCCCGAGCCCGAGACACCGCCAGTGCCTGACGATCCGATCGAGCAGACACAACCGGTCGAGCCGGTGCCTGAGGAGCCGATCGTCGAACCCAAGCCCGTCGAGCCGCCGCCAGAAGAGCTGATCGTGGAACCGAAACCGATCGAGGACCCGATCATCGAAGAAAAAGTGATCGAGGATCCGGGACTGGAGCGGCAACGCAAACGGGAGATGCGCCGGCAGGCGCGCGAAGAAAAACGCCTCCGCAGAAAGGCTGCTCGGAGCGCGCGCACAAGCCAGAGTGTCAGCAAGATGCAGAGCCTCGACAATCTCGGGCGCTGGAGCCGCTGAGTGCAGGGCCGGGTCCATAACGGGCCCGGCCTTTCCTGAGTCCTCTCTCCACCCGGTGGCGCCTTCTTGCGCCACCTTTTGCGTGATCGCCCTTGCAGCAAACAGGCCCGATACCTGCGGACAGGCAGTATCCCGACGCGGCTAACCCCTTCGTCAGGCACTCAGCCGATCAAGAAACCGCACGTCCCGCCGCCAAAAACTCGAATAGAGCCGAGCAAATACTGCCTATCGTGGCAGGCGCCAGGACGACTGCATCGGGCCGGTTCGCAAGGCTTGGGCGGTGAACCCCCCAGTGGTGCGGACCGCACTGAAGACACTGTTGGATGAAGACAATGAGCCGTAACACACTTGCCCTTCTTGGGTTGATCGCCGCGTCCGTCCTTTCGGCAGGCGCCTCGGCCGCCGATCCCCAGGCGGTGCGCTATTACGAGGACGCCGTCACTCGCTTCAACAGCGGCGACCTGAAAGGTGCAGAGATCCAGCTTAAGAACTCGCTGACCCGGGATCCCGGTCAACTGTCCGCGCGTATCCTGATGGGGCGGGTGCAACTGGGACTCGGGAATGCCGAGCAGGCGGAAGAAGCGCTGGAGACGGCCAATAAGCTGGGCGCCGATACCTCTGTCACGGCATTGCCCCTGACGAGGGCACACAACCGACTCGGCAAGCAGCAACTGATTATCGATAGCCTAGTGCCGACAGACTTCTCGATTGATCAACAGCCCGATCTCTGGGTCGAACTCGGCATCGCCAGACTCAACAGCAAAGACATAGCGGGCGCCGGCATCGCGTTCGAGCAGGCCCTGAAGATCCAGCCGCTGCACGCCGGTGGCGCCCTGGGGCTGGCACGAATCCCGCTGGTAGAGGGAGACTTTGCCGAGGCGGAACACCTGGCCACGGCCGCGGTTGAAAATTTTCCGGACAACGCCCAAGCGTGGTTCCTCAAGGCCTCGGCGTTGCATGCCCAGGGCAAGAACATGGAGGCGGCAGACGCCTACGCCCGCGCTCGGGACATAGATCCAGGACACAGCTCGGCCGGCCTGGGAGAGGCCACGGCCTTGTTGGATGCCAATCAGACGGCGAGGGCCGAGGCGCTGCTGCAGGAACTGCGCGCTGCCTACCCGTGGATGCCGGAGGCGCCTTACCTCCAATCCAAGGTTCTGAAGAGGCTTGGGCGCGATGAAGAGGCGGAATCAGCCCTCCGTGCAGCGAGCGATATATTGAACCCGATCACTCCATCGGATCTGGCCGATAGCCCGGCACTCCTCAGGTTGGCGGGTACGATCGCCTACGAGGACGGTCAATCGGAGCGGGCCTTTCAGGCCATTTCGCTGTATCTGCAGGCCCGCCCGGAAAACGTGAGTGTCCGGAAACTCCTCGCCCGGATAGCCCTTGGCATGCAAAAGCCTGACGAGGCCAAGCGGGCCCTGGTCCCCGTGGTCACTGCCGGTAGGGCGGACGCAGAAACGCTGGCCCTTCTGGGCGACGCGAATGCGCAGCTGAGCGACTACATCGCAGCCGAGAGTTACTACCGGGACGCCATAGCTAACTACCAGGGCGGACCCGCGCTGATCGGGCGTCTCGGGGCCCTGCAGTACCGTCAGGGCCAGCGCGAACAGGCGCTCGACATCCTGCAAGGGCTGGTCGGCGACGAACAGGCGGGAGCTACCGCAGGTGTTTCGCTCTACACCGCGATGTTGCTATTTGCGGAGGGCCAGCTCGACGACGCCCGGAAGATTGCGGACCGGCTGGTCGAAGAACAGCCGGAGAATCTGCTGGTCCTCAACCTGCAGGCCACGCTGGCCATCGCTAGCGGAGAGAACGCCAACGGCCACCGTATGCTCACCGCCCTACTCGCCAAGGACTCGAGCTTCCGGCCGGCGCGTTACAACCTGGCCAAGCTGCACGTGCTGGAAGGGCAATACCGCGAGGCCGAGGCCGTCCTCCGCAGATTTCTCGCTGAAGACCCCAATGATGTGCGCGCGCTGCAGCAGCTCGCCCAGCTTGAACTCGCGCGCAACGATCGCCGCGCCGCGATTGCGCACTACGAAAAGATTCGCCAGATCGACGACAAGGCGCTGATCCCGTCCATCGAGCTGATCGATCTCTATCTGGCCGAATCGCGACCGGCAGACGCGATGAATGCTGCAGCGACCCTGAATCGTGCCCTCCCGGACAACTTCTATGCGCAAGAGACGCTCGCCCGGGTGCAGCTGGCCCGCAATGAGCCCGAAGATGTTCGCTCTACACTGATAAAGACCGCACAGTTGGCGGGTTACGACCCACGAAAGCTTATGCGTACCGCGAGGCTGCAACAGGCAGCTCGGGCCTATGACGACGCAGTCCGGACACTGTTGAAGGTATTGAATGAGCGCCCGGACGCGATCGCGGCGCGCAGGGCATTGGCAGAGACCTGGTTTCGACAGGGAAAGATGGAGGAAGCAAGCCAGGAGGTCGAGCGGTTGCTCGCGGCAGCACCAGACGACCTCTTTGCGCTGGCGCTAAAGGGTGACATCCAACTGGCACGGGGTGAACCCCAGCGAGCGGCCGAGACCTTTGCGCGCGCGTTGCAGCTGGACGATCGCCCTGCGTTGCTGGTCAGCCAATTCCGCGCAAAGACCCTGGCTGGACAAGGCGAGGCGGCGCTCGCTAACCTGCAGGCCTGGCAGGACACCCATCCCGATAATCCTCTTGTGCTCAGAGCGCTCGCCGAAGGCCACCACCAAAGGGGGGCGACCGATGCCGCATTGCCGCTCTATGAGCGCCTGATCGAACTGACCCCAAACGAGGCCTTGGTGCACAACAACATGGCAAATTTGTTGATGGACCTGGACGTCGAACGCGCGCTCAAGGCCGCACGGCGCGCGCATGAACTGGCGCGGTCGAACCCCGCGATACTGGACACGCTCGGCTGGGCACTGGTGCAGGTGGGTGAACTGAACGAAGGACTATCAGTTCTGCGCGAGGCAGTCGCCCGCAACGGGCAATCGGCGACGATGCGCTATCACCTCGGCGTTGCGCTGGAGGAATTCGGCAACCTCTCGGAATCGAAGCGCGAACTCACCCGAGCGCTTCAATTTGCCGGCGGCGCACCCTGGGCGAATGATGCGAAGTGGCGCCTGCAAAGACTTCAATAGTCGGATTGCGCGAGCCGCAGGGCCCAACGCGTCGCAGACATGGGTTTCGGCAGGATACGGCGCAAATGCCTCGATGCCCGCATTTTCCTCGTCTCGCGGATTGCCAACGGACCGACGCAAAAGCAGGCTATGAGGGACTCGGGAAGGGTAGAGGTGCGTGCACGAGGCCCAGGCCAAGCTTGCAAGCAGGAATGAATCGCCCCTTCGCGGATTTAACAACTCCCAAACAAGAAACGGCGTCTCTATGACGCCGTTTCTTGGGCAAGTAGCTTTGCCGGCTACGCGTTTCTAGATCGTTGGAATCGCCTGATAAGAGGAAGACCAGCAGCCATGAGTAGGATACTTGCTGGGAGAGGTACCCCGGTGCCAGTGCCAGGGCCACCGCCGTCAACGACGATAGAACGCAGCTTCACGTAATCCTTACCGTCGTAAGAATTACTGAATGACGCTCCAACAACCCACCAACCGGACGACTCGGACACGCCCAGATTGCCTCCCGAGGCCGCATTGTTCACCGAGTAGCTATCCCAATTGCCGTCGCCCAGCAAGTCGGGAATGGTCTCTCC
>JBATKF010000083.1:0-6371 GCA_049669185.1 Sedimenticolaceae bacterium | reverse complement strand
TTATTCGCACTCTGGCCGGGTATTGATAGGCAGCCGCCTGCCCCGACACCGGGTCGGTTCATAGCCGTCTCAAACGAGAGCGGGTGCGGCTCCGCGATGAACGCCGGCTGCGGCCCTATAATCAACGCCGAGGAGCCGGCCGGCGATCTCCGATTGCTGCTGAAACTTGGGTAAGATTGCACGCTTCGCAGCCTGACAATCCCCAGTGGCCATGGAATCGACTCAACAGACTAACGAACTGCCCTCTCGCGTGCTGGTCACCGGTGGCGCCGGTTTCATCGGCGGTAACTTCATCCACTACCTGCTCGGCTCGACAGACGCCGAGGTCGCCAACCTTGACCTGCTCACCTATGCCGGCAATCGCGAGACCCTCGCCAACATCGCGGCCGATCCGCGCTATCGCTTCGTCCAGGGCGATATCGCCGACCCGGCGGCGGTGCAGGCGCTGATCGAGGGATTCCGTCCGACCTGCATCATCAACTTTGCCGCCGAGAGCCACGTCGACCGCTCGATCGACGGCCCGGCCGCATTTATTCACACCAATATCGTCGGCACCTATAACCTGCTGGATCGCGCGCTGGCGTATTGGCGCACCCTCGATGAGGCGGGCAAGGCGGCGTTCCGCTTCCTGCATGTCTCGACCGACGAGGTCTACGGCTCGCTGGGCGAGAGCGGGGCCTTTACCGAACAGACGCCCTATGCACCGAGCTCACCCTACTCGGCCTCCAAGGCCGCCTCGGACCACCTGGTACAGGCCTGGCACCACACCTATGGCCTGCCGACCCTGACCACCAACTGCTCCAACAACTACGGCCCCTATCAGTATCCCGAAAAGCTAATCCCGTTGATGATCCTCAATGCGCTGGAGGGCAAGCCGCTGCCGATCTACGGCACCGGCGGCAATGTGCGCGACTGGCTGTTCGTCGAGGACCACTGCCGCGCGATCTGGCATGTGGTCAACCATGGCCAGCCCGGCGAGATGTACAACGTCGGCGGCAACAGTGAAAAGACCAACCTCGAGGTAGTCGACACCCTGTGTGCCCTGCTCGACCAACTGGTGCCCGACTCGCCCCACCGCCCGCATGCCCAGCTCAAGACCTTCGTCGCCGACCGCCCCGGCCACGACTGGCGCTATGCGATCGACGCCAGCAAGCTGCGCGAGCAGCTCGGCTGGCAGCCACGCGAGACCTTCGAGTCGGGCATGCGCCGCACGGTGCAGTGGTATCTGGATAACCGCGATTGGTGCGCGGCGGTCAAGGCCGATACCTACGCGGGCCAGCGCCTTGGCCTGGCACCTAACGCCTCCGGGGAGACCGCATGAAGGGCATCATCCTGGCCGGCGGTGCCGGCACCCGGCTGCACCCGATCACGTTGTCGATCAGCAAGCAGCTGCTGCCGGTGTACGACAAGCCGATGATCTATTACCCGCTGGCCACGCTGATGATGGCCGGCATCCGCGAAGTGCTGATCATCACCACGCCGCGCGACAACCCGCTGTTCCGCGAGCTGCTGGGCGACGGCAGTCAGTGGGGCCTGGCGATCGAGTATGCTATCCAGGAACACCCCGGGGGGCTGGCCCAGGCCTTCCTGATCGGGCGTGCGTTCATCGGCGGCGCGCCGTGCTGTCTGGTGCTCGGCGACAACATCTTCTTCGGCCAGGGCCTGGGCCGGCTGCTCCAGCAGGCGGCGCACAAGACGAGCGGGGCGACCGTGTTCGGCTATTGGGTGCGCGATCCCGAGCGCTATGGCGTGGCCGAGTTCGACGCCGACGGCCAGGTGATCAGCCTGGAGGAAAAACCGGCGCAGCCCAAGTCGAACTATGCGGTGACCGGGTTGTACTTCTACGATGAGCGCGTCTGTGACCTGGCGGCGGGGCTGCAGCCCTCGGCGCGCGGCGAGCTGGAGATCACCGACCTCAACAGACGCTATCTGCAGCAGGGGGCGCTCGAGCTGGTCCAGCTCGGCCGCGGCATGGCCTGGCTGGATACCGGCACCCACGACTCCCTGATGGAGGCGGCCGGCTTCGTCGAGACCATCGAGAAGCGCCAGGGGCTCAAGGTCTGCTGCCCGGAGGAGATCGCCTGGCGCAATCGGTGGATCGACGATGCCCAGGTGCGCGCACTGGCCGAGCCGCTGGGCAAAAACGGCTATGGCCAATACCTGTTCGAGCTACTGGAGCACGGATCACCGTCATGAAGGTCACCGAATTCGATCTTCCGGGCCTGAAGCTGATCGAGCCGAGACGCTTCGGCGATGCGCGCGGCTGGTTTGCCGAGGTCTGGCAGGCGGATCGCTACCGCGAGGCCGGCATCGCCGAGACCTTCGTGCAGGACAACCTGGCCTACTCGGCCAAGGACGTATTGCGCGGCCTGCACGGCCAGGAGCCGCACGCCCAGGGGAAGCTGGTGCAGGTGTTCAGCGGCCGGGTGTTCGACGTCGCAGTCGACCTGCGGGTCGGTTCACCGACCTTCGGCCGCTGGCATGGCGTGATGCTCGATGGGGATACCGGTCTGCAATTCTATGTGCCGCCAGGCTTCCTGCACGGCTATTATGTAATTAGCGAGCAGGCGCTTTTCGGTTATAAGACCACCGACATCTACAGCCCGAGCAGTGAATTCGCGGTGCGCTGGAACGATCCCTCGATCGCGATCGAGTGGCCGTTGCGGGGCGAGCCGGTGCTGTCTGACAAGGACCGGGGTGCGCCCTTGCTGGCCGAGATACCCGAATCCAGACTGAGTAGATTTTAGGCTATGCGTATCCTGTTACTCGGCGCCACCGGCCAGGTCGGCTGGGAACTCGAACGGACCCTGTCGGTGCTGGGCGAGTTGATGACCTCCTCGCGCAGCGGCAACAGCGGCCTGCATCTGGATATCAGCGATCTGCCGCAGCTGCGGGCCACGCTGGATACCGTCGCGCCGGACGTGATTGTCAATGCTACCGCCTATACCGCGGTCGACAAGGCCGAGAGCGAGCCCGAGCGGGCGATGCGGCTGAACGGCGAGGTACCGGCCGAGATCGGGGCCTGGGCCGCCGCTCACGATGCCTTGGCGGTGCACTATTCCACGGACTATGTGTTCGACGGCGACAAAGACGGGCCCTACGTGGAAACCGACCCCACCAATCCAGTCAGCGTCTATGGACGCACCAAACTCACCGGTGACCAGGCCCTGCTCGCCAGCGGCTGTGCGACCATCATCCTGCGCGTGAGCTGGGTATACGGGCTGCGCGGGCAGAACTTCCTATTGACCATGCGGCGCTTGATGAAGCAGCGCGGCGCGCTGCGCATCGTCAATGATCAGTTCGGCGCGCCGACCTGGTGCCGTTCGATCGCGCAGGCGACCGCGAGTGTGTTGTCTATGGTGCCCGGTGATTTGGCGTCGCGGCGTGACTTGAGCGGCGTCTATCACCTCTCACCCGGTGGCGGCACCAGCTGGTTCGGCTTCGCCACCGCGGTGCGCGATCTGCTGAATCTGCAGTGCGAGCTGCAGCCAATCTCGACGAGTGAATACCCGACGCCGGCACAGAGGCCGAAAAACTCGCGCCTGGATTCCACAAAGCTGCAACAGACGTTCGGCCTGGCGATACCGGCATGGGACCGTGACCTGCGGCTCTGCGTCGACGGCCTGCGATAGCGCAGCGTATCGCACCGAAAGGAATCCCATCGAGTGCGCTACGGCTCAGACGATTGCGGCGAACTCAGGATAATCGATTGGATTCCACCGTCGCATGGATCTGCTGGACCAGGCCGGTCTCCAGTTTCAACGCGCCCGCCAGCGTATCCAGATAGATCTTTTCCGGCGCCGAGGGTGGCTCGAGCATCAACGCGGAGGCGGCGTATACCTCGGCGGCATGCTCCGGCGAATCGACGTCTCCCGCCAGCGCCGCGATGTCCAGGGGCCGCGAATATTCTTCGAACAGAAACGCCTTGTCGTCCGCTGGGAGGCCGAGCCCGTTGATCTGGTTCAGAATAGTCTGACTCTCCTGGGTGTCGATCTGGCCATCGGCCTTGGCCGCCGAGATCATCGCCCGGGCCAGCAGCATACTGAGCGCGTTGGTGCCGGCGGCATCGCTTGCCCGCGGTAGGAATACCCCATCGGCCGGCGGCGTTTCGATGTCGCCTGCTGTCCCCTGGCCCGACGACGACTGCCCGGCCCCGCTCTGATAGCTTTGCCAGGCCTTGTAGGCCACACCACCGACGAGTGCGAGCCCACCCAGTTTCAGCGCAGACCCGGCCATCTTCCTGCCCTTTTTTCCACTCAGCATGCTGGCCAGTGCACCGCCCGCAAGACCGCCGGCAAAGCCTCCGGCGGCTCCGCTCCCAACCAACTGGTCGAGCAGACCTTTTGCATCGATCATCTGTCTTTCTCCAAATAAACCACGCTGATTGACCATTGGGACGCCGCAGGGTTCCGCGGCCGTGTTCAAGAAGACCCCGGCATTGCCTGTTCGCGCGCGCTCGCCGCAGCGAGGGAATCACGCAGCTGCTTCTCCAAGGCCTCGAGTTCGGCGTTGGCCTTGGCCCGGGCCGCACGGCCGGCATCGGCGATCTGCAGGCTGTCCTCGATGGTGGCGATCAGGGCCGCGTTCGCCTGGCTTACTGCCTCGATATCGAACACGCCGCGCTCGATCTGGCGACGGGTCTCGGCGTTGGCCTCACGCAGGTTTTCGGCGTTGGCGCGCAGCAGGTCATTGGTCAGGTCTGAGGCCGCGGCCACCGCCTCGGCCGCATCGCGCGAGCGATGGATGGTCAGCGCCTGAGCGAGCTGCTGGCGCCACAGCGGCACGGTGTTGACCAGCGTCGAGTTGATCTTGCCCACCAGCGCCTTGTCGTTCTCCTGCACCAGCCGGATGCTGGGCAGACTCTGCATGCTGACCTGTCGGGTCAGACGCAGGTCGTGTACCCGACGCTCCAGGTCGTCGCGAACCGCGCGCAAGTCGCGCAAGTGCTGCGCGGCCAGCGTATCGTCACCCTCGGCGACCGCCTCGGCCTGCTGCGGGATGACTTGGTCATCCAATTCCCTCAACTTTTCCTCCCCCGCCGCGATGTAGTGCTCCAGGGTGTGAAAATAATCGAGATTGGCCGCATACAGTCGGTCGAGCGATTCGATATCGACCAGCAGGCCGGTCTTGTGCTGTTCCAGGCGCCCGGTGATATCCTCGATCTGGTCGCGGACGTGTTCGTAGCGTTGCAGCACCTTGGCCGCGTCTCGCCCCTTGCCGAGCAGACGATCGAACCATCCGCCCTTGCGATTCGGGTCGAGACCGCTGAGATCAAAGCCGCGCAGGGTCAGCACCATATCGTTGAGGGCCTCGCCGGCGGGCCCGACGTCCTTGGTGCGCACCCGCTCGAGCATGCTGTCCGACACGCTAGTCAGCTGCTCCTGCGCGGCGCTGCCGAAGAACAGCACCGAGTGGCTGTCGTTCAGGTCGAGGTCGGCCAGCAAGGCGCCGACCTTGGCCGGTTCCAACGACCTGGTTGTCGCCATCGGATCGGGTAGCGAGGCCGCCTGCTCGCCGGGATCAAGGGAATCAGTGTTCGGTTCGCTGGGTGGTTGCATGGTCACGGACCTCCAGGTCGCTGTGTGCCGTCTGTTCAGGTTATGCCTTCGCGTTCGAGCTGCTTACGCAGCACCTCGATCTGCACATCCAGGTCGAATACATCGTGCTCGGCCAGTCGATTGAGCTGTCGCCCGAAGACGGTCTCGATCTCGGTCAGGACGTTGCGAAAATTCTGCTCGAGTTCCTGGCCACGTGCCAAGCGGTGCGTCTGCACATACCGGCTCGCCACCCGTTCGGCGCCTTCGAGGTAGACGTTGAGGAACTTGCGCGCACGAAAACGCTCTTCCGGCCGCGCAACAACCTGTTCGAGAACGGCCCGCCCCTGAGCGGCGATGCGATGCAGGCGCTGCTCGAGTTCCCGGTTGCCGACGCGCAAGGCCGCCTTTTCGATCGCCAGGATGCGCAGTTCGGCCTGGGCCAGCGCCTTTTGCAGGGTCTTGTCGCGGACCGCCGTGCGCGGCGCACCAAATACCGCCTGCGGCCGCGGTAGTCGATAGGTCAGATGAAAACCTGCAATCGCCATCAGGCCAAACGCCGCGCTCACCCATGCATCCTGGCCGACTGCGCCGAAGGCCGCCAGCGCGGTCCCCGCAGCGACCACCAGCGCCGCCAGGTACTTGTACGGCAGGCCCCAGGAGCGCGTAAAGCGACGCTCCGGCGCGACGAGTTCCTCGAGGATGCCCCGTCGATTGAGCACGCCACCGACGACAATCATTGCGAACGCCGTCCCGGCCGAGAGTGCCGACGCGAGCTGACCGCTGGCCAGCGAGACCAAGGCCGCGAAGGCCAGCGGCGCAGCAAGGGCATAGAGG
>JBATKF010000082.1:0-10040 GCA_049669185.1 Sedimenticolaceae bacterium | reverse complement strand
CAACTACGCCCGCGAAGGATTGCGGGTCAATGACTGGAACGACTATGCGGGCCCGGATGCACCGGCGATGGATTTCGTCATAGCGCTGTCCGACAAGGTGCCCGTCGACCAGCATCCGGACTGGCCGGGCGAACCTCTGATCACGATCTGGCACATCAATGACCCGGGCGATTCTGTCGGTGACGAGATGCGTCGCAAAACCGCATACGTGCGAGCGCTGACCGAACTCGAAAGCCGTATCTCAATCTTCGTCAATCTGCCCATCGATTCGCTGGACCGGCTGAAACTTCAGCAGCGTCTCAACGAGATCGGCGGCTGACGTACCCACGGCGGCCTCATAGGCGTACCAGGGCATACGCAGTATGAAAGGCCTTTTCGGCCAGCGGCGTCGCCTAATCGCAGCCATCGACAGCAGCGTTCGGCCGCCCCGCTGACCATAGAACGGTACCACGCCGGCATGTTGACGCGGGAATCCGTCCCAGCGGCCGGATAGAGCCCGATCTACGGTCAGCGTAAGACCGCTCCTGACCGATTTCGCCCAACAACCGCAGATCTGCAGCCTTCATCGACAGACTAAGCAGATTCGCGCACTTTAGTAGTAGCGGGAAACAGCACCGTAACGCTAATCGTTGTCGGTGCTGAACAATCATGAAATTTCTCAAGGCTGTTGGCTTGATAGTTGTAACCGTGGGTCTTTTGACTGTCGCCAGTCTTCAGTTGGTGCTTGTGATATGGACAGTTTTGTGTGGCCTCTTCTTGGCGTCCCGATTCTCGAAAAGTGTCATGTTCTCCACTGAGTGGTCATGGGCCGCATTCTCGGCAACAATCGTTTTTGCCCTAGGGATACCGTACTTGGTCTTGCTAGTAACCTTCAGTTTTTGAGGGGCTAGATGTCCTTTTAACGAGATGGAAAGTCGTGCATCGCCACAGTCGGAAATGACCGGTCATGACCGACAAGCGACTGTGGTTCAGAGGCTACGACCATTCGTTGAAGGATAGATACGTTCGCTGCTTTTATTTGGCTTCAGGCACCCTGGAGTCAGCGCAAGAGAACAAAGCCTCGGATAACAACGCCTGCGCCAGGAAGATTCTTTTCGCCGATCCGTCCAATAGATACCAGGTATCGGACGTGAGGAACTCGACAGTCGCCGGATCTAGGTGCTCAGGGTCTCCAGCACCAGCAGCACGCCTCTCCAACGTTGCGAGGACACATTCCCTGTGTCCATCGGTCAGAGATTTCTCCATCTGATCATAGGATTGATCCATTCGGACAATGGCCGCCTGAATCTCTTCCTTGGTCAGCGGACCGGTGGCATTACGAGGGAGGTGCGGTTGCAGGACCGGTCGGTTCTTCATGACCAAGAAGATGAATTCACGCTCCTTGTCTGAGCCGTCAGTCTCTCGATCCTCATAAAACGTAACCACAATACTTTCGAGCGGTCTTTCAGCATATTCCATCGCTTGCTCGGCAATCTCAGTTGCCAGGCCCCCGAGTTCTGTTTCTTGCATCCTATAGCTGGGTGAGCCTGAAACGTCGATTATCACGACATCACCACCAAGCAGCCAAACGGTCGCATCACCAGAAAGCTGTTGTTCAAGCGTTTCTTCGAACGGCTTAAGTTGATTCGGTAACAGGTCACAGGCACCGGTCAGAACTGCCGTTAGACACAACAAGACGAAGAAAAAGGTTCTCATTCTTGAAATAATTCACAGAGAGTTGTTTCCGTACTCACAGCCCTTGAGAGTACATTGACCGCAGGCTGGGACTGCGTTGCCAAAGCCTACTCGGTGAAGTGCGTTATGTCTGCAACTGGCCGGGAGCACCCCTAAGTTGACCCAAGGGCGTAAAGCAATCGGACAGTGGTCCGGCCTGCTCGGCTTATGTCCGTTCCTGGCCGGGGACTGCCTTTGGGGATAGGTCCCGCATAGCTGACCTTCGTCGGACCTCCATCGCTCCACCGGCGGCTTTCGGAAACAACTGGGAACCGCCGCAACCGGCCTTTGCCCCGGGAGGCGGCGAATGACTGCTCCTGGTTAGCGAAGCGGACAACGTGCCGAAGTTGCTGCTCGTCTACCGTCGATGCAAAGCTGTGACGAGGGAATCAATAAAGAGCCACGCCGTGATGCCCAACAGCGTAACTGGCCGTGACCCTTGCGTTCGGCATCATCAAGTCGGTTCCTTTCGGCGAAAGAACGGCAGTTCACTGATACGTTAGTTAACGCCGAGAATTCCGAGGGCGATGTCCCTTAACTCTAGACCTATCTGGACATTATTGCACCTGCTCTGGGACTGACCGCGCCGGCCCCATCCAGCTCGGTCAGATGCCGGCAGATCCGCGCCGCATGCGTACCAACACGGAGCAACCAGCGCACCCCTTCGACCCGCGCGGTGCCGGTGGGCACATCAATCAATCCCTGCGCGATCTCCGCCATGATGTCGGTGCGCAGGGCACCACGCCGGGTCGAGATACGCGATTCCGCCGCTGCCGCCAGTTGGCTGATCGTTGCGAAATTCCCGCTTGCTATCAAGGTGGCGATGCTTTGCAACTGATCCGCCATGGCGTCTGCTTCCGCCCTCGACGGACCAAAGGTATGCAAGGCCATGGCGCGTTCCGGCTCTTCTTCACAGCGTTCCAAGAGGCGCTTCAGATGATCTAGGATATGGATCAGCGCATTGAGCCGTCGCCAGTCGCGCGATGCATCACGCTGCAGGTGAATCTGATCGACAAAGGCATGGGTGGCGTCCAGGTCTCCCCGCAGCGCCGCGTAGTCATGGACTCCAGGCTCGGCGATCGTGCGCCCAGTCGCGCCAAAAATCCGGATCACCAGTTCCTGGACCGTGTGCCCCGACATGTCCAGTGCTGCCGAGGGTTCTTTCAGCAAGTGGGAGTCTAGGCGATCCCGCAACGGGTCGGCAGGCTCCGGTACCAGCCGCCGGATCAATCGCTCGAAGTTGCTCGCAAATGGCAACACCACCGCGACGCCCAGCAGGTTGAAGAAGCTGTGAAACGCCACCAGTGCGATTTCTGCGTGCACCATCAGGCTGCCCGGACTCATCGCCTCCCAGAAAATCGCATAGGGCGTCAGTAACAGGAACGCCACGAAACCGGTCATCAGGTTGTAGATGACGTGCGAGTAGCCCGTGCGTCGCGTATCCACAGAACCGCCCAGGGTCGCGATGGCGGCCGTCACCGTAGTGCCCACATCCATGCCGATCACCAGCGCTGCCGCCTGGGGAAAGTTGATGGCCCCGGTGTAGACGGCGGTCAGCGCCGTGGCGACACCGGCGCTGGAGGACTGCGTAACCAGCGTGATGGCAATGCCGATGAGTACCAGCAACAGGCGCCCGCTTATGCTGTCGGTGGGAAAATCCTCGGGGGTGACCACGCCCCTATAGGCCGCCAGCCCGTCCTGCAGGGTATCGATACCGAGAAAGATCAGGCCAAACCCGGCCATGGCGAGCCCCACATGCGGCAGCTTGCCTCGACCGAACAGACGCAGCAGCGCCCCCAGCAACACCAACGGCAGAGTCAGGCTGCCGATCTGGAACTTGAGGCCGAACAGTGCCACCAGCCAGCCGGTTACCGTGGTCCCCGCATTGGCACCAAAGATGATCCCCAGTGCCTCGGTAAAGGTCAGCAGACCGGCACTGACAAAGCCGACCGCCGCCACCGTGGTGGCGCTGGAGGATTGCAGGATGGCGGTACTGATGCCGCCGGTGATCGAGCCAGACAGCGGGCTGTGAGTGAAACGTGTCAAGATCCCGTGCAGATAATCCCCCGCCGTGCCCTTGAGGCCGTCGGTCATGACCACCATGCCCAGCAGGAACAGGCCCAGGCCACCGGCGATCTGGATCAGATTCATGGTCATTGCGCCGGTTTGCCAAGGAGCACCGCTCGGGTACCACTGATGTATCCGGGGCCGGAGTCAAATGCACCCACGTCAAGCCGCAGGCCATCGGCCGTGGTCCGGGAGCGGGTCATGGCTGGGGCAATGAATGCGAGCACGGAAGTCTGAAAGATGGCAGCTACACCAAAGGATGCTGTGGCTGTACATTCCAGCAGTCCTGTGCGACCCCCTTTTGTGGCACGCAATCCCGCGCCTCGTCCAAGGAGCGCGCTTTGGGTCAGCACATGGATACTGTTGGGACTGGGCGCAATGATGATCAGCACTGACGCAAAGAAGTGGGTGCCTGAGACTACAGATAGAATCATCGGAGACTTGTGGTCACCGGGCATGGCCACAATGGATAATGGGGCTTTTCCGGTGGCTAGTCGACCACCATCGAAGCCTACATTGTATATTCCACCCGCCGGTTGGGCAGACAGCATCAGATGTCTCCCATGCGCCGACAAGAGCCGAAACGCCGACCCCAAGTGAAAGCATGAGTGGATTGCTCGGGCATAGGTCAGCAATCAACACGAAGCTGTCCTTAAGCTTTTGCTGATGGAGGGTGTCAGGATGCTTTACAGCGACGACGCCGGTTTCGGCTGTTCCCGACGCATTGCGGTCGTCAGCTGATGGCGGGAAGAACGTCAGCTCCTGATAGAGGAGGACATTTCCTGACGCGACGGCGGTGGACACGCCCGGCCAGGAGCGAGCAGAAGAATTGCACTCTTCACCCGTTGGTCATCGCCTACATCGAAGACCCGGTGGTGCGATTACTGTCCGGTCTGAACCTTGTCGAGTTGTCGGAGGAACGCCGGGACCTCCTCGCCGGTCGGCAGACCAGGCCGCGGGGTCGGCCGGACCAGTTCGGACTGCCTGATCACGACCGAGTGCTCGTCGGACCAGTGCAGGATGCTCAGATTGCCGTCGTGGTCTTCCACCATGGCGGTGCAGCTCTCGACCCAGTCGCCCGTATTGCAGTACAGCACATCGTCGATGTAGCGCAGCTCTGCCTTGTGGATATGGCCGCACACGACACCGTCGACACCTCGACGCCTCGCTTCGTCAGCCACCAGCCGCTCAAAATCGGAAATGAAACTCACCGCGTTCTTGACCTTATGCTTGAGGTAGGCCGAGAGAGACCAGTAGGGCCGACCCAGCCGACGACGCACCTTGTTGAAATAGTGATTGAGGAACAGCGCGAACTCGTAGGCCCAGTCGCCAAGCAGTGCGAGCCACTTTGCGTAAAGAACTACGCCATCAAAACGATCGCCATGCAGCATGAGAATCCGGCGGCCGTCGGCTGTGGTATGGATCGGCTCCTCCAGTACCTCTATCCCGCCGAACTGGAGGTTGAGAAAACTGCGTAGAAATTCATCGTGGTTGCCCGGTACATAAACGACCCTGGCCCCCTTGCGCACTTTCCGCAGCACCTTCTGCACCACGTCGTTGTGCTGCTTCGGCCAGAACCAGTTCTGTTTCAGCCGCCAACCGTCAATGATGTCGCCGAGCAGGTAGATGCAGTCCGCGTCATGCTGCTTGATGAAGTCGAGAAGGAATTCGGCCTTGCAGCCACGGGTACCCAGATGAACATCCGACAACCAGATCGACCTGTAGTGGGTTTCGCTCATCGTTGTCCAATCCCCTGTCTGCCCTTGGATGCGCGCGATCGTCGCAATGCCGCGTGTCAGCGAAATGACCGTAAGAAGTCAGCGACATGAAAAACAGTATAGGAATCAACGAGGTGAGTACCAGGCGACCTTTGGTCGACAGGGTGCTCTGCGTCATGCAGGCATTGGCTGAGTTTCCCATTGCGCGGCTTTCAGGGCCGCGGCCTTGTCCGCATCAACCGGCACCAACGCATGACGGAACTGTCGCGCGATCGCGTTCCAACCATGCTTCAGCGCCTCAGAGCGGCAGACGTCGCGATCCAGTGTCAACGCCTTCCCGATCGCGTCACCCAGGTTGTCCCCCATGCACCCGGTGACGCCCTGTTCCAACACGTCCAGAGGGCCGGTGACCGGATAGGCGGCGACCGGCGTCCCACAGGCCATGGCTTCGAGCATCACGAGCCCGAAGGTATCGGTCAGTGAGGGAAAGACGAACACATCGGCTTCTGCATAGTACGACGCCAGCTCTTCGCCGAATTTCGCGCCGGGAAACACCACGTCCGGGTAACGCTTCCTCAGCGCTTCGAGTTGGGGGCCATCGCCGACCACCATGCGGGTACCCGGCAGGTCCAGTCCAAGGAAAGCCTCCAGGTTCTTCTCAGGAGCCATGCGACCGACGTTCAGGTAAAGCGGTCGGTGCCAGTTGCGCTGTCGGCTTCGTGCAGGCGAAAACAGATCGGTGTCGACGCCTCGACCCCATACGTCCAGATGACGAAACCCTCGTTTGTGAAGGTCTGTCTTCAACGTCTTGGTCGGCACGAGCGTCCGGAAGGCCGGTTGATGAAAGCGCCGGACGGGTGGATAGGTCAGGCCAAGCGGGACCGGCAGCCGCTCGCGGATGTATTCGGGGAAGCGGGTATGGAACGACGTCGTAAAGGCGAAGTTGCGCTTCAGGCAGTAGCGGCGAACAGACTGCCCGATTGTCGCTTCCGTGCTGATATGGACGGCGTCCGGATTGAACCGATCGATGCGCTCATGTAGGCCGCGCAACCAGACAGCCACCCTAATCTCGGGATAGGTCGGCAATGGGAGCGACGGATAATCGGAAGGGCAGATTACCTCGACAGTATGGCCGTCGTTGCGCATCGCCGCGACCATGGTACTCAGCGTTCTCACCACACCGTTGGTCTGCGGGTACCAGGCATCGGTTGCCAGGAGCAGCTTCATTGCGCTCGCCTCGGATGCTGTAGATACGATCTATTAGACGATCGATGCATCAATCGGAGGCCTCGAGCGGTTCAGCACCCAGAGCACGCGCTTGGGCAGCTTGTGCAACCGCGCCACTGAGCACGTGGTCATAGAAGTCGAGCATCTCGCGTGCTTTGTTCTCGGCGGCCCAGGTCCTGGCGTAGCGCAGCGCCCGCTCCGACAGGGTCATTCGCAGCGCTTCGTTCGCATGCAACGACATGACACGTTCCGCGAAGACTTCGGGATCCGCCGGAACGATCTGGCATCCCTCGCCTTCGCTAAGCACGTCGAGGCTGCCCATGCTGGCCGTGGAAACCACTGGTAGCCCGTTCGCCATCGCCTCGAGCAACACCAGTCCCTGGGTCTCGGTCTGCGACCCGAACACGAACAGGTCACAGGCCTGGTAACACTCGGGCAGCTCGGTAGTGCGATCCAGGTAACCGATGAAACGGACGCGTTCAGCGTTGATCTGGCGTGCGGCCCGACGCCTCAGACTGGCCAGCGCCGGGCCCTCCCCTGCGATCAGCAACACCGCGTCTTCGATCTGCCCGGATACCGCGCAAAACATGTCGATCAGCAGGTCGATATTCTTCTCATGCGCCACGCGGCCGACATACAGGAGCAGGAAGGCGTCCGACGCCAGGGCATGGCGGGCGCGAAAACCGCGATCCTCTACCGGCGCGAAGGTTTCGGCCGGAAGGCCGGTCGGGATCACGGCGGCCTGTTGAGTCACCCCGTATTCCCGGAGGCGTTCCAACATCGGCCTTGATGGCGAAATGACGCCGTCGACCTCGTTGCACTGGGTGCGTGAATAACGCCGCGCGACCGACCGCAGCCAGCCCCTTGGGGCCCAGGGTAGGTACTTCTCGAAGTAGGCCTCGAAGTAGGTGTGATAGCTCACGACTGTCTTCGCACCCAGGGCACGTCTCAGATAGACCCCGGCATAGTGCGCCACGAAAGGCGTCTGGATATGCAGCAGATCGATCT
This sequence comes from Sedimenticolaceae bacterium, assembly GCA_049669185.1. Classification (GTDB taxonomy): domain Bacteria; phylum Pseudomonadota; class Gammaproteobacteria; order Chromatiales; family Chromatiaceae; genus Thiosocius. Next base: position 2,307 of record JBATKF010000082.1, on the reverse strand, counting down.
CGCGTGCCTTCAGAGTGGGCGCGAGCCGCTTGATCTCGCGCAATGACATCAACCGGTCTTCCGGATCAAACGGCAAACGCCGCGAGCGGATCCGAATGATCTCGAATTCCGCCGAGTGCTCATCGGGATACTCGGGCGCAATCAGGCTGACGCGGCAACCGACGTTGAGAAAGGCTTGCGCGAAGGTCTGTATCGACGTGGACACTCCGTTTATGCGCGGAAAGTACACGTCGGACAACATAAGGATATGCATGCGATCTGCAGAGTAAGGCCGAAATCAGCCTGACGCTGTTGGCTATCTCTCCTGGCGATTTGCGCTGCACAGTAATGCGGAAATTTGGCATTTTCGTGACTTCAATTGGCCGCAATTGCCGCCCGCGCAGTTAGGCTTCATCCAAATGAAACTCGGCCGACGTAGTGTTCGAGTGTTGTCAGCGTGCGGAGGTACGCCTCAGTGTATTGCAACGACCGACTTATCATCCTGGACGCAGATGGCACGACGATCGATGCGTTCAGCGCCATCGAAAAGACCTTCGCGGCGCATGACATGCGGATTGGCGATCTCGAGCGATTCCAGAAGCGCCGCCACCTGTTCAAGTATCTCGGTGGCTTGAAAGAGTTTCCGAGCAACCTCAAGCGACAGCTCGGAAAGCAAAAGCGAGCCAGGTTGATTCAGACGCTCACCGAGGTCTATCGCGAGGAAGCCCAGCTGTATGAGCAGATCGCGGCCTGGATCAATCGCCTGATTGAACACCCGAACCTGCGGGTTGGCCTGATCACCCGGAACATCACGCATAGCCCGGTCGAGACGCTGCGCATAATGCTGCAGCGTCACAACGTCGATGCGGATGATCTCGACTTCCTGGTTCACATCCCGCTGAGCAGCGACAAGACCGCCGCCTTCCGGCAGGTCCGCACCGACCTCGCGATCAATCCCGCTCGCGCCTACGCCTGTGGTGATGAAAAGAAGGACTATCTAGCCGCCATGGCGACCGGCATGCATCTATTCATGGTGTCGTACGGTTTCGAGGACTTCGAACGATTGACCCAGAAGATCGGTGTACCGGGGGAACTGATATCACGGACACCGGCCGAATTCAGGTCACGGGTCTGCCATGCATTGGACATCGCCTCCAACGACGCACTGTGCGCCGGCATACCGCATCCTCGAATCCGCTCACTCGCTTCGGGAACGAATCTGACGCCGGCCTATGTCCAGTAGCCCGCGTCGTTTCTGAGCGCCGCCGCAGGGGCGCAAGGTGTTCACGCTGCAGACGCTGCCAGCGTGTGTTGAGTCGTTCGATTACGGGGTCGCCAAGGGCGGTGGATTTTCCCTGCACACCGGCGTGACGGCGCGGGCGGGTCAAGGTCAGAAGCTCGAGCAGTTGTGTCGGTACGACGTACAGGGAAGTACTAGTGTCGCGGGAGGCAGGAAGCCGGGGGCGACCATCAGCCTTCAAGCCATCTCTGAAAGACGCCTGTCGCTAACGCCAAGCGGCAACGTTCGATACTGGCTAAAGACGCCGTACCGAAACGGCACGACGCATCTCATCTTCGGACCACAGCGGCGCGGCCATGGCGGCGGCTGGCCGGGAAATAGGCCGGGAGGGGGAAAGCGCGCCGGCGCGGCCCTCTTTGGAAAGAATCCCGGGCCGTGACGCCGATCTGCACGCTGATGGGCGGGCCGGCGTGGCCGGCCGACGGCCGATGCCCATGTTGCCCGAGTTCGATCAGGCTAGACTGCCCGCTGCGAGCAAACGAAAAGGCCGTTTATGCTGCCTAAACGCAAGGATTCGCCTGAAGCGGCCCGTTGGCTCGGGCGGCCTCGGGCCGTCACGAAGCTGTCATCCTGACGTTATTCCCTTAGCAAACTCCGGCAGGGATGCGCCTGCCTAGCCTGGCAGGCTCCGGCACACTGGGAGTCGGGAAAGATGCAGAATCTGGTCGCCAGCCTTCTTGCGTAGCTCTCGCCGCGGGCACGCGAACAGGAAGCGTTGCGCGCCGGGCTGGACGGAATCATCGACCGGCTTGAACGGCAACAGCAGACGCTCGAGCATCGCCTTTCGACCGAGACCCGCGGCGCCGAGCGGCGACGTCTCAAGATCAGGCTCGAGGTGGGCCGTCTGCAACTCAAGAAGGCGCTGACCCTGAGAACGAACCTGACGTCGACTCAAGGGGACTTGTAAAGACGGTCATTCCCGCGCAGGCGGGAATCAATACGCGATTTGCCCTGTGTTTGACACGGCAGGTTCTTGCGTATATCCGGAGGTTGCTATTCTCGGTCTCTCGGCAACGGTGGCTGCAGAT
>JBATKF010000081.1:0-1884 GCA_049669185.1 Sedimenticolaceae bacterium | reverse complement strand
TCCAGATCCAGCCAGGCATCTTCCGGTAAATCGCCGGCCGGTTGGACGGGCTTTATGATTCGCTTTCGCATCGGTGGCCTCCACAGTGCCGCGGTGAATGAATCCCTGAACGACAGCGGCGGGTACTACGATCCCAGCGCCTGACTTCATTATGCAGCCAAACATGCGCGACGGGCGCGAAAGACCCTCGCGACAGTCGGAACTTTGGATGCAGCGTCAGAATTGCGACAGCTTGCAGCGCATGTCGCGCCAGGCCGAAGGCGATTTCAAGCCCAACCGTCCTACGGCGCCCGCCAGCCCCCGAGCCATTGCGGCAATCGCTGGACAGGCATAGGGATAGGCGCTCTGCGACAGTGACCGCAATATGGAATTACTACCCATGAACAGATCAAACGCCGCGCTGAGTGCGACGCCTGCTGCGAGACCCAGCGGCAGGTTGTCTGCCAGTCCTCCGAGCAGGGCCCCATAGGCCAGCGGGACAAATCGCACCAGTGCGCGCGACGACGCCTCGGCCTCGTCTTCCGGCAACTCGTGGGAGTACTGAACGTACTGGTCACGACGGTCAGGCTCGAGGGTTGCGACCCGCTCGACTCCCTCGAGGTCTTCGGTCGTGGTGCGTGTGCCGGTGTCCGTCTTCTCTTCAGTCAACATCTTCGCCTCTCAAAACTGCTTGAACGATCGACGTTACATTGCGTGCTTGGGAGCATCCGGAAGGCTAATTGGTAAGCGCGGCCGGGGTCTGCTCCACGGATGCCTCATCGCGTGGCTTTTCCACGCGACTGGCGGCCATGCGGTCCAGATAATAGGAGCGCCAATCCAGTTGCGCCTTGATGTGATCTTCCATGGCCTGGGTTGCATAGTCGCCGCGGCTCGAGACCCCACCGTTGATGCAGGGTTCGATGTCGAGATCGCTGGCGTAGGCCGCGCTGGTGAGTGCGCCGGCCAGTATGAGAGACCCTAGATTCCTAAACATGATACTGCTCCGTTTAGTGCCAAAACCTGCAACGAGGCAAAAGACCTCGCTTGTCCGAATTATCCGGCGTCCGCGCTATCGCTCCACATGGCGTAGCGGCCGAGGATCATCGGCCGAATGCGTGACTTCAACCAGATCGATGATTCGCCCACGCTCCTTGGCACATCTGACCCCTACTCCCCAATCATAGTTTCAGCATATTACCTATTCGTGATGCTACCGGTATCGGTCTAGCCGTCACAACCTTTAACGAATTCCGGATCTGTCCAGATCAGCGAGCCGCGGTTGGATCTCCTGCTTGATCGGCGGTGCCGACGCAGTCTACCGCGGCCACCCGTCTGCAAACACTGCGAAATCGCAATCCCCAAACGCATGCTAGCCCCGCTGCGCCAGTCATCGCTACTCGCACTATCTGGCGACAAAGACTGCGCGCCGGCGCACTCGTTTGGTTCAACAAGCCCCCGCAACGGGTAGATCAATCTCGAGCTCATGCGCCGACAAGAGCGCATTGATTGGTTTCAGGGTTCAAGATGGGCAACAGATTCTGTGACGCCGTTCACGCATCGCGTTCGAGATCGCGTCCTTGTCAGAATGTCGCAACAGTGTTCTCTAAACTACTAATACTTGGAACATGGATTGCTTTGATTTCTTTCGCTGAGCCTCTGTTAGGGAAGTGGTGTCATGAGTAGGGATGAGCGAAGGCCGCGGGTGGCGACCTCGCTGAGGAGTAACTCGAATGAATTGGCGAATTGTGCATAACGAACAGACCGGGCTGTACCGGATCGAGCGCCGCCGTTGGTGGGGTTGGGATTTTGTGCCCGACGATGCAACGGGCGACTACCTGAACTTCCACGACCTTGAGTCGGCCCGACGTTGGGGCTGCCAGAACCTGGTCTGCGACCATCGACGAC
>JBATKF010000080.1:0-7283 GCA_049669185.1 Sedimenticolaceae bacterium | reverse complement strand
GCGACCTGAGGGCGCTGGAGCCAGTATTCGGCAAGTTCCTCTGACGGTCATGGAAATTGAGGACAGACCACGGTTGCAATCGCGATATCGTGGTCTGTCCCCGAAATCACGTGTCCCCGAAATCACGAAATCATGTCCCCGAAATCACAGTCCCCGAATTCACGCGATATCGGTTACCGCAACATCAGTAAGCGAAGCATCTTCTTCTGCCGCCAATGGTTTGGCAGTAATACGGATCATTGTTGAACATAAGGCTGCTCGGCACTTGCAGCGCACCTTTCAACTGGGTTGTGTCCGGACAGGCTTCAAGCCCGTTTACGGGTTCGTCCCCTTCCGCGAGGCTTGGGTCGCACTCAACAGCGGTCGCATTGCAGAGACAGCAGGCCGCCGAACCCAAGGCGAACTTATCCGCGTCTTCTGACAGATCTGCACTGCACACAAGGCGCGGCTGATCGCCCTCCGGGCACATAACCGACACACCGTTGATCAGCACAGAGCTGCCATCGCCGCTCACCACGCAGTTCTGAGCTTCGGTCGCCTCGACCGTCAACAAGATCGAGTCCGACCCAATCAGCCCTCCGCTATCGGTCACTTGAGCCGTTATCACATGTTCGCCCGGAGAGAGATCGGAAGCGAATATGGGCGACCCGCTGCCAAGGGGCCCATCAAGCGACGAACTCCATGTCAGGTCCGCGCCCGTTAAGCCTTCGTCTTCAGCATCATTCGCGCTACCGGCGAACTCGACCTCTTGCCCGCCAGGAACCGACGCTTCGACGGGCAGTTGAATCGTCGCTTCAGGCGGCGTATTAGGGGGCGGCAGAACCACATCGTCGGCACAGAACAGCGAGTCCGCAATGGATTTGTTCGCAGGTGGCGTAAGCCCAGTCCCACCAGTTACTCCGGGGCCGTAGTTGTAGACACAGCGCTTACCGCTGGAATCTTCCACGACAACGGTGTCGACCTCCGCAGCGCTTCCAAGTGTCCAGTTAAGAGTCTGCCCGTCTAGTGTCGCTGCAACTCCAGACACCGGGTCCATATTCAGGTCACGGCAAGAGAAATTCCCCTGACCACTCAAGGAATAAACGGATACGGCCCCGGACTGGCCCAAGGTACAGGCTGCCCAAGCTATGCCGGGAAGCCAAAGAAATCCGGCCACCAGGCTGCCAAAATAAAATATTTCTCTAGCACGCATAATCGTTCTCCCGACGTTTATAGTTATGCACCAACTTTCGAAGCAGCTGAAGAGGTGTCTCCAACGCGCTGACTATACACGAAGGGCTGAACATTTGGCTTCGTCAGGCTCGCCTGCGTCGTGAAGATCTCCGTTTTCATTTTCGGCTTAATTCGGAAACAGAAAAAAGGGCCAGACCCGAATGGCGCACAGGCCCCAATACCCCAAGGCGATCACGTTGAACCCATCCAGACAACCTCCGGATCGACATCGCTCTATCATCGCAGCATGCAGCGCTGACAGCGGTCGAGCGAGTAGTTAGCTGGAACGTCTTACCGGAAGTCGGTCCGCACCTTTTCGAGGCATTCCGCGGCCAGTCGCCACCTGCCTGTCCTTTAACGGTGCAGGGCCTCGGCGAATCAATCGGAAAGCGCGGGCTCATGCTCGGTGACGTTTGCGTGAAGCGCGATGATCGCGACGCGCTCGGCGCGGAAAATCTGCTTGGTGGAAAAATCGAAGTTCAAGGCGTGGGCGCTCTGTTTCGACCATGTCCCCCGACTCAGACCCTGATGAGGAGAAAAGTTGAAACTCGCAGGCTGCAATAAGAATTTCGTTCTCGTGAGGCGGATGTAGTTTCCTGTTTTCTACAGCCCGTGCTTTTTGTGTACTACCATCGGAGCATGGTGGCGTCCCTGGTGCAATCGCTAATCAGAGGTCGTCTATGGTCGAGCGAGGCCAGCAGCAGTGCAAGTCTTGCCGCAGGTCATCGACGTCACAAACTATAACGGTGCTGAAACTGGCCAAACGGCTGGGAGGAGAAACCATGAAGTCGGATTTCAAACGCCCGCTCATCGGGCTGCTGGGGGTGGCCGCCATACTGATATCGCCCCCATCCTTCGCGAAGAAACCTCTGTCCAAACCGAGCTCTTATCCAATCCAGTACAGCGCGAACTCTGTTGCCGTCGTGCCCGACAATGCGGCGAACGCGGCATGCAGAAAGTACACCCTTGGCGGCATCGAGTTGAGCACAAAACGACCGGCGTCGGCAGGTACCGTAACCGGTGGCGGTGAGACAGCAGGTTACACGCTGACCAACGGGAACAGCCTGAGTTTTTCCAACGCCAGCATACCCATCGACTTCGTCGTCGTCAGGGGCCGGACTTCGCCCAATAAGGCCCTTGTTGTCCATTACTACGCCGGACCGGGCGTGACCGCAGACAGCGGCATTCAGGTGCTGAATGCTGCGGGCAATCCGCTGCCCATCGTCGAGTTTGCGCTCTGTGCCACTGCTGCGGAGACCGATGACACGCCCGCAATCGGCGGCATCGATTTCGACCTCGAGATTCCGAGGTGCCCCGCAGATCCCCTGCCGAGGGGGTGTCCCGATGCTTCTGATCCGAACAGCAAAGAGATCGTGCTGATCAATTACACAAGGTTGAGAGATTCCGCAAATTTTCCTGCCTCGCAGTTAAACGACGAACCGATAGACGTCCGGACCTGTTTCTGTACTGGGGGCGAACCTTCTGTGGCCGAAATCGAAAATCTGGTCCAGTGCGACGATTCGCTTCCGGCGTTTGACGCATCGGCTGCTGATCCGCCGCTCACCAAGGACAAAGAACCCGGCGGTACCTGCACGGTCAAGCCAGCGCCCGGCGCAAAGGTGGAAGCGATGACGCAACTCGAGAACGATCCCTACATCTGCTTCACCCGAAACGGCCGCAGGACCTGCTACGAGTACTGATGAGCAAGCTTGCGTCAACCCATTGTGGTGATCACCGGCCGCCAAACTGTATCTGGCACGTGTCTCTCTGGCCCGATTGCCGTAACTCGGTCCAACTGATCAGTTGGAGGAACAACCAAAAATGAATTCGATCAAAAACAAGTTATCTACCGCGGGTTTCGCTGCCCTGTTGCTGGCCGTCTCCCCGCTGACCTACGGCGAAGAAGCTCCTCTGCCTGCTGTACTCAGCGATGAGGCAGTCTCGGTGAGTCCGAGCGTGAGCGAAGAGGTGAGCGAAGGCTCAGTGGCGGAATGTGGCACTGGCCTCAAACGGGCGGTGTTCAGTGTATTCGACAACGAGACAGAGATCGTGTGCGAACCCCTCTTTTTCCCTCCGACTGATTTGGGTATCTCCTGCACTATCAATGGCGATTCGGTCGAATGGAGTCTCGAATCAGGGCGAGAGGAACCTCCGTTCGCAATCGATAGCGTCATCTTGGAAGACTTTTTTCCGTTCGACGATTGTGGCGAGTGCTTCGAAGACCGTAGCATTTTCTACACGTACCAATACGAATCACCCTATGGCGCCAGCACAGATGCCAATATCGCATTCTACGCACCCGAGGACCTCTCTTGGTCGGATTATTTGCCAGCCACGCCCCGGTACGTCGCCTTCTGCTATAGCGACCAACCGAATGCGGCGACGCCCGGCGTCGCCGAGATTCCCGTCTGTCCAGCAGACACCGCAGGATGTAGCACAGCAATTTTGGGCGACGATACCAGCGTGCTGGTCGAAGTCATTCCACTGCGGGACAGCGACGGCGATATAGTGCAGCCCGCTGCTGCGCCGAACGAGGACACCTGTGTCTGCAGTTCCTCTATAACTCCGGAACCACTTGCCCAATGCGACCCTGGGGCGGGCGAAGGAGAACCGAATGCCTGTCGGGATCCGTCACAGGGCGGCCCGGGACAGGTGACCAGGCTCTTTCAGCAGAACGGCGACCCCTACTTCTGCACCACCCAAAACGGCCGGCGCCGGTGTTGGTCATACTGATTCGAACCTCGGCGGATTGGTTGCCGTCGTGATGCAACCAATCCGTCCGGTGGGTCAGTGAAATCGATAGGGCACCGGCGGCTACCGCAGTGGCCGCCGCGGGCTTTGTGCCCTGTTGACCGTTAGCTCGCTATGACCCGATCCAACCACGGGCCATTGCGAATTCAAAAACTGATGGTCAGCTGGCCCATTATCGTACGGTCTGGGAAATAGGGGCCGGTGGACGCCTCGGATGAGAACTCCCGGTAACTGTTGTCCTGATACTTGAAGTCCTTGTCGAATACGTTCTTGATCCCCAGGCTCAGAATACCGCTGCGTTTCGGCAAGCGGTAGCCGACGGCGAGATCGACCAGAAAGAAATCGTCCTTGCCGTCCGCTCCGGGCGCATTCGATGAGCGCTTCACGTGCTGGTCGACATAGGTTCCCTGCAGACCGCCGAACAGGCCGGAGGGATGGAAGTAGGTTGCCGCGATCGGCAGACTTACCGTGCGCACCTTCTCCGGGACATTATCGAACTCGGTCGCCTCTCCCGAATCGGCCTTGAACCTGTCGTAGACGATCTCACCGGTCACGCCCCATCGTGCAGACGGTGTCCAATAGACATACAGCCGGTGAAAGTCCTCTTCGCGATCCTCGAAATCGGTTCGCGGCGGGCCATCGAACGGCATAAGAAACACTGGCTCGTCGAGGTCGCGGTGCGTCACCTCTACGCCGGCGGCCAGATTCTGGGCGATCCGCCAATCGGCACCCAGCGCATAGCGCCAGGCCTTGGTGCCGTTGATGTCATCGTAGAACTGGTTGAAGCCCGCGACCTGGGTAGGCTCGAGGGTCCGGTTGTTGATCAAAAGCGGCTTGACCGTTCGGAAGGCCGCCGCGCGCAATAAGACGTCTTCCGTCACAGACCATTGGACTCCAAACTTCGGGCCCCAGACCGTTTCATCGAGGATATCTTCCTCGTAGTCGTCGTAACTCACACCTACGGTCCATTTCACCCGGCCGTCCAACATCGGGACATTGACATAGCCATAACCACGGGACTGCTTGGTGTCCTCTTTACTGGTTTCCTGGATGCTGAATATCGGCCCGAAATCCACGTCCGTCAGCGTGATGTCGTCCCGAAACTTCACGTCCGATTTGCTGTGCGCGCCACCCGCGATCAGGTTAAATCGTTCGTTTAGGTAGATGTACTGACCCTCGTATTGATCACCGTCGTCGTCCACCTTGCTGTCGGCATCGGAAGTCGTAAACGGGTCGAGGGCCTCCGACTCCTTGAGCTTCTCTTCATTGTTGTTGTGGATGTAAGAAAACAAGAAGGTCGATGCCTGCGTCGGAGCATAACGCAGACCTAATCGGGTGGTCTTCTGGTTACGCTTGATGGTCTTGTCGCGCAGGAAATCGTCGGGATCGAAATTGAATGCCAGGTCGCCCTCCTTCGAATCCTTGTACTGGTATTCGGCCTGAATGTTCAGTTCGTCGGTGAGGGCGAATTGCGCGAAGGCGTTATACAGCGTGATGTCGATGTCGTTGTTGTCCCGCCAACCGTCCGTATCGTAAGAGGTTGCGCCGGTGCTGAAGGAGAAGCGGTCGTAGACGCCGGAAACAACCGCCTCACCGCCGTAGGTATCGTTGTTGCCGCCGAACCCGGTCGCATTCAATTGCGCCTCGTTGCGCTCGAACAGCGGGGTGAACTCATTGAAGCCCGGCTGTGCAGCGCCGCCCAGCGTGATGATGTTGAGGTTGGTAGCAGCGAGGCTGGGCTGGACCGGATTGATATTAACGTCCTGCAGCATCTGCGCCTGCAGCGTCTCACTCACACGCGCAATCTCTGTGCGTCGCGCACCGAGCAGGGAATCCGCCAAGAATCGATGCGCCGCGGCGTTCGACGGGTCAAAGCTCAGCGACTCTGTCGCTTGGTTGATGCCGAGCTGCTCGAAGCCCAGGTCGTTATAGGCCCGCGCCAGGCTGGTCCCGCGGGCGGCGCGGTCCTTGTCGAGCAGCAGCCGGCTGCGATAGACAGCGCGGTTGTCGTTGAGTTCTACGGACTTCTCCAGGTCTTCCACCGCCTCGACTGGGCGGTTGATTGTCTGCTTGAGGATACCGTCGTAGAGAAAGGCGGTCGGGTCATTCGGGTCGAGCTGCTTCGCGATGCTGTACTGCTCGGAATCCAGCGGGAAGCGTTTTTCCTCGAAGTAGGCCTTGCCGAGATAGGCGCGCAACAAGGCGTTGTTGCCATCCAAAGCCACTGCGGCCTCGAGGTCACGCCGGCCATCGGTAAGCTGGCCCGCGCTGATCTTGGCCAGGCCCAGCCCGAGATGGGCCAGCGGGTCGGCGGAATCCAGCCCGATCGCCCGCTCGAATGCCGCTTTCGCTTCCTCGTTGCGGAACGAGGCGAGCGCGTTGAACCCCAGGACCAGCTCGGTGCGTGCCAGGCCGGGGGAGATTTCCTTGGCCTGTTGCGCCAGCCCCAACGCCTTGGAACGATTGCCACGCATCAGCTCGAGCTCGGCGAGGCGCGCCACGGCCAGCGCATCGTCAGGACTTTGTTCGACGGCCGACAACATGGTCTCGATCGCCGCCTCGATTTGAAAATTGGCCTGCAGCGCATAAGACAGCGCGATGCTCGCCGCCGCCGACGCCGGATCCAGTTCGACCGCGCGACGTCCATCGGCCAATGCCGCCTCGTTATCGTTTAACGCCACCGCGATCACCGCGCGCAGCGCATACGCGGCGCTCTCATTGGGATTACGTTGCAGCGCATCGTCTATTGCCGCCCGCGCCTGGTCGATTCGGCCGACCGAGAGCAGCAGCGAGGCCCTTACCAGCAGATAACGCGCATCCTGATCGGCCGGGGGGACCTCGGCCAATGCATCGAAGGCGCACGCGGTGTTGCCGTTGGCGGCACAGTTCGCGGCCTTCTGCAGCGCCGGCGAGGCGTCGGCGAATGCTGAGAGAGACAAGATTGGTGGGTAATAGAGGGCCCACTGCACCAGATCGCGCGGCCTGACCACGATGCGAATCTGCGGCGCCTGTCCCTGGGCCGCCTCGGCTGACTCGCCGGGGCGCACCGAGACCTCACCCTGTGCATTCGCCGCGACGACCACGCCCTCGAATACCGTGATCGACGATTTCCCCTCTTCGGTCCGCACTGCGAACTCCGTGCCCTCGACCGAGCCGTTCAGATAGGGCGTGTTGACCTTCAGAAACTTGGGCTTGCGGCTGAACGACTGGAAGGCGCCGCGCACCATGTCGAGCAGCGAGGTCTCTTGTTCGGTGGGCGTGATGTCGATCAGGCGCAGTGCGGTGTTCTGGTCGATGCGCAACACGGCCTCGTTGATCAG
>JBATKF010000079.1:0-4123 GCA_049669185.1 Sedimenticolaceae bacterium | reverse complement strand
CTCCTGGCGGACGCAGTGGTCGCCGCGGATCTGCTGATCGGTGCGGTATTGCTGCCGGGGGCGGCCGCGCCGCGCCTGGTCAGCCGGGCGCAGGTCGCGCAGATGCAGCCGGGCAGCGTGATCGTGGATATCGCGGTCGATCAGGGTGGCTGCATCGAGACTACGCGGCCGACCACGTATGACGCGCCGGTCTACGTCGCAGAGGGCGTGCAGCATTTCTGCGTGACCAATATGCCGGGCGCGGTGCCGCGCAGCGCCACCCAGGCGCTATCGGCGGCCATGCTGCCCTACCTGACCGGCCTGTTGGACCCGAACTGGCGCGACGACGCCCGTCTGCAGCAGGCCATCAATGTCGCCGACGGCCAGGTGGTGCATCCGGCGCTGCTTTAGGCCGGATATCGCACGAAGGCGGACCGAAACAGCTGCTTTGCCCATCACGCCCTGATTCCCGAAACCTTCGTGCGATATGCGGGTTAACCGGAAATCGGGTGCGTGGTGATTGTCGTTCCTCGCCGGCCTGTGCGATAATTCTCAAACTACCTGCAGAAAGCGGTATAAATTGCTGTTTCCTAGTTGTTATTCGGTGGTACAGACATGCATGCCTCACTGAGCAGACGACTTAAGGAGGGGGGCTTCCTGTTGCTGCTGGCGATAGGGGCCTATTTTCTGATGGCACTGTTCTCTTACTCGGCGGACGATCCCAGCTGGGTGTTCGAGAGCGCCAAACAGCAAGCAGACAACGCCGGCGGCGTGGCCGGTGCCTGGTCGGCCAGCGTGTTGTTCCTGTTGTTCGGCAAGGTCGCCTATGTGTTTCCACTGATGATCGCCTGGGTCGGCTGGTTGATGTTCCGCGAACGCGACGAACAGCATCACAGCATCCTGCTGCGGGTTGCGCGCTGGATGGGCTTTGTGCTGACCGTGCTGAGTGCCACCGCGCTCGCATCGCTGCATTTCGGCGCCGCGGACGAGCTCCCCGAAGGACCGGGCGGCATCACCGGCGACATCATCAGCAGTTCCGGTCAGGCGGTGCTGAATTCGGCCGGCACCAGCCTGTTGCTGCTGGCCCTGTTGCTGGTCGGGTTCACGCTGTTTACCGGCGTGTCCTGGTTGACGGTGATGGATGGCGTGGGCGGTTTCGTGCTCAACGCCTGGCGTCAGGCGGGCATGCTGATGGGTCAGCTGGCCGAGCGACGCGACGCCAACCGCATGAAGCAGGAACGCCAGGAGGTGATGAAAAGGGAACAGGCCCGCCTGCGTGACAAGACACCACCGCTGATCGAGAAGAAAGAGCCGACCATCAAGACCAGCGTCCGGGTCGAGCAGGAAAGGCAGATGACCCTGCTCGAGCCCGAACCCAATACCGAGCTGCCGCCGCTGGGCCTGCTCGATCCACCGCAGCAGAGCGGCAAGGGATACTCCACCGAGGCCCTGCAGGCCCTGTCCGGCCAGGTCGAGCGAAAGCTGGCCGATTTCGGCGTGATCGCCGAGGTGACCGCGGTACATCCGGGGCCGGTCGTGACACTGTTCGAACTGCAGCTCGCCCCCGGCACCAAGGCCAACAAGGTCACCAACCTGTCGAAAGACCTGGCGCGCGCGCTCTCCGTGGTCTCGGTGCGCGTGGTGGAGGTCATCCCGGGCAAGACGGTGATCGGCCTGGAGATCCCCAACGAGTATCGCGAGATGGTGTACCTCAGCGAGACCCTGCGCTCCGAGGCCTATGACAGCTCCAAGTCGCCCCTCACCCTGGCCCTGGGCAAGGACATCGTCGGCGAGCCGGTGGTCGCCGACCTGGCCAAGATGCCGCACGTGCTGATCGCCGGCACGACCGGTTCCGGCAAGTCGGTGGCGGTCAACGCGATGATCCTCAGTCTGCTTTACAAGGCGACGGCGGAAGAGATCCGCATGATCATGATCGACCCCAAGATGCTCGAGCTATCGGTCTATGAGGGGATCCCCCATCTGCTGACACCGGTGGTCACCGACATGAAGGAGGCGGCCAATGCGCTGCGCTGGTGTGTCGCCGAGATGGAGCGACGCTATCGGCTGATGGCCGCGCTGGGCGTGCGCAACATCGCCGGCTTCAACAAAAAGGTCAAAGACGCGGTCAAGGCCGGCGAGCCGATCAAGGACCCGTTGTTCAAGCCCGAGCCGGACCCGATCACCGGCGACCTGCCGGAGATCCCGGACCTCCAGACCATCCCCTATATCGTGGTCGTGGTCGACGAGTTTGCTGACATGATGATGGTGGTCGGCAAGAAGGTGGAGGAGCTGATTGCCCGCCTGGCGCAGAAGGCGCGCGCCGCCGGCGTCCATCTGCTGCTGGCCACCCAGCGTCCGTCGGTCGATGTCATTACCGGCCTGATCAAGGCGAACATCCCGACCCGGATCGCGTTTCAGGTCAGCTCACGCGTCGATTCGCGGACCATCCTCGACCAGATGGGCGCGGAGGCCTTGCTGGGTCATGGCGACATGCTCTATCTGCCGCCGGGTACCAGCATCCCGCAGCGCACCCACGGGGCCTTCGTCGACGATCACGAGGTGCACCGGGTCGTCAGCCATCTGCGGCAGAGCGGCGCGCCGGACTACGTGGACGAGATCCTGCAGGAACCAACTGAGGCTATCCCCGGTCTATCGGCTGACGCCTCCGGTATCGAGACCGAGGACCAGGATCCGCTGTTCGACGAGGCCGTCAAGATCGTGACCGAATCGCGGCGCGCCTCTGTATCGGGGGTGCAGCGGCGGCTCAAGATCGGCTACAACCGCGCCGCCCGCCTGGTCGAGGAGATGGAGCGCATCGGCATCGTCACCGCGGCCGACGAGCGCGGCAATCGCGAGGTCCTGGCACCGCCACCCGTGGAGGTCTGATGCCCCCGAGACCCTGGCTGTTTGTACTCTGTCTGACTACCTCGCCGCTGGTCGCCGCCGGTGACGGTCGCGACGCGCTGGATGCGTTTCTCGACGGCCTGACGACGCTGCAATCCCGGTTCGAGCAGGCGGTGCTGGACACCGAAAACTCGACCAGCGGGCTGCTGCGCGGGGAGTTCCTGCTCGAAAGGCCCGGCAGGTTTCGCTGGGATTATTCCGCGCCGAACAAACAGGTGATCCTGGCCGACGGACGCGACGTCTGGATCATCGACGAAGACCTCAAGCAGGTTACCCGTCACTATCAGTCCTGGGCGTTGAAGGGCACACCGGCCGCGATTCTGACCATGCAGGCCTCGGTCGATGACGACTTCGTGGTCGTCGAGAAGGGCGAACGCGCGGGCAGGCAGTGGTTGGAACTGACCCCGCGCGATCCGGAGAGCGACCTGAATCGGGTACTGCTGGGTTTCGCCGACCAGGAATTGCGCCAGATGGAACTCAATGACAAGTTCGGTCAGATCTCACGCTTCCGCTTCTTCGACGTGCGGCGCAATGTGCCGATCGACCCCGAGCTGTTCGTCTACGAGGGCAAAGACGACTGGGATGTGCTGCAGGTCGACTGAGCGCTGAGACCTTCAACGCACCCAGAAACCACCCCATTCCCACGGGACCGGTAAACTCCGCCCGATGGCACAAGACGACCTGTTCCCCGACGACACTGCCCAGCTGCGCCCGCTGGCCGACCGCATGCGGCCGACTGCGCTGCAGGATTTCATCGGCCAGGGACACCTGCTCGGCGAGGGCAAGTCGCTGCGCCGCGCGCTGGAGAGCGGTCGGCTGCACTCGATGATCCTGTGGGGCCCGCCGGGCACCGGCAAGACGACGCTGGCACGCCTGTTGGCCGGGATCTCCGGCTATGCCTTCGAGACCCTGTCGGCCGTGCTTGCCGGGGTCAAGGACATCCGCGCCGCGGTCGACCGGGCGCGCCAGGTGCGCGCGCAGAGCGGGCAGGGCACGGTGTTGTTCATCGACGAGGTGCATCGCTTCAACAAGGCCCAGCAGGATGCCTTCCTGCCGCACGTCGAGGACGGCACCTTTCTGTTCGTCGGCGCGACTACCGAGAACCCCTCGTTCGAGCTCAACAACGCGCTGCTGTCGCGCGCCCGCGTCTATGTGCTCAGGGCGCTCGAGGCAGATGCACTGAAGGGCCTGCTGCAGCGCGCGTTGAGTGACGCGACGCAGGGCCTCGGGGCGGCTGGGC
>JBATKF010000078.1:0-15814 GCA_049669185.1 Sedimenticolaceae bacterium | reverse complement strand
CCGGGCGACAACGTGAAGATGACGGTGAAGCTGATTGCGCCGATCGCGATGGACGAGGGTCTGCGCTTTGCGATCCGCGAGGGTGGCCGCACCGTCGGCGCCGGTGTCGTCGCCAAGGTTATCGAGTAATCGCGAGTTTCCTCGGGAGTTTGCGAGCCGCTCCCCGAGGAGCGGCTCGTTTGTGTTTTTAGGCCAATAGCTCAATTGGTAGAGCAGCGGTCTCCAAAACCGCAGGTTGGGGGTTCGAGTCCCTCTTGGCCTGCCACTTTCTGGCTGGTGATGAACGCAAAAACGGAACACGCAGGATCGGGGCTGGATACCTTAAAGCTGATAGTGGTGGTCGTCCTACTTGTGGCCGGCATCTACGGCTTCTACAGCTTTGCCGACCAGCCGCTGTGGGTACGGCTGGCGGGTCTGTTGGGGGTCATTGGTGCGGCCGTGGTCGTTGCGCTGCAGACCGCCGTTGGGCGCACGATCTGGCAGTTCGCGGCCGACTCCCGGAGCGAAGTGCGCAAAGTCGTATGGCCAACCCGCCAGGAGACACTGCAGACCTTGCTGATCATCACCATAGCGGTGCTGTTGACGGCGCTGTTCCTGTGGGCCGTGGATTCGCTGTTGTTCAGCATCGTGCGTTATCTGACGGGACAGGGAGACTGAGATGTCGAAACGCTGGTATGTCGTACATGCGTATTCGGGTTTCGAGGCCCACGTGAAGCGCTCCCTGGAGGAGCGTATCGAGCGCAGCGGAATGCAGGATCTCTTCGGCGAAATACTGGTGCCTACAGAGGAGGTCGTGGAAATGCGCGCCGGAGCACAGCGCCGCAGCGAACGCAAGTTCTTTCCCGGCTATGTCCTCGTGCAGATGGAAATGACAGACGATACCTGGCACCTGGTCAAGGGCGTGCCGAAGGTGATGGGCTTCATCGGCGGCACTGGCGACCGCCCTGCGCCGATCAGCGACAAAGAGGCTGATGCGATCCTGCAGCGGATGCAGGAAGGGGTCGACAAGCCGAAGCCGAAGGTCCTGTTCGAACCCGGAGAAGTCGTGCGGGTCACCGATGGCCCCTTCAACGACTTCAACGGTGTGGTCGAGGAGGTCGATTACGAAAAGAGTCGCCTGAAGGTCTCGGTGTTGATCTTTGGCCGTTCGACGCCGGTCGATCTCGAGTTTGGTCAGGTGGAGAAGGCGTGAGCCGCGACCGCCCGGACAGGAAGCCCGGGCTGGGGTGCACAAGACCCCGACGTTCGCGCCATGGATGGCGGGAATTTATCTTCTTACGGAGCTGTTTTCGTAAGTGTTTAACCATCGGGGAGCCCGGGTAACCAGTCCTGGGCGTGCGCACCCGAAGTGAGGTAACAATGGCAAAGAAGATACAGGCCTACATCAAGCTGCAGGTCAAGGCGCAGGAGGCCAATCCGAGTCCGCCGGTCGGCCCCGCGCTGGGCCAGCACGGTGTGAACATCATGGAATTCTGCAAGGCGTTCAATGCGCAGACGCAGAATCTCGAAAAGGGGCTGCCTATCCCGGTGGTTATCACTGTCTACAGCGACCGGTCCTTCACCTTCGTGATGAAGACGCCGCCGGCGTCCATCTTGTTGAAGAAGGCGGCCGGCATCCAAAGTGGCAGCGGGCGTCCCAACACGGAGAAGGTCGGCACCGTAACCCGCGTGCAGCTGGAGGAGATTGCCAAGACGAAGGAACCCGACCTCACAGCGGCCGACCTGGATGCGGCCGTGCGCACGATCGCTGGCTCGGCGCGCAGCATGGGCCTCAATGTAGAGGGAGTTGCATAATGGCCAAGTTGTCGAAACGCCAAAAGGCGATCCGCGAAAAGGTCGACCCGACCAAGTTGTACCCGGTGGAAGAGGCCTTCGCGCTATTGAAGGAGCTATCAACGGTCAAGTTCAGCGAGGCGGTTGATGTCTCTGTAAACCTGGGCGTCGACCCGCGTAAATCGGATCAGGTTGTGCGTGGCTCGACCGTCATGCCGAATGGCACCGGAAAATCCGTGCGTGTGGCGGTGTTCGCCCAGGGCCCGGCGGCCGAGGCGGCTACCGAGGCAGGTGCCGACAAGGTCGGCATGGACGATCTGGCCGACGAGGTCAAGGGCGGCAACCTCGATTTTGATGTCGTCATCGCCGCCCCGGACGCAATGCGGGTGGTCGGGCAGCTCGGCCAGATACTCGGCCCGCGGGGCCTGATGCCGAACCCGAAGGTTGGCACGGTAACGCCGGATGTGGCGCAGGCGGTCAAGAACGCGAAGTCCGGACAGGCGCGCTTCCGCACGGACAAGGCGGGCATCGTGCATGCGTCGATCGGCAACGTCGGCTTTGAGCCTGATGCCCTAAAACAGAATCTCGAGGCGTTGTTGAACGATCTCAAGAAACTCAAGCCGAGTTCGGCCAAGGGGGTGTATGTGAAGCGCATCACGGTTTCATCGACCATGGGGCCGGGGCTGGCGCTGGACCAAGGCAGTCTTACGCTGCTCTGAACGAAAGGGCCTGCCGGGCGGGCGCTGTCCGTCCGGCAGGCAGGCAAGAATTGGGGGCGCCGGCCGGGTTATTGACCCCGACGGCTGCCGTCAAAGACCGCAGGTGTCGTCCACGATGACGACTTAATCGCCGCCTGCGCAGATGGCGCTCCGTAATCAGTAGTCCTGATGACGGGCACCAAATTCGGGGAGTCTTCGGACTCCTGGTGTTTAACGGGACGCAAGTCCCACGTTGTCGGGAGGTGACGACTTTGGCACTCAAATTCGAGCAGAAGCAAGCCATCGTCGCCGAGGTTGCTGAAGTGGCACGCACGGCCTTTTCCGCCGTGGCGGCCGAGTATCGCGGCATCACCGTGGAAGACATGACCGAGCTGCGCGTCCAGGCGCGCAACAACGGCGTCTATCTGCGGGTGGTCAAGAATACGCTCGCCCGTCGCGCCGTGAAGGACACCGAGTTCGAATGCATGACAGAAGGTCTGACCGGTCCGCTGGTCCTTGCCTTCTCGCAGGAGGACCCGGGCGCCGCCGCTCGCGTTATCAAGGACTTTGCCAAGCAGAACGATCGCCTCAACGTGACCCTGATCGCCATCGGCGGTCAGATGCTCGCGCCGTCGGAGCTCGAGACGTTGGCGAAGTTGCCCACCTACGATCAGGCACTGAGTATGCTGATGTCGGTCATGCAGGCACCGATTCAGAAACTGGTACAGACCATGAACGAGGTGCCGGGCAAGCTTGTGCGCACGGTTGCAGCAATTCGCGACGCCAAAGAGGCAGCCTGAGGGCGGCCTAATGAACCCTTTTTGCTGAAGTTTTTTTTGGAGTTTTACGATGTCAAAAGAAGATGTCTTGGAAGCCATTGCCAACATGACGGTGATGGAAGTGGTCGAGCTTATCTCGGCGATGGAAGAGAAGTTCGGCGTTACGGCGGCAGCGGCGGTCGCAGTGGCGGCCCCGGGTGCCGGCGGTGATGCCGGCGGCGCCGCAGTAGAAGAGCAGACCGAGTTCGACGTGGTCTTGGGTGGCTTCGGCGACAACAAGGTCGCCGTGATCAAGGCCGTGCGTGGTATCACCGGCTTGGGCCTGAAAGAGGCCAAAGAGGCTGTGGAGGGTGCGCCTACCACGCTGAAGGAAGGTATTTCGAAGGACGAGGCCGAAGCGGCCAAGAAGCAACTGGAAGAGGCTGGCGCTACCGTAGAGCTCAAGTAACGCGGCTTGCTAGCGTTGAGCGTCAAATCGGGGTTGGGCTGGCGGCCTTTGTGCCGCCGGCCTTTCGCCGCTTGTGTATTTTTGATTTGCGAAGCGCGGCTCGTCCGCGGGTTTTCATTCTGACCGACTGCAGCAGCTGGTCAGCCATATCGAACCGCAGTCGGTGAGGCAGTCATTGTCCGACCGGCCGGGGATTCGGCAGAGATCTTAGTCGAGGTAAGGCACGCATGGCCTATTCGTTTACCGAAAAGAAACGCATTCGTAAAGACTTTGGCAAGCGCTCGAGTATTCTCGAGGTACCGTTTCTGCTGGCGACTCAAATAGAGTCGTACAAAGGCTTCCTGCAGGCCGATACGCAGCCTGACGCACGCGACGACATGGGTTTGCATGCGGCTTTCAAGTCGGTCTTTCCGATCGTGAGCTATTCCGGGAACGCGGCCCTTGAGTATGTGCACTATCGCCTCGGGGAGCCGGTGTTCGACGAGCGGGAATGCCAGCTGCGCGGTGCGACCTTTGCCGCGCCGTTGCGCGTGCTGGTGCGACTGGTGATCTACGACAAGGACGCACCGGCGGGCGCGAAGCAGGTCAAAGACATCAAGGAACAAGAGATCTACATGGGCGAATTGCCGTTGATGACGGATAACGGAACCTTCATCATCAACGGGACCGAACGCGTCATCGTTTCGCAGCTTCACCGCTCGCCCGGCGTGTTCTTCGACCATGACAAAGGCAAGACGCATTCCTCGGGCAAGCTGCTGTTCTCGGCGCGCGTCATCCCCTACCGCGGCTCCTGGCTGGACTTCGAGTTCGATCCCAAAGACTCGGTCTTCGTGCGCATCGACCGTCGGCGCAAGCTGCCGGCAACGATCCTGCTGCGGGCGCTCGGCTACGAGACGGGTGAGATCCTGGATCGATTTTTCGATAAGGATACCTTTCAGATCGGCAAGAAGAAGATCGAACTGGCGCTGGTGCCGTCGCGACTGCGCGGCGATACCGCCAGTTTCGATATCAAAGCGGGCAGGACTGTCATCGTCGAGGCGGGTAAGCGCATCACCGCGCGGCACATCAAGCAGCTCGAGGAGGCTGGTGTCGACAAGCTCGAGGTACCCGACATTGCATTCCTGGTCGGCCGAACGCTGGCGCATGACGTGGTCGATAGCGGAACCGGAGAGCTAATCGCGAAGGCCAACGACGAGATTACCGCGGAGCACGTCGAGCAGTTCCTTGCCAAAGGTATCAAGAAGATCGAGACACTGTTCACTAACGACTTGGACCACGGACCGTTTATTTCCGATACGCTGCGCATCGACCCGACCACAAACGCCCTGGAGGCCATGGTCGAGATTTATCGCATGATGCGCCCTGGCGAACCGCCGACGAAGGAGGCTGCACAGAACCTGTTTCACAACCTGTTCTTCACTGACGATCGCTACGACCTCTCGGCCGTTGGCCGAATGAAGTTCAATCGGCGCCTTGGTCGTGACGAGGCGGAGGGCGCTGGCATTCTGTATGACTCCAAGTACTTCGGTGGACGCGATGACGAGACCTCCAAGGAGTTGGTCGCACAACTCGGTGAGACGTCAGATATCGTCGATGCATTGAAGACCCTGGTGGATATCCGCAACGGCAATGGCACCGTCGACGATATTGATCACCTGGGCAACCGGCGCGTACGTTGTGTCGGAGAGATGGCCGAGAACCAGTTCCGTGTGGGTTTGGTGCGTGTCGAGCGCGCAGTCAAGGAGCGGCTCACCCTCGCAGAGTCCGAGGGCCTGATGCCACAGGAGATGATAAATGCGAAGCCGGTCTCGGCGGCGATCAAGGAGTTTTTCGGCTCCTCGCAGCTGTCGCAGTTCATGGATCAGAACAACCCGCTGTCAGAAGTGACCCACAAACGGCGCGTGTCCGCGCTTGGCCCGGGCGGCCTTGCACGCGAGCGTGCCGGATTCGAGGTGCGTGACGTGCACCCGACGCACTATGGCCGCGTGTGCCCTATCGAAACGCCGGAAGGCCCTAACATCGGCCTGATCAACTCTCTGGCCGTCTATGCGCGCACCAACAAGTATGGCTTTCTCGAGACGCCGTACCGCAAGGTGGAAAACGGAAAAGTCACCGATCAGATCGATTACCTGTCGGCGATCGAGGAAGGGCGCTACGTCATTGCCCAGGCAAACGCCGGGTTGGACGCCAAAGGCAAGTTGGTGGACGACTTGATTTCAAGTCGCCACCAGAATGAGTTCACGCTGCAGACGCCCGACCAAATCGAGTACATGGACGTATCGCCGAAACAGATCGTTTCGGTCGCGGCCTCGCTGATCCCGTTTTTGGAGCACGATGACGCCAACCGCGCATTGATGGGTTCCAACATGCAGCGCCAGGCGGTGCCGACGCTGCGCGCCGAAAAGCCTCTGGTCGGTACCGGCATGGAGCGAACTGTCGCGGTCGACTCTGGTGTGACCGTCGTAGCCAAGCGTGGCGGCGTCATCGAATCGGTCGACGCGGCCCGCATCGTGGTGCGCGTAAATGATAACGAGACTGTGGCTGGTGAGGCGGGCGTCGATATCTACAATCTAACCAAGTACACCCGCTCCAATCAGAACACCTGCATCAACCAGCGCCCCTTGGTGTTGGTGGGCGACGCGATTGCGCGCGGCGACGTACTCGCCGACGGCCCCTCCACCGATATGGGCGAACTGGCGCTGGGCCAAAATCTGCGTGTCGCGTTCATGCCGTGGAACGGCTACAACTTCGAAGATTCCATCCTGATCTCGGAGCAGGTGGTCAAGGAGGATCGATTCACCACGATCCATATCGAAGAGCTGACCTGCATGGCCCGCGATACCAAGTTGGGTTCGGAGGAGATTACCGGCGACATCCCGAATGTCGGCGAGGCCGCGCTGGCCAAGCTGGACGAGTCAGGCATCGTTTATGTCGGCGCCGAGGTGCACGAGGGCGACATCCTGGTGGGCAAAGTGACGCCCAAAGGCGAGACGCAACTGACCCCGGAAGAGAAGTTGCTGCGTGCGATCTTTGGGGAGAAGGCCTCGGATGTGAAAGACACCTCACTGCGTGTCTCCTCGGGCATGGCCGGTACGGTCATCGATGTCCAGGTCTTCACCCGCGACGGTGTTGACAAAGATGCCCGCGCGCTGCAGATCGAAGAGGCCGAGCTGGCACTGGTCCGCAAGGACATGAACGACCAGCTGCGCATCATGGAAGAGGACACGTTCGACCGAGTCGAGAAGATGCTGATCGGCAAGGTGGCCGAGGGCGGCCCGAACAAGCTGAAGGCCGGCGCCAAGATCACCAAGGGCTATCTCGCCGAAATCGAGCGTGATCAATGGCTCGAGATCCGCCTGAAGAACGAAGAATCGGCGGCCCAGCTCGAGGCTATTGCGGCGCAGATCAGCCAGTTGCGCGACGATTTCCGCGAGCGTTACGAAGAGAAGAAGCGCAAGCTCACCTCGGGCGATGATCTCGCACCGGGTGTGTTGAAGATGGTCAAGGTCTACGTGGCGGTCAAGCGTCGCGTCCAGCCAGGCGACAAGATGGCCGGACGGCATGGCAACAAGGGAGTCATTTCGATGATCGTGCCGGTCGAAGACATGCCGTTCGACGAGAACGGCCGGCCGGTCGACATCGTGCTGAACCCGCTCGGCGTGCCGTCGCGGATGAACATCGGGCAGATCCTCGAGACCCATCTGGGCTTTGCCGCAAAAGGGGTCGGTGAGCGCATCGGCCGGATGCTGGACGCTCAGGTCAAGGCCAAGGAACTGCGCGACTTCCTCGACCAGGTCTACAACGGCAGCGGCAAGAAAGAGGATTTCGATAGCCTGACTGAGGAAGAGCTTTTCGCAATGGCCGGCAATCTGCGCGGCGGCGTGCCGACGGCCACGCCGGTCTTCGATGGTGCCAACGAGGATGAGATTCGGCACATGCTGAACCTGGCGGAAGAAGATCCGGACGGCCAGACGCAGCTCTACGACGGGCGCAGCGGGGAACCTTTCGAGCGCCGAGTTACCGTGGGCTACATGTACATGATAAAGCTCAACCATCTCGTCGATGACAAGATGCACGCGCGCTCAACTGGTCCATACAGTCTTGTGACGCAGCAGCCCCTGGGAGGCAAGGCGCAGTTCGGGGGGCAGCGTTTCGGTGAGATGGAGGTCTGGGCCCTGGAGGCTTACGGCGCCGCCTACACCCTGCAGGAGATGCTGACGGTCAAGTCGGACGATGTGAACGGCCGCACCCGCATGTACAAAAACATCGTCGACGGAGATCACCGTATGGAGCCGGGGATGCCGGAATCCTTCAACGTGCTGGTCAAAGAGATCCGTTCGCTCGGCATCAACATAGAGCTCGAGCAGGACTGAGGGTTATGCCGTCAGTCACCCCATTTGAGAATACGCAACGGGAGATAAGGTCTTGAAAGATCTTCTGAAGATTCTGAAACAGCAGGGCCAAAGCGAAGAGTTTGATGCTATCCGCATCGGCCTGGCGTCGCCCGAAATGATCCGCTCGTGGTCGTACGGCGAAGTCAAGAAGCCCGAGACGATCAACTACCGCACTTTCAAGCCAGAACGCGAGGGCCTGTTCTGCGCGAAGATCTTCGGGCCAATCAGCGACTACGAGTGTCTGTGTGGCAAATATAAGCGCCTCAAGCATCGCGGTGTGGTGTGCGAGAAGTGCGGTGTCGAGGTGACGCTCGCCAAGGTTCGGCGAGAGCGCATGGGCCACATCGAGCTGGCCAGCCCGGTCGCGCATATCTGGTACCTCAAGTCGCTGCCGTCTCGCATCGGCCTGCTGCTGGACATGACGCTGCGTGATATCGAGCGCGTGTTGTATTTCGAGTCCTACGTCGTCATCGATCCGGGCATGACCCCGCTCGAGCGTTTCCAACTGATGACCGATGAGCAGTATCTCGAGGCGGTCGAGGAAAACGGCGACGAGTTCGACGCGCGCATGGGTGCCGAGGCTGTCTACGAGCTCCTGCGCACCATGGATATCGACAAAGAGATCGCGCGCATGCGCGAGGAAGTCGAGGCAACCAACTCGGAAACGAAGATCAAAAAAATTGCCAAGCGGCTCAAGTTGCTCGAGTCGTTGCAGGATTCGGGCAACCGCCCCGAATGGATGATCCTGACCGTACTGCCTGTGCTCCCGCCGGAACTGCGTCCCCTGGTGCCGCTGGATGGTGGGCGTTTCGCGACCTCGGATCTCAATGACCTGTACCGCCGCGTTATCAACCGCAACAACCGCTTGAAGCGTCTTTTGGATCTCAATGCGCCGGACATCATTGTGCGCAATGAAAAGCGTATGCTGCAGGAGTCGGTGGATGCGCTGTTGGATAACGGTCGGCGCGGTCGCGCGATCACCGGTACCAACAAACGGCCGCTGAAATCCCTGGCCGACATGATCAAGGGTAAGCAGGGCCGTTTCCGTCAGAACCTGCTCGGAAAGCGCGTCGACTACTCCGGCCGTTCTGTGATCGTGGTCGGGCCGACCTTGAAGCTGCATCAATGTGGTATTCCGAAAAAGATGGCGCTCGAGCTGTTCAAGCCATTCATCTTTTCCAAGCTGCAGTTTCGCGGCCTGGCGACCACCATCAAGGCTGCCAAGAAGCTCGTTGAGCGTGGTGCCCCTGAGGTATGGGACATTCTTGAGGAGGTCATTCGGGAGCATCCGATAATGCTGAACCGGGCGCCGACGCTGCACCGCTTAGGTATTCAGGCGTTTGAACCCGTGCTGATCGAAGGCAAGGCGATCCAGCTGCACCCTCTGGTGTGTACCGCTTTCAATGCCGACTTTGATGGCGACCAGATGGCGGTCCACGTGCCGCTTTCTATCGAGGCGCAACTTGAGGCACGCACCCTGATGATGGCCTCGAATAACGTGCTATCGCCGGCCAATGGCGAGCCGGTCATCGTGCCTACGCAAGACGTGGTTCTGGGGTTGTACTACATGACTCGCGAGCGCGTGAATGCCAAGGGCGAGGGTATGGCATTCAGTAATATTGCCGAGGCGCGCCGCGCCTACGAGTCGGGTGCGGCGGACCTGCATGCGCGCGTTAAGGTGCGCATCGAGGAGAGCGTGCGTAACGCCGATGACGAGCACGAGATGATCAGCGCGGTGAAAGAGACCACCGTCGGTCGCGCACTGCTGTGGGATATCGTGCCACGTGGTCTGTCGTTCGATCTGGTCAATCAAGCGATGAGCAAAAAGTCGATCTCCCGCATGGTCAACGCCTGCTATCGGCGACTGGGCTTGAAAGATACGGTCGTTTTCGCCGACCAGCTGATGTACCTGGGCTTTCGCCAGGCAGCGCGGGCCGGTGTCTCGATTGGCGTGAATGACATGGCGATCCCTCCGGAGAAGGCCGAAATCCTGGCCGCGGCGGAGACCGAGGTGCAGGAGATCCAGGACCAGTTCAACTCGGGCCTCGTTACCAATGGTGAGCGCTACAACAAGGTGGTCGACATCTGGTCGCACACGAATGATCAGGTGGCGCGCGCGATGATGGGAAAGCTCGGTAAGGAGCAGGTAATCAATCGCGACGGGGAAGAGGTCGAGCAGGATTCGTTCAATTCGATTTACATGATGGCCGATTCCGGTGCGCGTGGATCCGCCGCGCAGATTCGCCAGTTGGCCGGTATGCGCGGCCTGATGGCCAAGCCGGATGGTTCCATCATCGAGACGCCGATCACCGCCAACTTCCGCGAAGGCCTTGATGTATTGCAGTACTTCATCTCTACCCACGGAGCGCGTAAAGGGCTTGCGGATACCGCGCTCAAGACCGCCAACTCGGGTTATCTGACCCGCCGGCTGGTCGACGTTGCGCAGGATATGGTGATCACCACCCATGACTGCGGCACCACGAGGGGGCTGCTGATGCAACCCATCATCGAGGGTGGCGATGTGGTCGAACCATTGCGCGAACGCATCCTTGGCCGGGTCGCCGCCGTCGACGTCTTGCGCCCGGGCGACGGTGAAGTAATCTGTGAGTCCGGAACCCTGCTCGACGAACGGCTGGTCGACCTGCTGGAAGAGGCGGGCGTGGACCAGGTGATCGTCCGTTCACCCATTTCGTGCGAGACACGCCAAGGCATATGCCGCAACTGTTACGGTCGCGATTTGGCGCGCGGTCACGAGGTGAACATAGGCGAGGCGGTCGGCGTTATCGCTGCGCAATCGATTGGTGAGCCGGGTACGCAGCTCACCATGCGTACCTTCCATATCGGCGGTGCCGCGTCGCGGTCGGCTGCCGTCAACAGTATCGAGGTGAAGAACGCCGGTACCGTGAGGCTGCACAACATCAAAACCGTCGAGCACGCGAATGGCAATCTGGTCGCGGTATCGCGTTCCGGCGAGGTCATCGTGGCAGACGAGGTAGGGCGCGAGCGTGAGCGTTACAAACTGCCCTACGGTGCCGTCCTTCTGGTGCACGACGGAGACACGGTCAAAGGTGGCCAGATGGTCGCCAACTGGGATCCGCATACCCACCCCGTCATCACCGAAGTAGCGGGTACCTTGCGTTTTGTTGACTTCGTCGAGGGCGTGACGGTGCAGAAGCAGACGGACGAGGTGACCGGTCTGTCCTCAATCGTCGTGCTCGATCCCAAACAGCGCCCGACGAGCGGCAAGGACTTGCGTCCGATCGTCAAATTGGTCGACGACAAGGGCAATGACGTCAACATCGTGGGCACGACGCTGCCGGCGAACTACTTCCTGCCCGGCGGCGCGATCGTGGGCGTCAGCGACGAAGCAAAGGTCGGCGTCGGCGACGTCTTGGCGCGGATTCCCCAGGAATCCTCCAAGACTCGCGATATCACCGGCGGCCTGCCGCGGGTCGCTGACTTGTTCGAGGCGCGCAAGCCGAAGGAGCCGGCAATCCTTGCCGAGGCGAGTGGCACGGTCAGTTTCGGTAAGGACACCAAGGGTAAGCAGCGTCTGATCATTACGATGGCTGACGGCGAGCAAAACGAGTCGCTGATCCCCAAATGGCGTCACGTAAACGTGTTCGAGGGTGAACACGTGGAAAAAGGGGAGGTGATAGCCGACGGTGAACTCAATCCGCACGATATTCTGCGCCTGCAGGGCGTGACGGAGCTGGCCGAGTATCTGGTCAAAGAGATCCAGGACGTCTACCGCTTGCAGGGCGTCGGTATCAACGACAAGCACATCGAGGTAATCATTCGGCAGATGCTGCGCAAGGTCGAGATCGTCGACCCCGGCGAGACCCGGCTGTTGCGCGGCGAGCAGGTCGAGCGTGCGCGTCTCCTCGAGGAGAACGAGAACGCCGAGGCCGCTGAGAAGCTCACCGCCAAGTTCGAGCCGCTGCTGCTGGGGATCACCAAGGCCTCGCTGGCAACCGAGTCTTTCATCTCGGCGGCCTCTTTCCAGGAGACGACACGTGTCCTTACAGAGGCGTCGGTGCGCGGGGTGCGCGATACCCTGAACGGCTTGAAGGAGAATGTCATCGTCGGCCGTCTCATTCCGGCCGGGACCGGTCTGGCACATCATAATGAGCGTCGCCGGGTCCGTCAGGAGGCCCTGACCGCCGGGGCGCCGGTCGAAATGGCCACAGAGGAAGTGGAAGAGGCGATCAAGCAGGCGCTCAATACCAGCGACAGCGAGTAATTCCCCCCCGAAAATGCCCCCGACCGCTGTTGACAGCGGTCGGGGGTACGCATAGAATTCGCAGCCTTCGCTAAAGGCAGACCCGCGCGTTTGCCCGAAAAACATGCGGCAAATCAGCCGCTTCGCGAACAGTTAATCGATTCGAGTGATCGTCACCCTCGCCCGGCGCTTTTTCAAGCGGGCCGGACGGGTTCGGTTACGCGAATTTTTAACGTCGATTACGGAATCGATGCGTCCTGAAGGCGGAAAGTTTAAAGATGGCAACAATCAATCAGCTGGTGCGCAAGCCGCGCAAGCGCAAGGTGGAAAAGAGCAACGTCCCGGCGCTCGAGGCGTGTCCCCAAAAGCGCGGCGTTTGCACCCGCGTGTACACCACGACGCCGAAGAAGCCGAACTCGGCGCTGCGCAAAGTCGCGCGCGTACGCCTGACCAACGGCTTCGAAGTGTCCAGTTATATCGGTGGTGAGGGCCACAACCTTCAGGAACACAGCGTCGTGCTGATCCGCGGCGGCCGCGTCAAAGATCTGCCCGGCGTGCGCTACCACGTAGTACGCGGGAGCCTCGATACCTCCGGGGTCGACAAGCGACGCCAGGGCCGTTCGAAGTATGGCGCCAAGCGTCCCAAGGGTTGATTGGGGTCTTGCGCAGTTGGGTAAAGGTCAGCGACCGACCCCGGGTAAATCAAGAGTAGAGCGAAATGCCTAGAAGACGAGTTGCAGCCAAACGCGAGATTCTGCCAGATCCAAAGTTCGGCAGTCAGACGCTGGCGAAGTTTGTGAATATGGTGATGGAAGATGGCAAGAAGGCCGTCGCCGAACGCATTCTGTACGGCGCGCTGGACACCGTCAGCAACAAGCGTGCTGGTGACCCAATGGACACCCTCGAGCAGGCGCTCGAGAACGTGCGCCCGGTGGTCGAAGTCAAGTCGCGCCGGGTCGGCGGTGCAACCTATCAGGTGCCGGTTGAGGTTCGGCCGGTGCGCCGCAATGCGCTTGCCATGCGCTGGCTCATCGACGCCGCGCGCAAGCGCAGTGAAAAATCGATGGCCGCGCGCTTGGCTGGCGAGCTTCTGGATGCGTCCGACCAAAAAGGCGCCGCAGTAAAGAAGAAGGAAGAGACCCATCGTATGGCTGAGGCCAACAAAGCGTTTTCGCATTATCGCTGGTAAGCATCAGCACCATTGTTCTTTAAGATTACGGGGCGGGATAAGACAGTGGCACGTACCACACCCATTGAGCGCTATCGCAACATCGGCATCATGGCGCATATCGATGCCGGTAAGACGACTACGACAGAGCGCGTGCTCTACTACACCGGCGTGTCCCACAAGATCGGTGAGGTGCACGATGGCGCTGCGACCATGGACTGGATGGAGCAGGAGCAGGAGCGTGGAATAACCATCACTTCGGCCGCGACGACCTGCTTTTGGAACGGCATGGGCCAGCAGTATCCCCAACACCGGATCAACATTATCGACACCCCTGGCCACGTGGATTTCACCATCGAGGTGGAACGCTCCCTTCGGGTGCTTGATGGCGCGGTCTTCGTACTGTGCGCCGTTGGTGGTGTCCAGCCTCAGTCAGAGACGGTGTGGCGTCAGGCCAACCGTTACAAAGTGCCGCGCATGGCGTTCGTCAACAAGATGGACCGCATGGGCGCCAACTTCTTTCGCGTCGTCGAGCAACTCGAGAAACGCCTCGGTGCCGTCGCGGTGCCGATTCAGGTGCCGATCGGAGCGGAGGAAGGTTTCGCCGGCGTGGTCGATCTGGTCAAGATGAAGGCCATCAACTGGAGCGAGGAGGACATGGGTACTCATTTCGAGTACACCGATGTTCCCGCCGAGCTCCAGGATACCTGCGCCGAATGGCGCGAAAAGATGGTCGAGGCCGCCGCGGAGGCCAACGAAGACCTGATGGAGAAATACCTCGAAGGCGCGGAGCTGAGCGAGGAAGACATCGTAGAGGGGCTTCGCCTGCGTACGCTGTCGTTGGAAATCGTTCCGATGACCTGCGGCAGTGCGTTCAAGAACAAAGGTGTCCAGGCCATGCTCGACAAAGTGATCGAGCTGATGCCCTCGCCGGTCGACGTGCCGCCAATCCACGGAATTCTCGATGACGACGTGACTGAGGCGAAGCGCGAGTCCTCGGACGAGGCGCCGTTCTCCGCGCTGGCGTTCAAGATTGCTACCGATCCCTTTGTGGGCTCGCTGACGTTCTTCCGCTGCTATTCCGGCGTGTTGAAATCAGGCGACACCGTCTACAACCCGGTCAAGCGAAAAAAGGAACGCGTCGGCCGCATCCTGCAGATGCACGCCAACTCCCGCGAGGAGATCAAGGAGGTGCGCGCGGGCGATATCGCCGCGGCCGTCGGCCTGAAGGACGTCACCACGGGCGACACGCTCTGTGACACCAACAACATCATTACGCTGGAGCGCATGGAGTTTCCGGAGCCGGTCATCTCGGTCGCGGTAGAGCCCAAGACCAAGAGCGACCAGGAGAAGATGGGCATAGCGCTTGGGCGTCTGGCGCAAGAGGACCCGTCCTTCCGCGTCCATACCGACGAGGAATCCGGGCAGACCATTATCTCCGGTATGGGGGAACTTCACCTCGACATCATCGTCGATCGCATGCGGCGTGAGTTCAAGGTGGAGGCCAATGTCGGTGCGCCGCAGGTTGCCTACCGCGAGACCATCCGCAGCAGCACTGAGGCGGAAGGCAAGTTTGTGCGCCAGTCGGGTGGTCGCGGACAGTTCGGCCATGTGTGGCTCCGCATCGAGCCGCAAGAGGCTGGCGACGGTTACGAATTCGTCAACGAAATAGTCGGTGGCGTAGTGCCTAAGGAGTACATCCCGGCGGTAGACAAGGGCGTCAAAGAGGCGATGGAGGGCGGTGTAATCGCCGGTTATCCCGTCGTCGACGTCAAGGTGACGCTCTACGACGGCTCGTATCATGAAGTCGACTCTAACGAAAACGCATTCAAGATCGCCGGGTCTATGGGCTTCAAGTCGGGCGTGCAGAAGGCTAGGCCGGTCATTCTCGAGCCGATGATGAAGGTCGAAGTGGAGACGCCCGAGGAGTACATGGGTGACGTCATCGGCGATCTGAATTCCCGCCGCGGCATGGTGCAGGGTATGGAAGACGGCCCGACGGGGAAGATGGTCCAGGCAGAAGTGCCGCTGGCCGAGATGTTTGGTTATGCGACCTCGCTGCGCAGCGCGACTCAGGGGCGAGCTTCCTACAGTATGGAATTTGCAAAGTACAACGAAGTGCCCAGCAGTGTCGCTGAGGCCATCATGAAGAAACAGTAACGTTTTGCGGTCGCAAGGCCCGACAGATATCGAGGGGTACAACGGTGTCCAAGGAAAAATTTCAACGCACAAAACCGCACGTTAACGTGGGCACGATTGGTCACGTTGACCACGGCAAGACGACGCTGACGGCGGCGATCACGACGCACCAGGCGAAGAAGTTTGGTGGCGA
>JBATKF010000077.1:0-3889 GCA_049669185.1 Sedimenticolaceae bacterium | reverse complement strand
ATCGTCGCCAGACGATCGCGCCGATGCCGCGACCGCGGCGCCGCAGGCCGCGGCCGAGCCGGTTATCTCGCGTCTCGCGGGCGATCCGCGGATGCAGCGCTTCATCCACCAGTTCATCGAACGGCTGCCGCACGAACAGGCGGCCATGCAGGCCGCCTGGCAGGCGGGTGATCTGGAGCAGCTGGCAATCTCGGCACGCTGGCTGAAAGGCTCCGGCGGCACCCTCGGGTTCGATATGTTCACCGAGCTGGCCAAGGACCTCGAGGCCAGCGCCCGGGACGGCGAGGCCGATGCCATTCCCCCGTTATTGTCCGAATTAAGTTCCCTTGCGGCGCGAGTTCAAAGCGAGAAGGAACCGGCCGCTACCCTGACAGGGGAGACCGCCAGCACGGCAGCTGGTAGTTAAAAGAGAACAGCCGAATCTATGAGCCCAGAACCTGTGAAACTTGCTGCCAATGTAGATCGCGAGGAGAGGCCGTCGACTGGCGACTCGGACGCATCGTATCGGCTCGGCGGCGCTTTCTCCGAGCTGCAGCATGCCACCATCATGATGGTCGACGATGAGCCGATCACGATGGAGGTGGTGCAGACATTCCTCGAAGATGCCGGCTACCGCGAGTTCCTGCTGGTGGATGATTCGCTCCAGGCAATGGATAAGCTGCGCAAGCATCGGCCGGACGTGCTGCTACTCGATGTCGTGATGCCAGAGGTGTCCGGCTTCGACATCCTCAGGTTCCTCCGCGCTGACGAGGAGTTCGCCCATCTGCCGGTGATCATTCTCACGTCGTCTTCCGATGCGGCGACCAAGCTGGAGGCGCTCGATCTCGGCGCCACGGACTTTCTGTCGAAACCGGTGGATCCCAGTGAGTTGGCACTTCGGGTGCGCAATACCCTCGCGGCCAAGGCCTACCAGGATCAGCTGGCCTACTATGACATCCTGACCAACCTGCCGAACCGCCAGCTAATGCAGCAGCGGGCCGACTGGATGATCGAACGCGCACGGCGCGAAGACGGTAACGTCGTTCTGCTTCACCTTGCGTTTGGAGACTTCAAGCGGGTCACCGATACCCTCGGGCTCAAGACTGGCGATGAGGTACTCAAACAGATCGCCCAGCGCCTGCAGTTGAATCTGCAGGCGAGGGATCGTGGCGATATCAATGGCAAGGGCGTCGGCGAGGCCTTCCGACTGGGTACGGCCGATTTCTGCGTGATGTTGCCAACGATGGACGATATGGCCGAGGCGGCGGTCGTGGGTCGACACCTGATGAAATTGATGAAGCTGCCTTTCGACGCAGAGGGCAACGACATCTACCTGACACCGAGCATTGGGATCGCCGCCTTCCCCGATGATAGCGACGACGTCGCACAGCTCATCCGCTATGCGGTCGGCGCCAGCAGCCAGGCGATGGAAAACGGCGGCGGTCGCGTGCACTTCTACTCGGCCGAGATGAACGAGGCCTCGTTGCGCCGCCTGCAACTCGAGTTGGATCTGCGGCGTGCGATCGAAGATCGCGAATTCCGACTCGCTTATCAGCCCAAGGTCGATGTGGCGACGGGCGCGATTGTGGGCTGCGAGGCCTTGGTCAGGTGGTACAAGGACGACCAAGTCATGATGCCGGGCGATTTCATCCCGCTCGCCGAGGAGACCGGGTTGATCCTTGGGATCAGCGAGTGGGTCTTGAGCGAGGCCTGTCGGCAGCTGGCGCGCTGGCGAGATGCCGGTATATCCACCAAGGTCGCCGTCAACGTCTCGGCGCGGCAGTTCTATGAGACCGACCTCCTGGGGCTGGTCAGTTCGGCCATCGCAAAGGCCGGCATCGACCCTGCGGACCTTACGCTGGAGGTGACCGAGAGTCTGGTCATGGGCCATATCGAGGAGGCCGAACGGACCTTGCAGCGCCTGCGCAAACTGGGGATACGTGTATCGATCGACGATTTCGGCACCGGTTATTCGTCGTTGAGTTATCTCAAGCGCCTGCCGGTCGACGAGGTCAAGATCGATCGGTCTTTCATCATCGAATGCGCGAAGTCCCGCGAGGACCGCGCACTGGTGACCGCGGTAACCTTCCTGGCGCACAAGCTGGGATACCAGGTCTGTGCGGAGGGCGTCGAAGAGGCGGCACAGCTGGCGTTCCTGCAGAAGATCAAATGTGACCATTATCAGGGCTATTTCTGCAGCAAACCGGTCGGCCCCAACGAACTTACCGCGCGCCTGCGCCAACCCGACAAGCCGGACAGCGACTGAGCCGGCCCACTGTATCGGGCTGCGCTGCCGTGTTTGTCTCTGACAGTTCGGACGCTCCATTAACCCGTCTCATCGCGCCGCGGCCCTCAATGCCGGGCGTTCCGCACCCGATTGGTACAAGACGACCCTCAAAAAAGGGCAGCGTCGGCCGCTCTTTCCTCAAGTGCTCTGCGAACGGTAATTGACCGGGTGTCGACTCCTTCTCCAATACCAACTGCGAATGCGGCCCACGAAAGTGGACAGAAGCCCCAGGCTGCCCGCAGTGCAGCCACGGCCAAGCGCAAGGCCGCGCGTCCTAAGACAAGACGCCACGCCGCGGAGGCGATCCCTGCCGGCGAGCCAATGGCGGGGGACGTCGAGCGCTGGCTGGATTGGCAATGCCAGATGATCTCCGGTGTACAGCGCGGCGCGGTGTATGTCACGCCGACCGCGGAGTTCCATTTGATCGAGCAGTCCGCCTGCTGGCCGGGCGATGCCCCTGGGACCAAAGCCATGCGCAATGCGGCGGTCAAGGCGATGCACAATGGCTCGGGGCTGATCCAGAAGGCGCTGGACAAAGAAAGCCCGAAAAAGGAGGTCCTCGACTTCGTTGCCTACCCGATTTTTCATGGCCTGACCCCATTGGGAGTCGTGGTCCTGGCCATGGAGATGCGCTCCGAGGTCCAGCGCCGCGCCGTGCTGCAATTGGTGCAGTGGGGAGCGGTATGGCTGAATCAGGCACTGATTCGGGGCGGTGCACATGGCATTGATCCGTCGGCCGTGGCGATGCAGGCCGTGACCTTGCTGACCCAGGACTTACCGCTGCCCGTGGTGGCTAATCAGCTGTGTAGCCTTTTGGCCGACAAGCTTGGCTGTACTCATGTAGGGCTCGGCATGCGCAACGGGCTGCAAGTCCAGGTCGTGGCTGTTTCGCACCAGATGCAGTTCGATCGTCGGGTGGAGTCGCTGAGTCTGATCGAGGCGGCCATGGAGGAGTGCATCGATCAGGAACAGCCGCTCTCGCTGCCTATGATGACCGGTGAGGCGCGCGGTCTGAACCGGGCACATCGGCGTCTGATCGACGAGCAGAGTATCGGGGCGGTCTGCTCGATGCCGATCAAGGGCGGCGACAAGGTCATCGGTGCGCTGACCCTGCAATGGGAGCAGATCACGCTATTCGATCGGTCGATCGCTGACCTCTTGGCGCAGTTCACGGGCCATATCGGGCCGACGCTGTACCTCAAACAGCGCGAAGAGCGCTCCTTGTCGCGCCGGCTGCTGGACGGTGGGCAGGATCCGGCCCGGCGGCTGTTCGGGGCCGGGAACCTGCGCCTGAAGGTCATCGCCGCCGCGCTTGCGGTCGGACTGGTCGCGGCCAGCCTGTTGCAGACGGAACATCGGGTTTCGGCCCGGTCGTTGATCGAGGGCACGCTGCAGCAGGCGGTGGTGGCACCCATGGCCGGCTATCTCGCGGCGGCCAATGCGCGCGCTGGCGATGTCGTGGAGAAAGACCAGGTCCTGGCGGTACTGGACGACCGCGAGCTATTGCTGGAGCGTGATCGGCAGATCAGCGAGCGTGACAAACATACCAAGGAATACCTCGAGGCGCTGGCCGCGCGCGACCGCGCCAAGATCACAGTCACCCAGGCGCGCGTTGCGCAGGCC
>JBATKF010000076.1:0-34699 GCA_049669185.1 Sedimenticolaceae bacterium | reverse complement strand
GTCTCGGCGCCCTCGTTACGAAAAACGGTGAGATATGCAGGCTAGGCGTTGTATTCTGCTATGCGCTTTCGCGCTGCTGTGCGCTTGCCAACCAAGTCCGACAAAGGATTATCCGCTGCACTCGCGTGATTTCGAAGTCACTGATGTCATCAAGGGCGACATCGATCTGGTGGCCGATATCAATGTGCGCCACAGCCTCAAGTATCTGCGCGAGCTGGCCCGCAAGCTGTACGTGCGTAACCCAAACCAGGTGCTGCGCGGGCGACACGCCTCGCAGAAAGCTGCCCTTAATGCGTTATTCGGGCCGCGTCGCCTGAAATACTATCCAGACCTGGAAGGGAAAAGGTCGGCTGCAGCCATCAGCCTGGCTTTCGATGCGAGCTATCCCGGCGATCGTGTGGCGGCCTTCATCGAGGGAATGCGAACCATGCTACTCGATGCCTATGGCGGTAAGAATAGTTTCTACCTGCACGACGTTTTCGATCCGCAAAAGCTCTATTATCTCGCGCGCAATTTTGAGACGGCATTCTGGAAGCTCGGCCACGACCGCGATCTCAACGGCCAGCTTTACTTGTACAGCAACTCGTTCAAGGGGGGTGGCGATCTCAGCTTTGAGCGCCTGGCCGGCAAGCTGATTGGCCTACAGGATCATATGGCGCAGATCGTTGCGGAGACCAGCAACCGACAGATAAAAAATGTACTGCAAGGCGTCGTCTCGACGGTATTCTTTCCAATCTGACCGGCGTTGCGGCCAGGCTCCTCAGCGCTGGCTGATGCGTCGAAGACGGTCCAGGCGCCCGCTTTTGCCGCCCTGGCCGAGGAAACGCGGCGCAGCGTTTTCCAGCGAGGTGGCGGCGACGCCAAGCAAGCCCAGGCCATCCTGACTGCACACGCTCGATGTCTGCAGTGAAAGATAGTTGTCGGGTGTAAAGGGCTGACCGGGAAAGTACTGGAGAACCGACGCCTGCAGGCGGGCCGCCCAGTCCGGTAACCGGACGATGCCTTTATAGCGACCGCTGTGATAGGCGACGAACCGAACCAACTCTTCCAGCGTATAGTTCTTGGGGCCGCAAAGTTCATAGTGATGACCGAATGTGTTGCGATCCTCGAGCGCGTTTGCGAACGCCTCAGCCACATCGCCGACATAAACTGGCGAAAATTCTGCGTCGGGGCAGGCCAGTGGCAGTGGGCCGGGAATCTTCAGCAATGCCGCAAAGCGATTGAGAAAACTGTCATCCGGCCCGAAGATCACTGATGGTCGGAAGCTGGTCACCGCGATCCCGGGTTTTGCGAGTATGCGCGCCTTGTTTTCGCCCTCGCCTTTACTGCGCAGGTACTCGCTGCTGCCGGTTGCCGGATCGGCGTTGAGCGCGCTCATATGCAACAAGCGGACGACCTTCGCCGCTTGGCAGGCGCCTACCACATGCTCGACCAGCTCGACGTGCATGCGGCGGAAGCTACGCTGCCCACCCCTGCTGTTGAGGATACCCACCAGATGGATCACCGCATCGCAGCCCTGGAGTCCCGCAATAAGTTGAGTGCCATCGAATGGGTCGGCCTCAATCACTTCTGCGACCGTGCGCAGCTCTCGGTGGCGATACGCATGTCGTGTGATTACCCGACACTGATAGCCGCGGTTTCGCAAAAGTGTAGTGAGGTGTCGACCGACAAAGCCAGAACCACCAATCAGAGCAATGCGCTGGATTCTCATGCGAAAAAATGCTGCTCCGGATCGTGCCTGCCGTGATGCCAAGTGATCGGGAAGGTTGGAAGGCCTGGCGATTTTGCCTTGCGGCGCGGCCGCGCTCAAGTGCTGTGGGGCAGGTTAGCGACGCCGGCGTAGCAGCAGCATTCTACCCTCACTATCTTGCATTATCATCCTGCCGTCGCGGACTTGATAGCGATAATGCGATGTCGAATGGGTGCCTCTGGGGCGCCACCAGAGTCGATAACGGTCGTAGCCGATCGTGAAATCCTGCGATCGTTCGGGCGAAACAAACAGGCGTGCAATATTGCCTTTTATGATCACGAAACCGCCCTTATCGAGTTCCCAGGCACCGTCGAGATAGCCGCTTGGGACGCTGCCAGAGCGCGGTGCAAACCTGCCTGGATGGCCCCAGGCGCCAGGTGCGCCGGCAAAACCCGCTGGCGGCCAACCGGCTGGCCCGGGCATCTGCCCAGGGCCAGGCCATCCGCCCGCGCCGTAGATTGATGACATTCCCATTGGCGGCCCGATACCCGTGTAACCGGAAATGCCATCCATGCCCGGTGCCCATGACTGGCCGTAGCCGGGCAGATAGGGCACACCATGCGGTAGCCGGCTGCGATCGATCAGGCCGAAGATTTCCATCATACGCAGCATCGCTTCGACGAAAGGGTTATCGTCGGCGTAAATCGCCTCAACGGGGGCGGGTATCACGAGTGCAAGGCTGCAGCACAAACAGAGCACGGGAAGTTTATTCACCGCTCGAATATGTCACAGCCGGAGGCGCCCGTTAACCCCTGCAGCTGTTCTTCTTGACAATGCGTTCTCCTGCAGTTTACGCACGCCTGATTCGGAGTAAACTACACAAGCTGGGGGATGAGCCGGGAACACAACAATGACCATGACTGAGCCACAAATGTCCGATCGCCGCGAGGGTACCCGCGGGATGATTCGAAAGCTGCTGAACGAACGGCAGGAGATGCTGGCCATGTTCTGTCGAGTCGCCGGCCTAGAGCCATACAACGACGCGAGTCCGGGTGTTGATGTCCTCCAGGAATTTTGTCAGGTCCTGATCGATTATTCCGCCTTCGGTCACTTTGAGATCTACGAACGCATTGTTGCTGGCCGCGAACGCCGTAGCCAGGTCGTTGCGGTCGCGCGTGAAGTCTACCCACGGATTGCCGAGGCCTCGGAGGTCGCTGTGGAGTTCAATGACAAATACGATGCCTCGGATCACACGCTCGATCTGCATCAACTTGACCGCGATCTCAGTAAGCTGGGGGAAGAGCTCGCCGTCCGCATTGAGATGGAAGACCGCATCATCCAGGCGCTTACCTCGCGCTGACGGGCTGAAGCACAGGGCTCCGCGGCCGGGCGGCCGTAGTCCGAATCCTGTTCACCATTGAATGCAGCGAGTAGTGTCCGGGCGTAAACGAGCGACGCCAGCGCTGGATATTGTTTGCGACGGCCTACGGTCGCCGCAACTTGTCCGATTTCGTCTCGGCAGATTTCACCCGGTCTCGATAGTCTGGAAATAGGCGTGGCCGAGTTTGAGGATTTTTGACGAATGGCGGATGACGAACATTCAGCGACGTTCAATCCAGACCAACTGCGCGCCGAGGCCGCAGTGCGTAAGGCTGCCAATGGCGGCAATGCCGAGGCTCAGTTCCGACTCGGTGTGATGTACGGCAACGGTGACGGTGTCGCCCTGGACTACGAGCAGGCCCATCACTGGTTTGAGCGCGCAGCGGCGCAGGGGCACGAGAAAGCGCTCATCACCCTGGCCTGGATGTTTGCCAACGGCACCGGTGTTGTCATGGACGAGGGACGCGCGCGAGATCTCTATATGTTGGCGGCCCAGCGCGGTTCGGCAAAGGCGCAATATGTAGTCGGTACCATGTATCGCTTTGCGCAGTATGGAGCGAGAAAAGACATCGCACAGGCCGTAAAATGGTATTTAAAGGCTGCCGATCAGGGCATGCCAACGGCGCAGTTCGCATTGGGTCGCATGCTGATGGAAGGTAAGGGCGTGGTGCGTGACGATGCGGCGGCAATGCAGTGGCTGTCACTTGCTCATGTCAACGGCAGCAAGCGCGCCGAAGACTACATACAAAAGCTGTTGAAACGTATGGATCCAGCCGAGGTGCGCGCAATCCGCGACCGCATGACCGAAAAGGCTAAGTCAGCTGGCTGAGGCGAGCGGCCTCGGGGCCTGGGCACTGCGGATCTGCTCGACATCCGGTGGCACTGGGTGCAGACGCTCGGCCAGACGCGTCGGATCCTTCCCCATGCGTTTTTCATAGATCACCATGTAGGCCAGAACACGCCGCAGGTAATCCCGGGTCTCTGCAAACGGGACCAGCTCGATCCAGATGTCGGCTGGAAGTGTCTTCTCCGGCAACCAGCCGGTCACCCGCTGCGGTCCGGCGTTATATGCTGCAGTCGCTAACACCATGCTGCCACCCAGTTTGCTCTTCACCTGCCGGAGGTAAGCGCTACCCAGCGCGATGTTGGTGTCCGGCTCGAGCAGTTCGTGGGGCCGCGGCGGCGCCTGTCGGAGAATCTTGCGTGCGACGTTGCGCGCCGTGGCAGGCATCAGCTGCATCAGACCCATGGCGCCGGCATGGGAACGCGCGTTATTCATGAAGGCGCTTTCCTGCCGCATGACTGCGAACACCCATGCGTCATCGATTCCCTGGCGGCTCGCGTTTTCCTCGACAAGTTCGGCGTGCTCCAAGGGAAAGCGCAATTCGAGATCGTCCCAGTAGCCGGTGCGCGCCAGCGCAAAGATCGCTCGATCATGCCAGCCCCGCTGCTCGGCGAGCTTGGCTGCGGCCTTGAGCTGCTCAGGACTCATATCGCGGGTTGCGTCACGCCATTCGCGGCTGGCGTCGATAAGCCGTCTCAGTGCAGACAACTCATCAACGCGTGCTATGCCATCGAGGGCGGCAATCTGTGCGATCTGTGCCTGTGACACCGGGGTCTCGGTATGGGTGAGGTGGTAGTCGACACCGATACGGTCGGCGGCCAAGAAGCCATAGTAGCTGCGGTCTTTCGCTACCTGCTCATAAACCGCCTTCGCTGACTTGGTTTCACCCACGCCTTCGAGAGCGCGGGCCGACCAGTACATCCAACTTTCCCGATCACGTTCGGTTTTCGGCAGATCGGCGATCCAACGAAGTACCTGCCGCCAATCCTCGCTGCGCAACGCGGCCCGTATCCTGGCCTGATGGACCCTCAGGTCGCTGCTGCCGACCGCCACCTGGCGAATGAATGCATAGTCCTCTTCCCCAGGCGAGCGAACCAGATTGCGAACGATGTAGTGCTCAGTGCGCTGAATCTGCTCCGAGGTGAACGCATAGCGCGGCTTAATGCGTTGCCAAAGTTCGCGTGCCTCAGGCCCGTCCCAGCGTGCCAAGCGGCGCACGGCGTGCGACAGCATCGCTTCGCGATAGGCATGTGCCTGTTCAAAACGGCCGCCGTCGTCCGCACCGTCAGGGTTGCGGTACAGGTCGATCCAGCGCTTGAGCCAAACACGGTCCGTGTCGGAAAGCGTGCGGCCAAGGTACTGAGCCAGGCGCCATTCATCGGCCTCCATGGCCTTTTCGATGCGCTGCCAGATCATCTCCGGCGTGCGGTAACCGGCCTCTGTCCAGGCAGCAAAGACCGGGTCACAGGCGCTGGGGCGGGACTCGCCATGCAGCCAGATCTCCGGCACCTGATCGAAGGCGGCCCGAGACTCCCCGGTGGCGATTAGAGCTTGCAGTTTTTGGCAGCGGCGCAGGACGTTGCTCGAGGGCTGGTAGAACTCCAGGTAGTCGGACCAGCGACCCTGCTTGGCAAGTTGATCCAGCCAGCGGGCACGCAGGCGCTCGGATAGTGGTGTCGCCGCATACGAATCTAGGAATGCCGTTATCGTTTTCGCGTCGGCCTGAGCAAGATCCCGGAGCAGGGCTTGGTATTCGAGATAGGGGTAAAGAGGGTAGTCGCGGAGACCGGTCCGCAGACGATCGAACTCATCTAACTCGCCGCGCTGCAGCGCTTTCTCTGCCTTTTCGAAGTTGGTGCGCTGATCGATCAGGTCGGCAGCCGCAGGCACACCGGCCAGGCTCAGACTGAGCAATAGCGACAACAAAAAGAGGTGGCGCCTATGCACCATGATTTTTTCCTTACGGATTCGAGACCTTGAGAGTAGGCCTTGGGGTGCCGCCGATCAAGAGGGGGATTCCCCTTCGGAACTACGCCGTGGGATTATCCACTGCAACGGCGCTGTTTCGCTATCCTTTAATCGGAATGATCGATACACATCAACTGCAGTTACTGCAAAACTTGGTGCGGGCGGCCGCGCGCGACGAGCTGATGACTCGCTTCGAGTCCGTAGGCTCGGATACCAAGGCAGATGGCACTTTGGTTACAGCAGCGGATCTGGCGCTGCAGCAGCGTTTGCAGGACGAACTTGCGACGCACTGGCCCAATTATGCGTTGCTGGGTGAGGAGATGCGCACTGCGCAGCAGGAGGGCCTACTGGCAGAACCCGGTCGTGGACTTTGGTGCCTCGATCCCCTGGACGGCACCAGTAACTTCGCCGCCGGCATCCCGTTTTTCGCGGTGTCCTTGGCGCTGCTTGTGGATGGCAAGGTACAGGCCGGTGTGGTCTACGATCCAGTGCGCGAAGAGTGTTTCTGCGCATTGCGCGGGCAGGGTGCCTGGCTGAATGAACGCTCCTTG
Organism: Sedimenticolaceae bacterium; assembly: GCA_049669185.1. Lineage (GTDB taxonomy): Bacteria > Pseudomonadota > Gammaproteobacteria > Chromatiales > Chromatiaceae > Thiosocius. The sequence continues at coordinate 28,266 of JBATKF010000076.1, read as the reverse complement.
ATCACCGCCGCAAGGCCGTCAACGCTGCACGAGGCTATGGCCATAGTAGATCTCAAACGTCTACCCGAGCGCTTGATCATGGCAATCGCCAGGCGCTCGCCATTTCGCTCGCAGCGCAGTTTCGGATCGGTGGCACTGGATTGGTGCTGGCTCGCTCGTGGCCGCTGCCATCTTTATCTCCACGGTGGGCAGAAGCTTTGGGATTATGCCGCCGGGCGATTGGTACTCGAGGAAAGCGGCGGCGCAGGTGGCGTGCTTGCGGACTACAGTGGCGATTGGCTAGCGGAACTTTCTCTGGGGCCACGCATTGCCATGGCCGCTTCGCATTCCGCGTTGTTGAAGCAGTGGCGAGGTTGGGTCAGCGAGGGTCTGTCTGAATGACGCGTCTAGGGTCCTCGGCAGGGTGATGGAACGCGATGCGCTTGCCGGAAATGTTGCGACACAGGCTACCGCCGGCAAGGCGTCTGGAGTGGTATCCGCCGTTTCGTGCCTTGCGCGTCAGGGTGCTTGAACTAAGCCAGGGATGGCGTACCGTCCGCCTGCTGTTGCCGTTGCGGCCTAACCGGAATCCGGGGGGTGGAATGTTTGGTGGTGCAATGGCCTGCGTCGCTGACCCGATTGCAGCCCTGGCCTGCAACCGGGTGTTCCCGGGACACCAGGTGTGGACACGCCAGCTGTCCCTGGATTTTGTGCACGAAAGCCGAACTGACATGGAACTGCGCTTCGTGCTGACGCCCGAACAAGAGCAGGCGATCCAACGGCAGCTCAGCGGTCGTGGACGGGCGACACCGGCGTTTGTCTACGCATTCCACGATCGGTTCGGACGAGTCTGTGTCACTGTAAACTGTCGCGTGGCGCTTCGTCCGCCAGGCTACCGACCGCCAACCTCAAACACAGGGGCATGAGCAGCAATGGATCAAGACGACGGGTTGGATATGGACTTGAGCAGCGGCATTGCCGCGTTCGAATCGAAAAACTTTACCGCGGCGACACGTCTGCTGGCGCCCTTGGCCGAAGATGGGAATTCCGAGGCCCAGTATCGGATGGCGATCATGGCGCAAAACGGCCTCGGCATGGTCAGGAACGAGCCGATGGCGCTGCGGTACATGCGCGCTGCCGCGGAGTCCGGCCTCGGGCTGGCCCAGCATGGTCTCGGGTTTATGTATTTACAGGGCGAATGTGTCGATCAGGACGGCGCCAAGGCCCTGGCGTGGTTTAGTCGGGCCGCCGACCAGGGCCTGCAGGGGGCGATGACGACGATTGGCATGATGTATCGTGAGGGCAACGCGGTCGAGCGCGATGAGGGAAAGGCGAAGGAATGGTTTCGCAAGGCAGGCTTCGAAGACTTTTGAGTGGCGCCCCGACCGAATTGTGCCGAAGCGAGCATGGCGGTGTCCACGGCAGCAAGCTGATGAGATTTTCAGGGTGGCCTGGAAATGCCTCGGCATCGCGGCGACTGGTAAAATTGCAGCCAAACAGCGTTAAGCCTCTAGGGGCGTCTCGCGACGTTTGCGTACCGCCTCGGCCAGGATTTCCAGCAGCGGCTCGCTCTCTTGCCAGCCAAGGCAGGCGTCGGTGATGCTCTGGCCATAGATCAGCCCATCGCTATCGCCGGCTAGATCCTGTCGGCCGGCGACCAGATGGCTCTCGATCATTGCGCCGATGATGTTGCGATTTCCGCGCGCGATCTGGCGCGCGACATCCTCGCCGACGTCGATCTGCTTATCGTGTTGCTTACGGCTGTTGGCGTGGCTGAAGTCGATCATCAGATTCGGCGTCAGTCCTGCGTCCAGCATCTGCTGCGTGACCTCGGCCACGGATTCCGTGTCATAGTTGGGGCGCCTGCCGCCGCGCAGGATGACGTGGGTATCCGGATTCCCGGTAGTACTGAAAATTGCCGAATGACCGGCCTTGGTCAGCGATAGAAACACGTGCGGGCGTTCGGCCGCGCGCATCGCGTCGACCGCGATCTTCATGGTGCCGTCGGTGCCGTTCTTAAAGCCGACGGGGCAAGACAGTCCCGAGGCCAATTCGCGGTGCCCCTGGCTTTCGGTGGTGCGTGCACCGATCGCACCCCAGCTGATGAGATCGGCGACGTACTGCGGGCTTATCAGATCGAGAAATTCGGTGCCGGCGGGCAACCCCAGGTTGTTGACCTGCAGCAGGAGCTCGCGGGCGCGATTGAGGCCCTTGTTGATCTGAAAACTCTCGTCGAGGTCGGGGTCGTTGATCAGGCCCTTCCAGCCGACGGTGGTGCGCGGCTTCTCGAAGTAGACGCGCATGACGATCAACAGGTCCTCCTTGAGGGGTTTGCGCACGCGGATCAGCTTGTTGGCATATTCAAGGGCGGCTTCCGGATCGTGAACCGAGCAGGGGCCAACCACGACCAACAGGCGAGAGTCCTCACGCGTGAGTATCCGGTGGATCGCCGAGCGCGCCCCGTAAACGGTCTGTGCCGCTCGCTCGGTAATCGGATGGCGCTCGTGCACGCGCGCGGGCGACTCCACCTCTTGGATGGCGCGAATACGAAGGTCGTCTGTCTTTTGCATTGCGTGATCTGGGTGAGGGTAGGCTAAGGATTATAACGGCACCGGCCAGCTTCGCTATTCCTCGTCTGCAGTCGTGCCCTTAGGGTGTCGCTATGGCGCCCTTTTTGCCCGACGCGCCAACCAGACCTCGAGTCCTTGCGCGTTGAGCTCGATATCCGAGGCAAAGATCTGCCTTACCTCGTCGGCCGAAAGGCCGCTGTGAGCGCAGCCCGCATCGACCAGAAGCCTCTCAACTGCGGTCTTCAGGCGTGTGGTGCGTCCAGTGGTATCCCGTGGTTCCTCGGCCAGCGCGATGGCTACATGCGCCTGGATGCTCTCGCGCAGCATGTCGACATGTGCCTGCGGCTGGTCGATTTTGCCGAAATGTGTCAGGCAGCAGGCTACCGGATTCAGTCCCAACATGTGCTCGAGACTGGCAAACCATGCGTCGGGATCGAAGGCTACCGGCGTCGTCGTTGCGACCAGCAGTGGTGCCGTGTCGCGAAACTCGGTGTAGGCAAGGCCGAATGTGTCGCCGGTATACAGGTAGCCGCTGCGGTGGTCGAATATGCAGCCATGATGGTTGGCGTGTCCGGGGGTGTGCAGAAACTGCAGCATTCGATTACCGAGTTCGAAGGTCTGCCGATCGGCAGCGGCCAAAGTCCGGTCCTCCGGGATCGGTAGAAGTTCACCGAAATCACGTCGGAAGGCCTCTTCGCCGTACACGGCGGTGGCCCCCGCCTGCAGTTTTCCAGGATCGATCATGTGTGCCTGGCCCTTTGGATGCACGATGAGTGTCGCCCCCGGGCAGTCGCGCATCAGTTGACCGGCGCCACCGGCATGATCGAGATGCACATGGGTCGGAATCACATAACGCACCTGCGTCAGGTCCGCATCGATCGCCGCGATGGCGTCTTTTATCCGCGGCAGCGAATGTTGGGTGCCCGTGTCGATGATCGCGAGTTCGCCGCCATCTTCGATCAGATAGCACGCGGCGTGCCGAGGGCGGTAGAGTCCGGTATCGATCTGGTAGCTGTTGTGGCCGAGCGCCTCTGCCATCATCGGTGTCCTCAGAAGTCCGAGTGCCAATCCACGAGTATAGGGATGTCGCGACCAGACCAACATTGGTTAGCTGTAGGTTTTGTATTGCTGGCGCTGGCTAGCATCGCAGGTTTGGCGCTGCTGGCGAGCGGGCATTGGCAGGTGGCCAGCGAGGCGCTGGGCCTGACAATCGGTGGCGGGCTGGTGGTCGTTTTTTGGTTGGGACTGCGCAACCGGTGATGCATTGTGCGGGCCTTTTACTGGTGCTGCCCCGGCGTGGCTGTTCGCAGCATATTGTTGCCGCGCAACCACTCACTGGGCGGTAGTCGCCTCTTCGACCTGTGTCTTCAATGTCTTGAGCCCCTTGTTGTAGGCAGTGCCAATCATGCTGTCGAGCATGAGCCCGACATAACGGCCGAAGACATCCCAGCCGAAGTCGGTATCGAACTGCCAGCGCAGGCGGGTTGATGCGCCGTCGGGTTCCAACAGGAAGGTCGCGCGGCCGTCGCCCTTGTCGCCGAACTCCAGCTGCATGTCGACACGCTGGTTGGCGATACTTTCCGTAATTTCCTGGCTGCCGTATCCGACCTGGTCGCCGCCGCTCTGCCAGACCATGCGCGAGCCGACGCCCTGCTCTGGACCCTCGAAGCGATACTCGGTCTGCGGGTCGATATCCGACCATGGCGACCAGGCGTGGAAGGCGCGCATCCCGTTGAGGTGCGCAAAGATTCTTTCAGCCGGGGCATCGATGACAATGCTGCGCTCGACTCTTGCGGAGGACGGCAGGAGCATGCCGATCACCGCGAGCAGGATCAACAGGACCAGCAATACGCGGAAAATCAGGCGGGCCAGGGCCATGGCGTTGTCTCGACGTCAGGAGATCGGGGCTCACCGCAGCGGGGGCCATTCGACCGATAGCTTACAACCTCGGCCGCCAGTTGTGCATAACCAGCCGTGGACCCCGCCTGTCTTGAGCGAAACGCGAAATCCCCGCATAGCTGACGTCCGTGCGGTACCAAGTGACGGCCGGCGCCTCGGTGATATGTCCCAGCGTGGCCCGAATGACGCCGGCATGGGCAACCACCAGCAGGTGTTGGTCGGGCTGGGTATCGGTCAGGCGATCGAATACCTTACCGACGCGTCGGCCGAAGTCATGCAGCGGTTCCGCGCCGGGCGGCCGGTTGTTGACTGGATCGCGGTGGAAGGCGTCATATTCTTCCTTGCGCTCTATCATGAGCTCCTCGCGCACCGCACCCTCCCAGCTGCCGAATCCCACCTCGCGCAGGTCGTGCTCCAAACGCAGAGGGATGCCGCGTTCGCTCGCCAGCCACTCGGCGAACTCGACACAGCGGCGCATGGGCGAACTGACGATCAGCCGCCAGCTGTCGAACCCGGCGACCGCCTCCCGCATCTGCTGCCAGCCCTTCTCGGACAACGGGTCGTCTACGCCGTTGCCACGGTAACGATTGCCGCCGCTGGGTTCGCCGTGTCGCAGGTAGTCCAAGACCGTCAAACTGTTTCGTTGCATCGAGGATTAGGTCGCCGCAGGCCTTTTGATAGACTCGACTCAGCGTACACCGTTGGGCAGAATTTCGAAATGAACTCGAAGAAATACATTGGGATAGACAAAGACCCGCTGGGAGCGATGAACACCACGGGCAACATTGTTCGGGATGCCTGGCTGTTCGGCTTGATCCCTGAGACCGAGACCTGCGAAGGCTGGACGGTGCAGGGTGTGCAAGCGCTCTACGAGCAAGTTACCCAGGAATGGGGTAAATACGGCCACATGGTATCCAATCTGCCGCCCGAGCTGACCTTGAGGCATCGTGAGATCTATGATGCGGCAATTGCCCGGGCGCGAGAACTCGGTTGGGATCCGGACGCGGGTTTAGATGACGATAGATGAAACGACGCACGCGCGCTGAACATGATGAGGATTGAGCGCGTTACCTTTTTTCGGCCGGACGAGATCGCTCGTGAGGATGTCCACATCCCGGCTGCATTGTTCAATCGGTGCCGCCTGCTGTTGTCACGCTGCGATTATGCACACGTCTTCGTTCCGGTCCGCACGATGCAGCTGCAGGCCGTGATCGATGCGCAAGAGATCATCTTTGTCGATAATCAGGCCTATGCGGTGCGTGACGGTGAGGGCGGACGCTTGATTATGCTGGCCTGGCGGTTCCGCCGCGACCGGCAGCGCGATGACCTCAATCGGCCGGCGCCGATCGAACTCGTCTATTACCATTCCAGCGCCCGCGAACTGCATGACCGGCTGATCGGTGATTTTGCCAAGGCACTCTATCGGGTCGAGCAGCGGCACAAGGAATCTGGCTGCGAGCCGCGAACCAAGCATGTGCTTCCCTTTCAAAGTGGTTGACATTGTGCCAGCCCGAGATCATTGCGCGTCTTATCCACGCGCCGGGCCAAAGGACATGAGGCCGGGCGCTTATTGGGTGCTTTTGTGGGCGTTGGTGATCCCAGGACTGCAGTGCGCAGCTGCCGAGACGACGCAAGGCAGCTGGCAGTTGCAGATCAGCGGACACCACAGCTTCGTCTTCGGCGAATCCGGCTTCGGCGGCGGCATCCGCATACCCTGGGAGGTGGTGATCCAGTTTCAGGTTCGCGATGGCGACTACCTGCTCGGTAGCGGCAGCGCCCGTTGGTTGGATCGGGTGGAAGGAATCTCGCACCCACCGGGTTGGTTCCGCTGTCGGCAAGTCGCGGGCACTTACCTCGACAGTAACCTGACGCTGCACCAGACCCCGCGTGTGCGCTTCGCCGCCTTCCCGGTCGGTGGCAGCCTGATGCAGGGGCGCGTTCGGCTGCAGCCGGGTTACCAGCCACCGGGCAACTATCTGGCCGTCACCTACGAGTGCGTCGACGAAGGCGTCCGCGCGGAAAACTGGTTTGCACTCGCCGAACGGGGCAAGCAGGTGCTCGGCAAACGCCAGGATGTCGAGACCAGGCGTGACCCCGAGAGGCAGGTAGCACGAGTGCGGGAGGTCGCTGCGTTGCCCCCGGAGAGGAGCATTGAGCTGCCGCTGGAGGATGGCTGGACTTTCTCTCAGGGGGGCGCGGACGACGGCAGCGCGGTCAGCTTTCGGCTGCAACGTCTGGGCGACTGATCTCCGCGCTGGGTCACGCGAGGCGTTCGACCAGATAGAGTACCGGTCCGGGTGAGTCGTGTCTGACCAACCGACATTGATCGCCGCGTTGCGCCAGCCAGGCATCTATCGCGGCCACCTCGGCAGCGCCGCCAGGGTGGCCGCGATAGGCCAGCAATGAGATCAGACCGCCGGCGCGCAGAACGGACAGCGCCTGGCTCAGCGCGAGCACCGTCGTCTCCGCCCGTGTGACCAGTGACTTGTCGAATCCCGGCAGATAACCCAGGTTGAACATCACCGCCGCAACCCTACCCCGCCAGTCGCCCGGTAGCGTAGCGAGCATGAGTTCGTGCCCGCATAGGCGCAGACTGACCTTATTCGCGAGCCCGGCCTCCGCAATTCGCGTCCGAGCCTGCTGCAATGCGGTGGCTTGGACGTCGAAACCCAGCACCCGGCCCTCAGTACCGACTTGGTGTGCGAGAAACAACAGATCGTGGCCATTGCCAACCGTCGCGTCGATTGCCAGATCCCCGGCGTGCACTATGCCCGAGACGGCCTGTTGGGCCACGCCGGTGAGCGGCCGATACCTCATGTGCAGCGCCGGATATCCGCCTCGGCGGGCAGGGGGGCCGCGCGGACCAGGTGTTCGGCGAGACACCGGGTATACCAGGGTATGGTCAGCGTGCCCCGCGCACCGAAGCCGTTGCAGACCCAGAGCGCCGGGAATTGCGGATGCCGGCCGAGCAACGGGTAGCGATCACGCGTGGCGGGACGCACGCCGGCCTGATGCGCGACCACCTGGAATTGTGCCCCCGGCAGCAGCCTCTCCAGCCCCTGCAACAGCTGCTGCCTGCCGCCGCTGGTGGGCGCGTTATCAAGCGACTGATGGTCGTGGGTGGCGCCGAGGCGGATCTCACCGTTCGTGAGCGGCACCAGCCAATGGGCGGCGTTGACAATGTATCTGAGCTGCCGGTCCGCAACCTGTAGATTCAGTATCTCGCCCTTGTCCGGCGCCAACGGCAGCCAGTCAAACCAGGGATTGAGGCGCACTCGCGCACCGTCGCAGAAGACCAGCCGGTCGGCGCCCAGGCCGGCCGCTGCCACCCCGTCCGCGGTTGGCTCAATCTCCCGATAATCGAGGGCGCATTCGTAGAGGGCACCGTGATGCGTCAGCCAACGACGCAGATGGCGTAGCAATTCCGGCATATCGACATATCCGGTGCGCTGCTGGACAAAACCGCCGCAGGGTGCCGATACGGGTTCCGGACACTGGTCGCTGTCGAAGCGCTCTCCGAGCAGATCGCGATTGGCCGTATCCTCCGCGACGCGGTGGTAGAAGCGTTGCTGCTCAGGGGATCGGAAGAGGCGCAGCATAGGACAGGCGTGCAGGAAACGTCGCTGCAGGCGATGCTGCAGATCCGAATACCAGCGATCTGAGGAGCCCAGCCAGTCGTCCAGCTGTGGCCTGCGGCTGAAGCGCATCCCGGCCAACGGATTGATGAGACCCGCGGCAACGCGGGAAGACGCACTTAGATGCCCGTCGTCTATCACGCAGACCTGCTGGCCGGCCTCGATAAGTCGCCAGGCCAGGGCGCTGCCTGCAAGCCCCTGGCCCAGGATCAGGGTGTCGAAACGCCGCGACATGGGGTCATTCTCGCACGTCGCGGATCAAGCGCCGCCCAGCCTGCATATCTCACCGTTTTTCGTCGCGAGGCCGCAGCGGGCGTTGCGTAGGATCCTGCAGCGCACGCACGATGTCGCCGCGCGCCAGCTCGGCGATCTGTTTGCGGGAGTGACCCTGCAGCACGATTGGCCCGCCGAACACTACATGAACGGTGGTTCGCCTGCGTACGATCAGGCCACGCAGATTTTCGCCGAGCGATTGCTGATCCGTGTAGGGAGCTGTAGGGTCATGATCACCGTCTATATGGTAGCGCAGCGCGACCGGAACGACGTTCGTACCGGTATCCAGTGCGGCGCCGAACAGGCGCGAGAAAAAGGGCCGCACCTCACGTCCATTCGTGGTCGTTCCCTCAGGAAACAAGGTCAGAATGCGCTTCTCGCGCAGTCGCTGGGCAATCTGTTCGCTGATCGCGCCGGCCTCCCCGTGACCACGACGGATGAACAGGGTTCCGGAGCGGGCGGCAAGCCAGCCGATCAGCGGCCACTCGCGGATTTCGTACTTGGACAGAAAATCGGTATGGGTCAGCCCGCCGAGGACGACGATGTCGAGCCAGGTGACGTGGTTGCTTACCAGGAGTGCCGGCGCCCGCGGACGATACCCCGCCACTGTGATTTGTACGCCGAGGATATCGGCCAGGCGGTTGTGCCACCAGGAGGTGACATCGGGGTGAGTTCGCAATTCACCAGTCGCCTGGCGGGTCACGATGACGGGCGTCAGAAGCACTCCGAGCAACACATGCAGCACTAGATGCAGCCCGCGCCTAAGCACCCGGAGAGCCGTCATTCGGTGGCCTTCGTTCCCGCGATCCTCGAGGCGCCGATTATAAAACGCATCGCTCGCCCGCAGCGAGAAACCGGCACTCCGGGATAGTCGCCCTTTCACTGCCACGTGAGCAGAGAGGCCAAGAGGCCGCGAGGCGGGCCGGCGCGAGGCGCGGGCCGTCCGGAACGCGCATGCAACCGGCGCGGCAACGCAAATCGCCAGCGATGCGATCCGGCCGGTTCTCTTGGTGCAGAGCGCCACCGCAGTAATTCCGGCCACAGAACAGGGTCTTTCGACGCCGCAATGGCCTTTCGCGGGAAAAATAGCGAGAATTTCGAGGTTCCGAGCCTGTGTCGTCGCGGACATCCGCGGGAAAACCCGCAAACGCCCGGATTCGGTGCGCTAAACTACAGGATTGTCGAACAAAAACTAGGTTCCATCACATGCCAGAAAGCCCGCCCGGTACGACATACCCGCTGCTCGAGGGGATCGATTCTCCCGCTGCTCTCCGCGCACTGCCCGCCAGCGACCTGCCGGCAGTGGCCGCGGAGGTGCGGCAATTCCTGGTCGACACGGTGTCGCAGACCGGTGGACACCTCGCCGCCGGACTGGGTGTGGTCGAGCTTACGGTCGCCCTGCACCATGTGTTCAACACCCCGCACGACCGACTGCTCTGGGATGTGGGTCATCAAGCGTATCCTCATAAGATCCTGACTGGACGACGTGAGCGGCTGCATACGCTGCGTACCAAAGACGGGCTTTCCGGTTTTCTAAAGCGTGACGAGTCGGAATACGATGCCTTCGGGGCCGGTCACTCGAGCACCTCGATCAGCGCGGCGCTCGGTATGGCGGTGGCCGCCAATGCGGCCGGCGAGGAACGCGAGCACATCGCGGTCATCGGCGACGGTGCGCTGTCCGCCGGCATGGCCTTTGAGGCATTGAATCACGCCGGCGCCCTCGACCTCGATCTGCTGGTTATTCTGAACGACAACGATATGTCGATATCGCCGCCGGTCGGGGCCGTCAGCAACTATCTCGCGCGCGTGCTCTCCAGCGGCTTCTACAATCGGGTGCGCGAGGGCGGTAAACAGGTGCTAAGCGGATTGCCGGGGGTGAAGGATCTGGTGCACCGCTGGGAAGAGCACATGAAGGGCATGGTGACACCCGGTACGCTGTTCGAAGAACTCGGTTTCAACTATATCGGCCCGATCGACGGCCACGACGTGTCATTACTGGTCAGCACGCTAAGCAATATGAAGGCGATGCGCGGGCCGCGACTGTTGCACATCGTCACCCAAAAGGGCCACGGTTACCCGCCGGCGGAGGGGGATCCCTGCGTCTATCATGGCGTCACGCCTTTCGATCCGTCGACCGGCGAGATGGCTAAGAAGTCGGCCGGCAAGAGTTTCACCTCGGTATTCTCGGACTGGGTATGCGACGTCGCCGAGAAGGATGGACGCCTGATGGCGGTTACCCCGGCGATGTGCGAAGGCTCCGGCCTGGTCAAGTTCGCCAAGCGCTTTCCGGAACGGTATTTCGATGTTGGCATCGCTGAACAGCATGCGGTGACCTTTTCGGCCGGCATGGCCTGCGAGAACCTCAAGCCGGTGGTTGCGATCTATTCGACTTTCCTGCAGCGCGCTTACGATCAGATGCTGCACGATGTTGCGCTGCAGGATCTCGATGTGACCTTTGCCGTAGATCGTGCCGGTCAAGTCGGGGCCGACGGTGCCACCCATGCCGGAATTTTCGATCTTAGCTATGCGCGCTGTATCCCCAATATGGCGATCCTGGCGCCTGCCGACGAGGCCGAATGTCGGCTGATGTTGCAGACTGCCTATGACCATCCCGGGCCCGCATTGGTGCGCTACCCGCGTGGCGTCGGCATCGGCGCCGAGATCGGTGACGGTTTCGATACACTTCCCTGGGGTCGCGCCGAGATCGTCAGGCACGGCCGCAGCGTGGCGATTCTGGCGTTCGGCACCCTGCTGCAGTCCGCGCGCCATGTGGGCGACAGGCTCGATGCGACCGTCGTCAACATGCGCTTCGTGAAGCCGCTCGATCAGGAGTTGGTTCTGCAGATGGCCTGCGAACATGAGCTGCTGGTGACGCTGGAAGAAAACGTCGTGCAGGGCGGCGCGGGTTCTGCGGTCAATGAAGTGCTGCATTCCGCCGGTATCGCGGCGAATGTGTTGAATCTCGGTCTGCCGGATGTCTTCATCGAACATGCGACGCAGGCCGAACAACTCGAGATCGCCGGATTGTCCCCCCAGCAGATCGAGTCCCGCGTGCGTGCCGCGCTGGTCAAACAGTCCGGGGGTTCGCAGGCCGCGCAGGCCTGAGGTTGCTCTGACGGTCGGCCGGCACCCGACGCAGCGTTATGTGCGACCGGCGGCTCAGCTGAACAGCGTCAGCACACCGGTGTAGCCGTACAAGCGGTGGTGCGAGATCTCGCCGTTGGCATAGAAGCCTGCCAGCGGTACGTCGCCGAGCAGGCGCTTCACGAGCTGCATCTCGGCCGCATCCTCACCGAACAGATTCCGTCCGCGGCCAAGACAGCTGTGGTAGAGCGCACCGCGCGCCGGTCCGGGCAGGCGACTCAGGAGCCCTTCGATCATATGCACCAGATCTTCCCGCGCCGTATCTGCGTCGCGGCGGGCGAACTGGACCTCCATGCCTGGGTGCGCCAGATCGCCGATTGCCAATAGTCCCTGATCCGGGTCGATGCCGATCAGATTCCTTACCAGATAGTCGCCGGTGTCTGACCCGGGGATCGGCAGTGCGGCAAAGATGTAGCCGCCGACGCGCTGCAGATCGCGCGCCAGCACCTCGCCGATATCTTCTTTGAAGACATCCAGCGCCGGGCGATCGTCGATGGTCTGGATAATATTGCGCTGACAGCCGGTGATTTGGTGCCGGTTGCCGATCAGACTGCAGCCCTGGCTGAGACCCGTCGTAATCGACACTCGGCCGCTGAAGAGCACGCCGGAGAGTCCGCCGCCGCCGGCGCGATCCGCGATCTGCACCGCCAGCCTCTCAGCAGAGGCAATGCCGCCGATCAGAAAACCACCCTGTAGGCCGTCGCTGAGCTCGATCAGTTGGGCCGGCAGCCGGGTGTTGCTTGGATCGCCGTGCACAACGGCAACCGATGCGAGGGTTCTCTCACGCCAGCCCCTAGTGGCATCGAGCCAATCTTTCATGTTGTCGTCGAGCGCCGGGATCAGGCGGAAATCCTCTTCGGCGAAGGGCGTCGTCAGCACCGACAACCCCGGTTCTGCATAGGTCTCGCGGCCGCTGCTGCACAGCCCCATGCCGACGCAACCGACCCAGTGGGCGATGCCGCTGCGTCCGCGCAGGTAATCGAGCATGCGATCGGTGTCGCCGGCCAGTTCTTCGGCGACATATATAAAAGCAAGCTGCCCCTCGGCTGGGTGATCGATACCTGCCAGCACGCCGTCGCAGGCCTCACGCCAACTGTCTGACGTAACGTGGATGCTGTGGAAGGAAGACATGGGGCGAGGCGATGAAATCAGCGCGGTGACGGCATTCCGCCGCACGGCCGCGAATCTATAGGCCGCGTTCGTCCATCATGTGGTCGATGATCGGTCCGAAGATAACCTCCATTGCGAAACCCATCTTGCCGCCGGGCACAACGATGCTGTTGCGGCGAGACATAAACGAGTCGTGGATCATCGACAGCAGGTACGGAAAATCTGTGCTGAATTTCTGCGGATCGGCAAAACGGATTACGACGAAGCTCTCGTCGGGCGTGGGGATGTCGCGCGTGATGAAGGGGTTGGAGGTATCGACCAGGGAGACGCGCTGAAAGTTGATGTCTGTGCGCGAGAACTGTGGGGTGATGTGATTGATGTAATCCGGCATGCGACGCATGATGGTGTCGACCACTGCCTCGGGGGAGTAGCCACGTTCGGCGTTGTCACGATGGATCTTTTGGATCCATTCCAGGTTGACGATCGGTACGACGCCGATGCCGAGATCGACATGTGCCGCGACGTCGTCCTCATCGGTCTTTGCCAGGCCGTGCAGCCCTTCGTAGAACAGCAGGTCTGTACCTTCCGGGATCGGCTCCCAGGGCGTGAACTCCCCCGGTTTCTTGTCGGTGCCGAGGCGGCTATTGTGCTCGGCCGCCTCTGCGTCGTTGTGCAGGTAGTAGCGTTTTTCGCCGGTGCCCGTCTCGCCGTAGGTCCTGAACAGCTCTTCGAGCTTGTCGAAGCGGTTGGCTTCCGGCCCGAAATGGCTGAGGTGCTCCTCAGTCATCTTCACCTTCATTTCAGCCCGTTCGTAGCGATGGAAGCTGTCACCTTCTATGACTGCAGCATTTATGCCCTCACGAATGAAGATGTGCTCGAAAGCGCGTTTTACTGTGGTGGTGCCGGCGCCGGACGAACCGGTAACCGCAACGACGGGATGCTTTTTGGACATGCTGTCTCCCCTGGGTCTCGAGATTGTGGTCTGGTTGATCACTGAGGAAAGTGCTGGCCAATCAAAACCGCGCGGCGAATCAAGCTACGGTCCCCCGTCGGATCTGCGGCGTTTCTTATTCAGCAATTCCTAATTTAAGTTTGCGCGCGACTATACCACAGCCCCCGGTACGGCCCTCGAGCGGGCGGATTGGTTTGCGCTGCATCAAACATGTGTCGCCCGAACGGGATCGTTGGCAGGTCGCGAGAGGCCGGCGTGGAAATGGTCCTGGTGGCCTCATCGGACAATTTAGTCCTGAATCTCTTGGAAACTGCCGATAAATATCAGCACGTTGCGATTTTCCGCGGTATCCTTGCGCCCCTTCGGCGGTCGGCCAGGTATTCTCGAGCCGCCGTTGCCCGGCCCCGTCGGGATGGCTCATTCTGCGCGACACATCGGAACTTGCACAAAACAGTGGCTTTGCAGAACCGTGGAGGCATGCGGCAACGTAGCGTCTGCGGGTTTCTTGGTTTTATCGGGCGGTGGTGATGGAAGACGTTTTTCCCTACCCGGTCGCGCACATTGGCTTGATCGGTGGCGGACAGCTTGGGCGTATGCTCGTCAAGGCGGCGAAAAGCCTTGGCTGCACCTGTGTCGTGCTTGATCCCGTACCGGGATCACCGGCCGGTCAAGTGGCCGGCAATCAGATCGTCGGCGACTATAGCGATCCGGCGATGTTGCGTGCGTTGGCGGAATCATGCGACGTCGTGACATTCGAACTGGAAGATATCGACACCGAGACCCTGAGCGAGCTCGAGGCGGAGGGACACAAGGTCTTCCCGCGCCCTGAACTGCTGGCCACGATCCAGGATAAATTTCGCCAAAAGCAGTTTCTGCGCCGAGCAGGTATACCGATTTCGGACTTTGTCGATATGCCGCGACCGAATGCCGAGGGCTTTGGTGCCTTTGGCTACCCGCTGGTTCAAAAGGCGCGTCGCGGCGGCTACGACGGCCGCGGCGTGGTGGTCATGCAGGATGCGGCGGCGTTTGCCGCCCACCTGCCGGTGCCGGGCTATGTCGAGCGTTTTGTGGAGGCGGAAAAAGAGCTCGCAGTACTCGTGGCACGCAACGTAGGCGGTGAGTGCAGGGCCTATCCGACGGTAGAGATGCGATTTCGTGCGACCGACAATGTACTCGATTTCCTGGTTGCCCCGGCCAGCGTCTCCGCCGAAGTCGCCCGGCGCGCCGAGGCACTGGCGATGCGCACCGTCGAAGCGATGGACGGCGTCGGGGTGTTCGGGATCGAAATGTTCCTCACCGCGAGTGGGGAACTGCTGGTCAACGAGGTGGCGCCGCGGACGCACAACTCCGGCCACCATACCATTGAGGCCTGTGTCACGGATCAGTTCGAGCAGCACTTGCGTGCAATATTGGGCCTCCCGCTGGGCGACACGCGGCAGCTGTCGCCGGCGACCATGGTCAATCTGCTCGGTGAGCCCGGCTACACCGGACGGCCAGTGATAGTCGGTCTGGCCGCTGTACTGGCGATTCCCGGCGTGTGTGTTCACATCTATGGTAAGGCGATCACCAAGCCGGGCCGCAAAATGGGTCATGTGACCGTTATCGACGAGAGCGTCGAAGCGGCATGTGCCAAGGCCGAGCAGGTGAAGGCGTTAATCAAGGTTCTGGGAGACAAGCAGGCATGACGGAGATTCGGGTCGGTATCATCATGGGCAGTGATTCGGATCTGCCGGTCATGCAAGAGGCAGCGGATATCCTACGCGAGCTGGGCGTGACGCATGAGATGACGATCGTGTCGGCGCACCGCACGCCAGCCAGACTCTACGACTACGCCGAAAAGGCACGCGGTCGAGGCATGCGCGTCATTATCGCTGGAGCGGGCGGCGCAGCCCATCTGCCCGGTATGGCTGCCGCGATCACGCCGCTGCCGGTCATCGGCGTCCCGGTCAAGAGTTCGGTGCTGGGCGGTCAGGATTCCTTGTTGTCGATCGTACAGATGCCCGCGGGGGTCCCGGTGGCCACAGTCGCCATCAACGGTGCCAGGAATGCCGGTATCCTGGCGGCGCAAATCCTCGGCACCGGGGAACCTGCGCTGCTCGACCGGGTCGCCCAGTACAAACGCGACCTCGAGGCAATGGTGTTGGCCAAAGTAGAAAAGATGGCGGCCGATCTGGCGGGCTAGTCCATCGACCGTTCACTCTTCCGGAAAACCAACGCCGGGATTGAGGATGTTGTCCGGATCGAATTGGCGTTTGATCGCCGCCATCAGCCGCAGACTCGTGTGATCGAGCTCGCGCCCAACAAAGGCGCGTTTCACCAAGCCGATGCCATGCTCACCCGACAGAGTGCCATCCAGCGACAGCACTAGATCGAAAACCGAATCCAGGCAGGGGTCGGCGGCCGCCATCTGCCGTGGATCGTCCGGGTCGACCAAGAGGTTGACATGAATATTGCCGTTGCCGGCATGGCCGAAGTTGACGATGGGGACGCCGTGGCGCCGCGACAAGGCTTCGAGACCACCGATCAATGCCGGAATCTGCGAAACCGGCACCACGATATCTTCATTGATCTTTTTCGGCGCGATGTTGCGCAGTGCCGGCGAGAGCGCTCTGCGCGTGCGCCAGAGGCGTGCCACTTCTTCGTCCGTCGCGGCCGTCTCGACAACGAGGCAGCCATTGCCCTGCGCTGCCGCGGACACCTGATTGGCGCTGGCGGCGATGCCGGCCTCTGGTCCATCGATCTCGATTACGAGCAGTGCGCCGGCCTCGTCCGGGAGCCCCAGGTCGGAATAGTCGCGCACCATTGCGATCGCTGCACCATCCATGAATTCCAGGGCGCAGGGCGTCACGGCCTGCGACATGATGCGGGAGACGGCGTCTGCCGCGCTGTGGATGTCGCGGTAGATGGCCTGCAGCGTACGCCTGGCTTCGGCCAGAGGGGTGAGCTTCAGGGTTGCCTCGGTGATGATCGCCAGGGTGCCTTCGGAGCCGATCAACAACCGGGTCAGATCGTAACCGACGACGCCCTTGGTCGTAGATACGCCCGTCTTGAGCAGATCGCCGCCGCCGGTCACCGCGCGCAGGCCAAGGGTGTTCTCCCGGGGCGTGCCGTACTTTACAGCGCGCGGACCGGCGGAGTTGTAGGCGAGGTTGCCGCCAATGGTGCAGACGGCGGCGCTGGTCGGATCCGGCGGCCAGAAAAAACCGTAGCGGCCAGCGGCTTCCTGGAGTTCCTGGTTCGTGTAGCCGGGCGAGACCCGCGCCAGCCGGTTTGCGGGATCGATCGACAGCTCGTTGCGCATGCGCTCCATCGACAGGACGATACCGCCATGCTGCGGCACAGTGGCGCCGGTCGTCCCGGTACCGCGGCCGCGCGTGATCAGCGGTACTCTATGATTGCGGCAGTGCCTGACCAGCTGCTGAATCTGGTCGATACTACGGGCAAAACACACGGCTTGCGGCAGCGCATGCTGGCGGCTGTTGTCATAGCCATAGGCCCAGCAATCGCTCACCTCGGTAAGCAGATCCTCGGCGCTGAACAGATCGCGCAGCTCGGCGGTGAGCGCCGACGAAAGGCGGGCGGCGGCCGGCTTGTCATTCGTCGATGTATTCAAACAGCTTTACCACCCGTTTCACACCGCTGACGAAACGCGTCTTTTCGGTGACCGCGTCAGCCTCTGTCGGCGTCAGCAGCCCCATCAGATAGACACTGCCTTGTGAGCTTGTCACCTTCACGCGGGTTGGATCGAATCCGTCGATTCGCACGTCGAATAGTGCCAACTTGACCTTGGTGGTCAGGTAGGCGTCAGCCGTCGCCTCTCCCCAGGTGGATTCAGCGCCGATTGCCACCTCGTTGAACACTGCGCGAACCCTGGGGATAGCCGCAACACGCTGCCGAAAAGCCTCTACGATATCCTTATTTGCTGCCTCGCCGGTCAGTAGTACGTGCAGATTGAACACAGTGATATCGATATCACTGTTCTGTCGCAGCTGCTCCTCGCTGTCCCTGGCCTCCACGGCTTTAAGGAAGATTTCCTGGTCCTCGACGAAGGTGCCCGCACTGCGACGGTCATGGGCGACCTTGGCCGTCATAGCGGCGCCACCGACCACCACGGCAGCGCAACCTGTCAGGGTCATCGCGAAAAGGCAGATCAAAAGACTTCGCATGGTCAAGATATTTCCCTTCATAGTTGTTCAACCACCCATCAGTTGCATATCAATCAGGTCGCAGAGGCAGTGAATAACCAAGCGATGATTTTCGAGAATGCGCGCGGCCTCCAGCGCGGGTGCTCGTATCTCGATGTCCGTAGAACGCAATCGGACGGCGATCTCGCCGCCATCGCGTCCAGTCAGCGCAATGATCTGCAGCTGTCGTTCCTTCGCCGATTCCACGGCGGCCGTGGTATTGCCGGCAGTGCCATCGATGCTCAATACCAGCAACACGTCTCCCGGGTGGCCGAGGGCGCCGATCTGTTTGGCAAAAATCTCGCTGAAGCCCTCGTCGACGGCAATAGCAGTCAGCGTCGCTGCATCCGAATTCAATGCGATCGCCGGGAGCCCAGGACGCTCGCGTTCGAAGCGATGCTGCATCTGTGCGACGAAATACTGCGCATCGGCGGCCGAACAGCCATTGCCGCAACTCAAGACCTTGCCGCCGCCGAGCAGGCTGCTGACGATGCAGTCGGCAGCCGATGCAATAGCGGCTGTCTGGAACTCAGCGGCCCTTGTAATTGCCTGAACGCTGTCGGTAAACAGATTGCTGATTCGTTCGATTGGATCCACGTCGCCGGGCCGGCACCTGTCGTTACTGGCGGCAAGTGTCGCATGCTGCCGAGTTTGGGTCGACATCAGGCCGCGAATGCATCGCGTATCCATTGCCCCTCATGCCGGGGATCGAAGCCGACCACGTCGAAGCGGCACGGCCCGCGCCAGCCGCAGCGCAGGAGGTAGTGCTGGGCCGCATGGATAAGGCGCTGTCGCTTGCGGGCATCGACGCTGGCCAATGCGCCGCCGAATCCAGCGTGGCTGCGATAACGCACCTCGACAAAGACCAGGTACCCACCGTCCCGCATCACCAGGTCGATTTCACCACCGCGGCATCGGTAATTGCGCACGACCAGCGTTAGGCCGTGGCCGGTCAGCAGGCTTAGCGCGCGGCCCTCGGCGTCCTTACCGAGCTCCTGGGTCTTGCCCATCAGCTTGGCGGGACCGGGTTCAGCGAGTCCGGATTCAGGTTTGCCTCTTCTGTCGCGCCGCCCTGAAGGTCGAGGCGCGGCGCATAGCCCAATATTGTCGGCTCTTCGTCCAATAGCACCCACACCAGCTGGCGATGAATCTGATTGACCTCATCCATGTAAAGGTTCCCGGTGCTGCCATCGAGCGATTCGTAGCGGCTGCTCTGCAGACGCTTGAGGTGAGGCACGAGGCGGAGTGCGTCCATGCCCATAGCGTAAAGGCGGGCATAAGAAGAGGCGCTGTTGGGTAGGTAGCGGACGATTTCCTCGCGGGTATTTACGTCTCCCGTGCTGTTGGTCAGCAGCCAAGGAATATCGGCCAGCATGATGCCCCGCATGTCTTCGACCTGATTGGGTTCGAGCCGGCCCACCCAAGCGTGGGAAGTAGCATAAACGGGCAGGTCGCCGGCGCGGTGGAACTGAAGCTGCGGGCGGATCCCCTGCGCTTGCACGGGGCGGGCGGCCATGAAAATCGCGTCGACATCGTCGCGTCGACGGGGCTCGAACTCAAGGCTTCTACCAAGCCACTGCTGCATCTGGCGATGCCTGGCGGAACTGCGATCCAGCTGCAACAACCCGATGATGGTCTCGCTGTAATCGTGGCCGCTGTCGTCATAACGGCCGACGCCCGCGATGCCGCCGCCGCCCAGACCGCGCCAACGATCCTCAAACGCAGCGGCCAGTCGTTCGCCCCAGGGTCCTCGTGGCGTCAGCACGATAGGTCGGCGATGACCGTCCGACCAGATGCGTTCTGCGGCCAGACGCGCTTCGTCCTCCGGCGACAATGCATACATGAACATGGTCGTCGGCGGCGCTGTCTCGATTGGCACCTGATTGAGCGCCAACACCGGCACCGGCAATTCACCGGCACGCAGCAACTGACCCACGGCTTCTTTCTGGAGGGGGCCGATTACAAGTTCAGCGCCCTCGGCTACTGCGCGACTGTAGAGCGGCCAGACTCCGGCTGGGTCGGAGGCGTCGTAAAAGCGCAGTTCAGGACGTTCGTCGGCAGGCAGTTGGAAACGGCTGATGACGATGCCGTCCCGGATCGCCGCCGCCACGTCGGCGAAGGGGCCCGATTGCGGCAACAGGATGGCGATTCGCGATGCCTGCTGCATCTGACGCTGCAGCTGCAGCTGGTAATTCTCAATCAATTCCGGCATGGCCGGGTGCTGCGGAAAGCGTTGCCGCCATTCTGCCACCAGCGCGGTGAGTTCTTCAGGATCCCCGCCGTGTTTCTTGACGATCAAGGCCAGCTGCATCCAACCGCCGCTGACGCCCGGCGGCGACGGTTGCAGGTTGGTCAGCACCAGTTCGTTGAGCAGCGCCAGCGTTCGCAGGATCTCGGTCTGTGTGGCGAGGCGCTGCAAGCTATCGGCTGGAATGGCATCGATGGCTTGGAGCGCATTCGCCGATTCAAGCAGGTTACCGGTCTGGCGATAGGCGTCGGCCAGATCGCGGTAGTAGCGGATCCGTAGGGCCTGGTCGGAATCCGCGGCCGGGGGACCGCTCAGCATACCCAACGCATCACTTGCGAGCCGTTCCTGCAACAGGACCTCAACTTGTAGCAATCGCCACTGCAGCGCCTGGTCGCCCTGCAGAGGCAGCCCGGCCAGCTGGTTCAGCGTTGCCCGCACGCCATCCCAGTCGTCTCCAGATTGCGCCGCTTCCGCAGCCGCCAGCAGATAGGCGGTGCGCTGTTCCGGGGCCGCTGTGCGTGCCGCCAGCTGGCGGTAAAGCTCAGCAGCGGCGACAAATTGCCCGGCCGTGACCAGAGTCGCCGCGCGTGCTTCGTCCGGATCGATACTGACCACGCGTGACGGCCGCTCTGGCTGGCTGCAGCCCAAGAGCACAAGGACCCATGCTGCGAGGAGGATTAGACGGATGGGTGTCGCGGCTTGCATCGGTAATTGGCTGCAGTCAGGATGGATTATCGAGTATCAAAGGTGGGTCTAAAGGTGTCAAACGCGACTGGATGCCTGTTCATTGTCGCCACGCCGATCGGCAATCGGGAGGATATTAGCCTGCGCGCACTCGAGACACTGCGGCGCGTCGACCGGGTGGCCGCCGAGGACACGCGTCACAGCCGTCGGCTGCTGGTCCACCTGGGGATCGATAAACCAATCATGTCTCTGCACGAATACAACGAAAGTCGGGCGGCGCAACGCATTTTGGATTACCTGCGCGAGGGTGAATCGATCGCATTGATCTCCGATGCGGGTACCCCATTGATCAGCGACCCAGGTTTTCCCCTGGTGCGAGCATGCCTTGCTCAAGGCGTCAACGTAATACCCGTGCCGGGTGCCTGCGCATTGATCGCGGCGTTGTCTGTCAGTGGGCAGCCGACCGACAGGTTCCGCTTCGAAGGTTTCCTGCCGCGCAAACAGCTGGCCCGGCGCAGTTATCTGCGCCGTATGGCCACGGAGACCGCAACCTTGGTGTTCTACGAATCGTCACACCGTATCCTCGAGTCTCTATGCGATTTGCGCGATGTATTCGGCCCTGACCGGGCAGCAACGCTGGCCCGCGAACTGACCAAGATCCATGAGACCGTCAAACCCGGGACGCTTGGCGAGCTCGTCGCGTGGGTTGAGGCAGACGATAAACAGCGCAGGGGTGAGTTCGTGCTCATCGTCGGGGGTATGCCGGCAGGGGCCGTTGGCGCCATGGACAGCGATAAGCTGCTCACGGTCCTGCTCGAGGAACTGCCGATCAAGCAGGCCGCTACGCTGGCTGCCCGGGTCACGGGTGAAAAGCGCAATATAATCTATCGGCGCGCGTTGGCACTGCAACGTGAGCGCTGAGGGCTTGTCAGCCGCCGGGGCTTCCCCTAGGCTGGATAACGGAGTCGGCCAGACGATCGCGGTCGCCAACCGGCGGCGGAGGAAAGTCCGGGCTCCTCAGGGCAGGAGGCCAGGTAACGCCTGGGCGATGCGAATCGACGGAAAGTGCCACAGAAAACAGACCGCCGATGTCGCCGGACGCGTTTCGGCGGCAGGTAAGGGTGAAAGGGTGCGGTAAGAGCGCACCGCGCCTTCGGCAACGAAGGTGGCAGGGTAAACCCCCTCCGGAGCAAGACCAAATAGGGAGACGCGCCTCTGGCAGCCTGCGGCCCGCAGGCGTCTTCGGGTAGGTCGCATGAGGCGTTCGGTGACGGGCGTCCCAGATGAATGATCGTCCTCGACAGAACCCGGCTTACCGGCCGACTCCATTTTCTGCCCGCCCCGCCGGCATCGCGGCCGTATCTGGCGGCATCCGCCCGGCGATCCCCAGCCCCTTAGACCATCCCCCCCCACCCGGGAATGTGACGGGAATTCCGTTCCCCAAATTCGTTGTTTCGGCCCAGCTTCTTGATAAGTCACTTTAACTCAAGCTTTTAGTCGGCTGTTTTTGGTCTGTTTCTGTCGTTTCTGCTTTCTCGCCTAAGTCACTGAGGCGTAAGCATTTTTCGCTGCAAAACGCTTGACCATGTGGGGTAAGACACCTACCATTGAATTCGAAGTGGGTAATTGTGGGGATCTAGGGGGAATTACCCACCCTAAGAAGGAGACGGCGAAGCCGTGTTTTTGGGGGTCAGTACACTCAATCTCGACGCCAAAGGGCGTCTTGCGGTCCCGGCCCGGCACCGTGAGACGCTGGCGCAGTGCTGCGCGTCCCGCGTGGTGGTGACCGTCAATCCGATGGCCGGTGAAAAGTGCCTGTGGTTATTCCCCGAGGGCAACTGGCGCGACGTGGAGCGCACCCTTTCGCGGCTGCCCGCTTTCGATCCCCAGGCCCAGGCCATGCGGCGGCTGATGATCGGTTTTGCGTCTGAGCTGGAACTCGACGGTCAGGGTCGCATCCTGTTGTCGACCGAGCAGCGTGATTTCGCGGGCCTCGACAAGCGCGTCGCTCTGGTCGGCCAGGGAAAGAAATTCGAGATCTGGGACGAACAAGTCTGGTCGAGCAGTCAGGAGCAATGGCAGGCCATGCTGGTCGCGCAAGAGGGTGGGCTGTCGGAAGCCCTGCAAGGGATCGTTCTGTGACGGCCGCGGAATCCGGACATGTTCCAGTGATGCTGGACGAGGCGATCCGCGCGCTCGCTATCCGTCCCAGCGGCGTATATGTAGACGGGACGTTCGGACGCGGAGGCCACAGCCAGCGCATCCTGGGAGCGCTCGGCGAGGACGGTCGCCTGCTGGCGTTCGACAAGGATGAGCAGGCAGTTCGGGTCGCGCAGCGATGCTTTGGTGCCGACCCGCGGTTTGCCATTGTCCATGGCAGTTATGCCGATGTCGCAGGGGCGGCGATCGACAGAGGCCTGCAGCATCGAGTAGACGGCCTATTGCTCGATCTTGGGGTGTCGTCGCCGCAGCTCGACGATCCGGCACGGGGCTTCAGTTTTCTCGTCGATGGCCCGCTCGACATGCGCATGGATCGTCGCCAGGGAGAGAGCGCTGCGCAGTGGCTGGCCGAGGCCCGCGAAGAGGATATTGCGATGGTGCTGCGTGAGTATGGCGAGGAGCGTTTCGCGCGGCGGATCGCGCGCGCGATCGTTGCACGCCGTGCGCAGCGTCCCATCATCGTGACCCGCGATCTGGCCGATCTGGTAGCCCAGGCCTGTCCGACCAAAGAGCGACACAAGCATCCGGCAACCCGCACTTTTCAGGCGATTCGAATCTATATCAACCGTGAACTCGATGATCTGAAGACGTGTCTGCGCGACTCGCTAGACGTGCTGGCGCGCGGCGCGCGTCTGGTCGTGATCAGCTTCCACTCTCTCGAGGATCGTATTGTCAAGCGTTTCATGCGCGACGCGGCGCGTGGCCCCCTGTTACCCAAGGGCCTGCCCGTGGTGCACGCCAAGACACAGGGCCGGCTGCGCATCCTGGGCAAGGCCTTGCGCCCCACCGAGGCCGAGTTGCGGGAAAACCCACGGGCGCGCAGCGCGGTGCTGCGGGTGGCTGAGGTGTTGGGATGACCCGCGCTCAGGCCTTCTGGCTTGCATGCCTGGTCGTTGCGGTGATCTGCAGCGGTACCGGCGTGGTCTACGCCAAGTATGTTTCGCGCGTATTGTTCGTCGAGCTGCAGCAGGTGCGAGCGCAGCGCGATCATGCCGATATGGAGTGGGGGCGGCTGCAGCTCGAACTGGCGACGCGCGGGGCCCTGGGACGGGTAATGCGGATCGCTGATGAGCGGTTGCAGATGCAGGTGCCCAAGCCCGAACAGATCGTCGTGGTGAAATAGATGGCAGCACGTCGTGACAAACGTGCGCGCCGGATGCGACGCGAAGAAAAGGCATTGCCGAGTTACGCGGGGCGACGTCATACGGTCCTGTTGCTGTTCATGCTGGCCGGTGCCACGCTGATCTGGCGGGCGGTCGATCAGCAGATCCTGGAGAAAGACTTCCTGCAGTCCGAGGGCGCCGACCGCTACCTGACACAGGTCGAGGTGCCGGCACATCGTGGCCTGATCACCGATCGGCGCGGCGATGTGTTGGCGCTGAGTACCCCGGTGGATTCCGTTGCGGCGAATCCACGCCTGTTCGGTGTGGGCACCCAGCAGTTGGTGGCCCTTGCCAAGGTGCTGGCCATCGATCCGGAAGATCTGCGCGCCAAGCTGGCACGTTACAGCCAGCGGCACTTCGTATATCTGAAGCGGCGACTGCCGCCGGCCGCGGCGGCACACGTGATGGAGGTGGTGCGGACGCACCGGATACAGGGTGTGCAGCTCGAACGTGAATACCAACGTTTTTACCCCGCTGGTGAGGTATTTGCGCATGTCCTGGGATTCACCGACGTGGACGATCAGGGTCAGGAGGGTCTGGAGCTCGCCTACGATACTGCGCTGCGAGGTGATCCTGGCGCAAAGCTGGTACTGCGCGATGGCCGCCGTCAGGTCGTTGATGATGTAGAGAACATCCGCAGTCCGCGCGGCGGAAAACACCTGGCGCTGAGCATCGATCAGCGACTGCAGTTCATTGCGTATCGGGAACTCAAGGCGGCAGTTAAAAGGCAGCGTGCGGTCGCCGGTTCGCTGGTGCTACTTGACGTACACAGCGGCGAGGTGTTGGCGATGGTCAATCAGCCGTCCTACAACCCGAACGCCAATCGCTCGAATAGACGGGGGCGCTTGCGCAACCGGGCGCTGACTGATGTCTTCGAGCCGGGGTCGACGATGAAACCTTTCACCGTCGCGGCCGCACTGGACGAGGGCGTCATCCAGGCCGATTCGTTAATCGATACCTCGCCGGGATACTTTCGTCTGGGGGCTGCCCAGGTCAAGGATTCGAAAAATCTCGGCGTCATCGATGTGGGCACCGTGCTCAGTAAGTCAAGCAACGTGGGTGCAGGCAAGATCGCACTGGCCTTGGGCAAGCGACAGCTTTGGCAGGTAATGGACAAGCTCGGTTTCGGTCATCAGGTCGGGACGGGTTTCCCGGGCGAGGTGTCAGGGCAGCTCAGCGACTATCAGCGCTGGGCGCAGATTGATCAGGCGACCTTGTCGTTTGGGTATGGCATTTCGGTCACTACCCTGCAACTGGCGCAGGCCTATGCGACCCTGGCCAACGATGGCGTTTTCGTCCCGGTGACTTTATTGAAACGCGATATCTCGACTCGTGGGCACCGGGTTTTCTCTCGGTCTTCCGCGGAGACGGTGCGGCGCATGCTCGAGTCAGTGGTCCGAGCCGACGGGACCGCGCCGGATGCCGCGGTCCCTGGCTATCGCGTCGCCGGCAAGACCGGAACGGTGAAAAAGTTCGGCCCCAACGGCTATAGCGATGATCGATATCTGTCGCTATTCGCTGGCATGGCGCCGGCCCACGACCCGCGCGTGGTCATGGTCGTCATGCTCGATGAGCCCAGGTCTGGAAAATTCTATGGGGGTCAGGTCGCCGGCCCGGTATTTTCGGCAGTGATGGCGGAGACGCTGCGCTTGTTGAATGTCACGCCTGACGTGGCGGTCGATCCCGCGCTGCGCGTAGCGGCTGCTGGAGAGGGGCGATGATGCCGCAGCGTACCGATGGCAAGAATCTGTTGCTGGCAGATCTGCTGCCCGCTCTCTCCGCCAGCGACTGGGCCAGATGCCAGACCATAGGCTCACTCGCGCTGGACAGTCGCGAGGTCGAACGCAACGGCCTGTGGCTGGCACTGCAAGGAGGCCGTGGGCACGCATTGGAGCATTTCGAAGATGCACGCGGGCGGGGTGCAGTTGCGGTAATCGCCGAGCCGGGCGGGGCGTGGGATCACGACCGCATTGCCCGTCTGTCTGGCGACCTGCCGGTGATTCCATTCCCCGGCCTGCGCCGCCAGGCAGGAGAGATCGCCGCCCGCTTCTTTGGCCAAGCGGCGCAGGCGATGCGCGTCGTCGGAGTCACCGGCACCAACGGCAAGACCAGTGTGGCGCATTTCCTAGCGCAGGCATTGTCAACGCGGGTGCCAACCGCAGTGCTCGGCACTATCGGGAACGGTTTTCCAGGCGACCTTCGGAAATCGAGCCACACGACCCTGGATGCAGTGAATCTGCATGCGAATCTGGCCGAGATGTTTGCCCGCGGCGCGCGCGCGGTGGCCATGGAGGTATCCTCGCACGCGCTGGATCAGGAACGCGTCGCCGGTGTGCCTTTTCATACTGCCGTGTTCACCAACCTGAGCCATGAACACCAGGACTACCACGGCAGTATGGGCGCCTACGGGGATGCCAAGGCACGCCTGTTTCAGGGTGCTGGCCTGAGCTTTGCGGTGATCAACGTCGATGATCCTTTCGGCGCGACGTTGGCCGCCGGGGTGCGTCCGCGCACCTTCACTATTGCCGTTGGCGGCGGCACGAATTTGATGCGCCTTGGTGACCGCTATCTCCAATTGCGCCATGTCGAGGCGCGCCCCGACGGGCTGACGATGCGCTTTGACTCGAGCTGGGGCAGCGGCGAACTGCAGAGTCACCTTCTGGGCCGCTTCAATGCCGAGAATCTGGCTTTGGCACTGGCAGTTCTGCTCGCCTGGGACATGCCGCTGGGCGCCGCCATAGCTGCCCTCGGACAGGTACAGTCGGTTGCCGGCCGCATGATGACCTTTTTAGCACCGAACAGGCCGCGCGTGGTGGTGGACTACGCCCACACACCGGATGCACTGGAGAAGGTGCTGTGCGCTATGCGGGAGCACGTCAATGGTCGACTGCTCTGCGTGTTCGGCTGTGGCGGCGATCGCGACCGAAGCAAACGGCCGCAGATGGGCGAGGTCGCGCGCCGACTGGCCGATCGCGTCATCCTGACTGATGACAATCCGCGCTCGGAGGATCCGGCGCAGATCGTCGCCGATATCCTCAGTGGGATTGAGACCCGCGACACTGTTCACATCGAGCACGATCGCGCTACGGCGATTCGGGTCGGCATTGCCGCGGCCGGCGCGAATGACGTTGTCCTAGTGGCTGGCAAGGGGCATGAGGACTATCAGGAAGTGGCCGGACAGCGCCTGCCCTTCAGCGATATCGAGCAGGTAAAGCAGGCGCTGCAGGGAGGGGCCGCATGAGTATGCTGCGGCTTTCCGAACTGGCGGACATCGTTGAAGGCCGAATGATCGGCGACGATCATTGGTTCGAGGGTGTGAGTACCGATACCCGTCAGCTGCAGCAGGGTGAACTGTTCGTGGCGCTGCATGGCCCAAACTTTGATGGACACGATTACCTTGCGGCCGCGCGGCAGCGGGGTGCGGCCGGTGCCCTGGTCGAGCGCAGCGACGCCTGCGATGTCGCATTGGTGCAGGTTGCCGACAGCCTACTTGGCCTGGGACGGCTGGGCCGGCAGTGGCGCCTGCGCAGCCCCGCGCAGGTGGTCGCCGTCACCGGCAGCAACGGCAAGACGACGTTGAAAGAGATGATTGCCGCGATCCTCGCCCGTCAGGGCCCGGTGTTGGCGACCCAGGGCAATCTGAACAACGCCATCGGTGTCCCACTGACCCTATGTCGGCTGCGCGACGAGCGCTTTGCGGTCATCGAGCTGGGCGCCAATCATCGTGGCGAGATCGATTACCTGAGCGGACTGGTGCGTCCGGACGTGGCGGTGCTGAATAACGCGGGTCGCGCCCATCTCGAGGGTTTCGGCAGTCTCGAAGGCGTGGCCCAGGCAAAGGCCGAGATCATCAACGGGCTTGGCGCCGATGGCGTGTTCGTATTCAACGCCGATGACCGCTTCGCGCCCATGTGGCGCCAACTCGCCGCCGAACATCAGCAATGCACCTTTGGGGTTGTCAATCCAGCGGATGTCTCCAGCCCCGCGGATGCCTACGAGGTGGTCTGGAAGGCAGGGCGCTTTGATGCGCGCTTTCCGGTGATCTGTACGCAGGGCGAGGTCGAGATAAACCTTCAGCTGGCCGGCGAACATAATCGGATGAACGCGCTCGCGGCCATTGCCGCGAGCCTGGCTGTCGGAGCGACACTGGCCCATGCCGCGCAGGGATTGCGCGACTTGGCGCCGGTCGCCGGCCGTCTGTGCCC
>JBATKF010000075.1:0-1605 GCA_049669185.1 Sedimenticolaceae bacterium | reverse complement strand
GAACGAAACCGCTCGCGCTTCCCATCGCGGCATCGGTCCGGCGGCGACGGATCGCGCCCGCCCGGGAAGTCCGGTTTGTCCGGATACTGTTGGAAAAGTCCATTGCTTGGCGTTCGGGGCTTTGATTCACTCGTTCTGAGAGTGGAGGGCATCGCGATGATGGGGCCAAGGCAAGTCGCGCAGGGCGCGCTGTTTTACGAGTTCTCGATCGAAGGGTTCGTGCCTCTGGATCACCCGGTGCGCGGTATCGACCGGTTCCTCGATCTGTCGCATGTGCGGCCGCTGCTGGCACCTTTCTACAGCTCTGGCGGCCGCCCGTCGATCGATCCCGAACTGATGATCCGCATGTTGCTGCTGGGCTATTGCATGGGCATCCGGTCCGAGCGGCGGCTCTGCGAAGAGGTCCATGTCAATCTGGCGTATCGGTGGTTTTGCAGGCTCGATCTGACCGATGCGGTGCCCGATCATTCGACATTTTCCAAGAACCGCCATGCGTTGCCCGGCAGGCGATGCGGGCATCGCCGAGAGGGGCCGCTTTCGCGAGAGCGGGCTGTTCCGGCATCTGTTCGAGACCGTCCTGCAACGCTGCATGGATGAAGGTTTGGTCGGCGGTCACAGCTTCGGCGTCGATGCCAGCCTGATCCCGGCGAATGCCAATCAGACACGCGGCATCGACAGCAAGGAAGGCCTGCCGCCGGATCTCACGTCCCGCGCCGTGGACGAATATCTTGAAACACTCGACGATGCGGCCTTCGGCGCAGCAACCGACGCCATTCCCAAATACGTCTCGCCGGTGGACCCGGCCGCGCGCTGGACGGGCGCCGATGGCGGTGCCGCCTACTTTGCCTATTCCACCAATTATCTGGTGGATCTGGACAATGCCGTCATCGTGGATGTCGAACCCACAGCTCCGATCCGGCCAGCGGAGGCGCGTGCCGCGCGGGACATGATCGACCGGGTGGAGGCGCGGTTCGGCATCAAACCCGGCAAGCTGGTCGGTGATACAGGCTACGGATCGGCCGAGATGCTGGGCTGGCTGGTGGAGGACCGGAAGATCGCACCTCACATCCCTGTCTGGGACAAGTCGAAACGCACCGACGGCACCTGCTCGCGGGAGGACTTCGCCTACGATACGACCGCCGACAGGTATACGTGCCCTGCCGGAAACACGCTCGAGACGTCCCGCCGTAAATTCTCGAAGCCGCGCCCCACGAATGTCAGCAAGGATGGTTTGATCCGCTACAGGGCGCGCAAACAGGATTGCGAAACCTGCCACCTGAAAGCGCAATGCTGCCCGACCCAACCTGCCAGGAAAGTGCTCCGATCCGTTCACGAAGCAGCAAGAGACATCGCCCGCGACATCCGCAAAACCGACGCCTACATGACCTCGTTCATGCAAAGGCGAAAGGTCGAGATGCTTTTTGCCCATCTGAAGCGATACATCGGACTGCGAATGATGCGACTGCGTGGACCCAAAGGCGCAACCGAGCAATTCCAGCTCGCAGCAACCGCCCAGAACCTCCGCAAACTGGCCAAGTTGGTGCCCGTGCCAGCCCCCGCATGAGCGGGAATGGCAATCGGCTCGCTTTGGATGGTGGTCAGAAC
>JBATKF010000074.1:0-4212 GCA_049669185.1 Sedimenticolaceae bacterium | reverse complement strand
GTCGTCGCCATGAACGGAAAGACCTTCTCAGTAAGGTCTAGCTGCGGCGGCTGCACCTGCAACCATGCTTTGGTCTGCGTATCGACCAGAGTCATGGATTCGCCACCGAGATCCGGCTCCATGAAGTGTCTACCGTCTGGCGTGATGGTTGCATCGCAAGGGCGTGCCATCCCCAGATTTTCATTGGGCGGATTTTCATTTGTCGGTGGTGTCGGTGTACCCGGTCCTTGCGTAAATTCATCCAGGTCCGGAACGTCCAAGCGATAAAGGATGGTTCCAAAGGTCGGGCTGCCCGGATCCGTGTCAATCTCTTGGATCTGATCTACTTCTCTCGCGGAGTTCCAGGCGGTGCGCCCGTCAGGGCTTATGCCAATGAAATTCGCCCCTCGGGTAGGAAGTCCGGGGATGTCGTAGGTGTCCACCGACACGATGTTATTTGGGTTTTTCAGTGGACTCAATGAGGCCTTGGCCTTTATCCCGACCACTTCACCGGAGAGACCCGTCCACCACCAGGCAGGGTGCCCCCGATACTGATTCGCCGGCCAGCTCGTGTTGAACCCAACGTCCAGACGCTGCTTTTCTTTGCACCTAATGGGCCTCTTGCCGTTGGATGTCACACAACGGATAAGGGACAGCGTATCGTCCCCTCTGTTGGAAACAAACAAATGCGAGACTCCCGCAAACGTTGGTAGCGATATCGCGACAACACAGCCACCGATAAGGAGTGTGAGTAGCTTGCTCATCTATGGTATGCCTCCCCCCGGCTCGGAATTCGGGGCTGTTTCTGTAGGTTAACAATAGAAAAGTAGCAGGGACGCGGGGGGCTGTCACGAAGTCGGGAGGTTGGAGAAATATTGCTAAAAGTCTAATTATATTCGCAATCCCTTATTTTTTCGCCATTCTACACGTGTGACATACTCTTCGCGAAGGCAGAATACTGGGAGTTTTTAAAAGCTGCTGAGAGGTCCGCCAGCGTAAAGTCAAAAATTCGGCCGGCTACGAATATGAACACGGAATTGAACAGGAGCTCCCCTTGACCACCGAAGACTACAAAGCACTTGCCTCTGAGCTTAGCTACATTCTCAATTTGCAGACAGCTCCGCTTGCGATCAGCTTTACGCAGGAGGCTCCGGAGGGCGTCCATCGCTTTGATGCAGTGATGCCGGAACCGACCGCGGACGGCCGCACGGGCCGCGTGCCAGCTGGATGTGTGTTCTGGATCAAGGCGCAGGATCGCACTTTCACGACCGTCGCCGAGGATCACGGCAATTGCAGCGTGGGCAGCGTTACTCATGGCCTGAAGACCCTGGAACAGGTGAGCAATAACTCCGATATCGCGTGTCTAGTCGACGCAGGGTGGGTGACACCAGAGATGTTCCCGCAGATACCGGTGGTCAAGGGCTCGCCAAAATATGTGACTTATGGTCCCCTCTATGAGACTAGCGTGAATCCGGACGTCGTGTTTCTGCGCCTGAATGGCAAACAAGCAATGGTACTCTCTGACGCCGTTCCAAATATCTCTTTTCAGGGCAAACCCCAATGCCACATCGTTGCCATCGCCAAAGAGCGGAATGAGGTGGCGATCAGCGTCGGTTGCATGCTGAGTCGCGTGCGCACCGGCATGGCCAATACGGAGATGACCTGTGCAATACCGGCGAATCGCCTGCATGAGGTGGTGGAGAACCTCCGTGGCGCCTGCTCATCGGATAAGGCCGTCGCGTCCTACGCAAGTGATGACTCCAAACGCTTCGGGCAGTATCTTTAGCTCGATAAGGATATCGTCTGAAAACTATCGCTGGCAGTAACGCCCCTGGCGAAGCCGGGGCCTTGAAATTTGTAAACCGATGAAGCGGCTCCGATCTCTAGGATGTGCCTGATTGCCTAATGTTATGTCCCGGTGCCATCCTAGCCATCGAGCCCTGCTCGTCCAGCTAGGCAAAGGTTCGGCATCCGGAGCAATCAATTATTCCGGAAGAACAGGTCCAGGAAAATTCTTCAAGCAGCATCGCCCAGAAGGATTGCTTGTTTCGCATGAGCAGACGCCGTGTTTCGTTTGCTCCATGACGAAGCGCTTGATGCCAGGGTTCGCCAGAGCATCGGCTTTGGTGACCCCGAAGCAGTAGCAGATTGGTGCATCGGCAGAATCGATCTTAACGCCGATACTCGTGCGCACGCCTGATTTCAGAATCACGGAGTCATCACCGGCAAAGTAGACAACCTCGCAATCGGGATCTTCACAGAAATAATAATTCCCGCCCCGCTGAACTCGCCGCCATGCCTGCTGCACGTGATGCATGACGGTTCTCACTGAGACACTCCGATACTCCCGCCCGTTAGCTGGGCACCGGTATGTGCGCGAACTCGGGGTTGTGCAGTTCCCTGCAGAGCAATCATCCGACATCATCTTTCACCGGCTGACCTGGCTACGTGAAACTATGCACCGAGGAGCGCAGAAAATGAAACGACCGTTGCTGATAAGGACAGTTGTGACGCCGCTTACACCACTCAGGATTGCTTTCCGCGGGTTCTGTCGAAACATTTGCAGCAAGCCCTAAGCCAGCATCCAGCTAACCAAGCCATCAAGTCATGTCCGCTTACCCCACCAACACCGGACGAAAGCCGCAACCACCCGACACCAACCCGAGTTCGGTCCCGGTTCGGAAGTTCGGTCAACGCAACTCGATGATCGGAATCAACTTTCCGCCCCTGGGTGCGGCAATACCGAGCACCAGGAGTTCGGGATAGGCTCGGTCGGTTCGGTCAGCCTGATAGGCCACAGGAAAACCCCTTACCCTTCTTCGACTTTGGAAGCCATAGCTTCGGTGAGCGTGGTCCTCATAATCCCTTGGTTGGAGGTTCGAGTCCTCCAGGGCCCACCACTTCCATAGCTTTCAATAGCTTACCTGATTACCCCCATGGCTCAGCCATGCTGAGAAGCCGGTGAGGCATAGGGGGTGTCCGCAGGGCGACGTACACGAGCCGTTCGACCATTGCCGGGAGGTCGAAGCGGCGGTTGAAACGATACTCGAACTCGGCGAGGTATCTTGGCACGTGTCTATCCCGTATCGCATGACAAGTACCGGTCAGCGCGGTCTTGACGTTGCCGAGCAGGGTGTTCACCCAATTGAACTCTGGATGCCGGGCGGCCTGCCGTCCGCTGCCAGTCACGATCGGTACATGCCGACAACCGGCACGGGTGACGGCGGCGAAGCAGGCCAGCCCATCAGAGAAGACTGTCGCATCGGACGCCAGGCTGGCACTGGCATAACGCGCGATCTCGCTTTGGCGGAAGCCGCCGATGCGACGCAGGTGTACACGCTGGGGCCGACCGTCCTGCGTCGTCTCAACGGCGGCGATGAAAGGGACTTTGTGATCCGCCCCGCGGCCACGCTTGCCGGGCATCTCACCACCCAGGTAGGCATCGTCGATCTCCACCCGACCGCCGAGAGTCCCACGGCTGTTGCGCTCGAGCATCACCTGCATCAGCTTGTGCTTCATACGCCACGCGCTGTCGTACTTGACGCCGAGGTCGCGCGACAGCTGCATTGCCGAGACGCTCTGTTTGCGTTGGGTGAGCAGGAAGATGGCCAGGAACCACTGACGCAACGCGAGCTTCGTGCCGTGAAAGATCGTCCCGGCGGTCAGTGAGGTCTGATGATGACACCTGTGACACTGGTAAATCTTGCGGCTGTGCAGCGCACAGCCAGAGGTATTGCCACAGTTTGGGCAAACGAAGCCATTCGGCCAACGAAAGCGATACAGGGCCTGTTCGCACTGCGCCTCGCTGCCGTACTGCGCCAGGAAGTCTTGAAAGCTGAGACCCTTCTGGAACTGAATCGCGTTTTTCGCCATGGCGGCTTTCCTCGTGTTTTCAGACAGTTCCATTATTCGGGACCCACTGGCTCACCGGCTGAGCCTTTGGGGTAATCAGGATAGCTTATGACGCTGTGACCAAGGGACTGTAATCCCCTGGTGGGTACCCATAGTCCCTCGGTGGGTTACCCGGCCTACCCTCCCCCCGGATCTCACAGCTCATCCGCCGCTGGACACACCCGCTGCCCCAGAGTCGCCACCTCTGTCCCACTCCCGGGCGCTCGGGGGTGCCTATGAGTGGGGCCATCGCTGCTGGATTGCGTGGCACTCCGGGGCAGTGTCGGGAGGCGTCGGGTGCGTCGGGTGGTTGCGGGGGATGTTCCCAGGGGGCGAGAACCT
>JBATKF010000073.1:0-5312 GCA_049669185.1 Sedimenticolaceae bacterium | reverse complement strand
CCCGGCATCTTGCCCTTGATGCCGCGCATCATCTTCGCCATGCCGCCGCCTTTCATTTTTTTCATCATCTTTTGCATCTGCGTGAACTGTTTCAGCAGTTTGTTCACATCCTGCACCTGGGTGCCGGCGCCGGCCGCGATGCGTTTCTTGCGCGATCCCTTGATCACTCCAGGAAAGGTCCGCTCCTGTGGGGTCATAGAATTGACAATCGCGATCAGTTTCTTGACCTCTTTGTCACCGACCTGCGACTTCACCGCCTCCGGGACCTGATTCATGCCGGGCAGCTTGTCCAGCAGACCGGCCATGCCGCCCATACTGGCCATCTGTTCCATCTGCTCCTTGAAGTCGACCAGCGTGAAACCTTCGCCTTTGTGGATCTTCTTCGCCAGCTTGGCGGCCTTATCCTGGTCGACCTTGGCCGTCACTTCTTCAACCAGCGACAGCACGTCGCCCATACCCAGAATGCGTGACGCCACGCGGTCCGGATAGAAGGGTTCCAGTGCGCTGGTCTTCTCCCCGATGCCAAGGAACTTGATCGGCTTACCGGTGATCTGGCGAATCGAAAGCGCAGCACCGCCGCGCGCATCCCCATCGGTCTTGGTCAGGATAACGCCCGTCAGCGGCAGTGCGTCGTTGAACGCCTTGGCGGTGTTGGCGGCATCCTGACCGGTCATCGCATCCACCACGAACAGTGTCTCGACCGGGTCCAGTTCGGCATGCAGCGCCTGGATCTCCTCCATCATCTGTTCGTCGATATGCAGCCGGCCGGCGGTGTCGACAATCAACACATCGAAATAGCCCTTGCGCGCGGCTGCAATGGCCGAGCGCGCAATCGCCAGCGGCTGCTGATCCTGGCTGGACGGGAAAAACTCGGCCTCCACCTCCGCCGCCAGCGTCCTCAACTGCTCGATAGCGGCCGGCCGATAGACGTCGGCGCTGACCACCATGACCTTTTTCTTCTCGCGTTCCTTTAGCAGGCGCGAAAGTTTGGCCACGCTGGTCGTCTTGCCCGAGCCCTGCAGTCCCGCCATCAGAACAACCGCCGGTGGCTGCGCAGTGAGATTCAGCTGCTCATTGGCCTCGCCCATGACACTGACTAACTCGTCATTGACGATCTTCACCAGCACCTGACCGGGAGTCAGGCTGCGCAGCACCTCTTCACCGAGCGCCTTGGTGCGCACCTGCTCGACAAACGCCTTGACTACCGGCAGGGCAACGTCTGCCTCCAGCAGGGCCATGCGCACCTCGCGCAGGGTATCGCGGACATTTTCTTCGCTGATCCGGCCCTGGCCGCGTACTTTCTGTAGCACACCGCCAAGGCGGTCGGAGAGATTCGCAAACATGGTTTCGATCCGTCTGTCGGGGAAGGTGAACTTGCAGAGACCGCCATTATACGGGTGCAGGGGCCGAATCGTTATGCCATGATTTCGCCCGGCATGAACATCACTCTGATCGCATTTCCGGCAGCGCTGCTGTATCTCGCTGGCGGCCTGAGCACCGGCCTGCGGCTGTTCGGCAGCGCGGACAGATGGCGCCCCCCGCGCAGCCTCGGCATCGGCCTGGGTTTCGGCGGCCTGTTTCTGCACGCAGTCGTGCTCTATGTCGAGCTGTTCACCAGCGGCGGGCTCAACCTGAGCTTCTTCAACGCCGTCTCGCTGGCCGCATGGACGGCTGCCGGCCTGCTGCTGCTTTCGGCATTGAGTCAGCCAGTCGACAACCTGGCGATTCTGGCACTGCCCATGGCCGCTATCACGGTGCTGCTAGATGTGAGGTTTCCAGGCCGGCGGCTGCTCGGCGACAATGCGGACTGGTCGCTGAGCGTTCATGTATTGACATCGATGCTCGCCTACAGCCTGCTGACGCTGGCTAGCGTGCAGGCGATCCTGCTCGCGGTGCAGAACCACTACCTGCGACGCCATCATCCCGGTGGCTTTATTCGCGCCCTGCCCCCACTGCAGACGATGGAGTCACTGCTGTTCGAGATGATCAGCATCGGCTTTGCGCTGCTGAGCGTCAGCCTGCTCACCGGTTTTCTGTACCTCGACGACATGTTCGCGCAACACCTGGTGCACAAGACCGTGTTGTCGATTGCAGCCTGGATAGCCTTTGCGGTACTGCTGTGGGGTCGCTACCGGTTCGGCTGGCGCGGACGCAAAGCGATTCGCTGGACGCTGGTCGGCTTTGCGGTATTGATGCTCGCCTACTTCGGCAGCAAGGCGGTGGTCGAGCTGATCCTGAAGCGCTAGCCTGGAAATCTCACCAGGCTAGTCTCAGCAGCCGGCGGCGTGATAAGCGCTGGCGGCCTTGCGGCCGCGGTTGGTCCGACCGAGCTCTTGTGCGAGCTGGTCGCGCACTTCCATGCTCTTCGCCATAAGATGCTTGTCCAGATCGAGGATGGCGCGGACCCGTTCCGCGACCACCTCGTCGACCGGCGCATGCGTTGCAAACGCCTGCTCGAGCAGCGTACGGCGTTCCGGTTCGAGGGCGATCACGGCGTCCCAGTCACCCGCATCACCCAGATCGACCATGCGCCGGCTCATCGTCAGCGCGTCGTCCAGGAGTCGATAGCGCGAGAGGGGCATGGCTTACAAGGCCCCTTCGTTGGCAGCGAGAGCATCGCCGCTCGCTTTGCGGATTTCGTCGGGCATTGCATCCCAGGCGCCCTTGATCTCCAGCATTAGATCGATGACCTCAGTCAGGGCCTGCGCGTCGTTACGCGCCGAGGCGTCGATCATGCGACGCAGCATGTAGGCATACAGATCGTCGAGATTGACCGCGATCGAGCCACCCGTCTCCATATCCAGGCTACTCCGCAGCCCATTGATGATCGACATCGCCCAGGTGATCTGCTGGCTCTTGCCCTCCAGGTCGTTACGCTCGATACAGCCCTTAGCGGTGGCCGCCTTTTCCAGCGCACCCTCCATCAGCATCTGTACGAGTCGGTGAGGGCTGGCATAAGCCACTTCAGATTCGGCCGCAATCTTGCCGTATTTTGCTGCACCGGTGTTCTTTTTTCCGTAGGACATCGAGTGGATCCCAGTTGATTGCCGAACACTTTCTCTAGCGACCGTGGCCACCGAAAATAAAGGGACTTGGTTTCCCCGGTTTCGAGCAGATTGCGCGCGGATCAGCCGTAGAGATTCTGCATCAGGAAGCCGCTGGTCGACTGCAGGCTGCCGACCAGGCGGTCGAGCGCCGCATACTGCGAGCGCAGACTGATTTCCTTGAGTTCGAGTCGCCTCTCCAGGTCCGCCTCTTTGTCCTGCAGGCCGTCTTTACGCTCGTTCAGGCTGTCGATCCTGGTTTCGACGGGTCCGGTCTTGGTATCGAGGAAACGGTCGATAAGGGCATCGAAACGGAATGCGACCCCTTGATCATCGTTTGCAAATAGCTGGGCGACGCCGGTGAAGTCGGTGTTCAGCGCGTCACCAAATTCCTTGCTGTTGAACTCCAGCTCACCGGTCTTCGCATTCGTCTTGATGCCGACCTGGGACAATGCGCTGAAGCCTTCGGACAGGCCATCTGCGCCGATATTCAGGGCATCTCGCAGTGCGCTGCTGACGCTCCTCGTCAGCGAGGTGTTCGAAAAGTTTTTGTTCTCCAGCGCCTGGATCTCGCTTCGCAGGGTGTTGTAGGCATCGACGAACTTTCTTGCCGACTCCTCGATCGCCGCGTCATCACGCTCGAGATTGATGGTCGCCGAGCCGACGCCTTTCAGCTCGAAGGTCAATCCGTCTACGACGTCGCTGACGCGGTTGCCCGCCCCGGTCAGGGCATAGCCATCGATGCTGAATACGGCATCCAGTTGCGTCAGATCGGTCAGGGTGGCGCCCAGGCTGTCTTTGTTGAGGGTCTCGAAATCAAAGGTCGCCGCGCTGACGGAGCCGCTGTATGAGAGCTCGAAACTCTTTTGGAACCCCGATTCCTCGGCGGTCATGATCAGGCGCTGAACACCGTCGCCGAAGTTCAGTACCGTAGCGGTCACCCCGGGGTTGTCGAACGAGGAATTCACGGCGTCGCGCAACTCGTCGACCGTCATCGCCGTGGAGAGATCAATGGTCGCCGACTCGCCGTCGACGGTCAGCGTCAGGGAGTCACCGGCATTCCCGCCCACGGTCGCGCCGGCAGCGAACTCTTTGGAACCCTGCTTGAAGTTTTGTGCCAGGCGTTCGACATCGATATTGTAGACGCCTGCGGCCGCATCGCCATTGGCGGTCGCGGTCAGTACTTCGTCGTCCGATGACGTGGTGTTGAACTTGCGGAATGCATCGAGCGTACTGAGCTCCTGCATGGCGTCCTGGAAGGTGGAGAGCTGACTCTTGAAGGAGCCGAGTGACGAGACCTCGGCATCGGCCGCCTTGACCTTATCCTGGATCGCCAGCAAGGGACGGCGCTCGAGCGTCATCAGTTGCGAGATGATGTTCTCGATATCAAGCCCTGAGCCAACACCTGCTGCGGTTATCGCCATATAGCCGTCCCCATCGTTCCTGGTTAGCCAGCATCACCCCAGGTCAGGCGGAATCGTCAAAGAACCCGCCGCTGGATTGCTCGAGTCGCTGCCGCAGCGCCACGATTTCCTCACTGGGAATCTGCCGGACTACTTCGTCGGTCTCACGATCGACGACCTTGATGATGGTGTCGCCGCTCTTCGTATCGACCGAGAATCTCAATTCCCGCTGCAAATTCCGCACCAGTTCGTTGAGATTCGAGACCACATCCTCGATCGGTTCCGCCTCCTGCGTGGTCTCTTTTTCCTTCTGCACCGCCGTCTGCTGGCGTCCGTCAGGCAGTTCGGCCTTGCGGTCTCCGGCACCGGCCTTGCGACCCGTCTGCTCCGTCGGGGTAAGGTAGACTGTCTTGGCAGTCCCAATGTCACTGATCATGTCGTCACCCCCATCAGGCAAGAGGGAGTGAACGCGCTGAACGGTTGGAAATACACGCCTGGCGGAGTCCGCACAGGACCTACAAGGCTCTGCACTCCGAAAGCCAGTCGTTCAATAGCCATCCATACCATCGCGATCACCACCTTGAGTGGGCGCCTGAATCCTGATTGTGACATCGGATCAGGCGCCACCTTTCTCACCCTATCGCAGCAACGAAAGGACGTTCTGCGGGATGACATTGGCCTGCGCAAGGATTGCCGCACCGGACTGCTGCAGGATCTGCGCACGCGTCAGGTTGGCTGTCTCCATGGCGAAGTCGGCATCCAGGACCTGCGACCTGGCCGCGCTGACGTTCTCCACGACGTTGGCCAGGTTACGGGCCGTCGACTCCAGCCGGCTTTGTGAAGCACCCGCGCTCGCACGGACGTC
>JBATKF010000072.1:0-1889 GCA_049669185.1 Sedimenticolaceae bacterium | reverse complement strand
CGGCAAAATAGCGGTCCGCCGCGGATGCAAGACCCGCGGCCTCGCTCCAGTCGGGCTCACCCCAGGCGCCCGCGTTATCCAACGCCAGCCCGGCGCGCAACTGCAGATACTGCTGCAACGCCCGATTCGCGGCATCACGCTGTGCCTCGCTGTCGCCGGTGGACACTGGCGATGGTACCGGCATGTCGGGCTGCGCAACGGGAACGACCACCCTGGGCAGCGCGAATACCACGGCCAGCGCCAGTATCAACAGCGCCAAGAGTGTAATCCACAGCCAACGATAGTCAGCGCCTGCGCCCGTGGAGGAATCGGCGGGCTGCCCTGGCGGCCGCAGCGCGGGAGTCTCCTTCACCTCGGACGGTTGACCGGCTCTCATCGTCTCCTCGGGTCAGGGAACAGCGAGGCCGGTCTCGGAGACATAGATGCGTTTCAGTAGTGCACGCCACTTGGCGTACTGCACCTCGGCTGACCCAGTGAGCTCGTGGGTCTCGCCCTCGACCTCGACCACCATCGGTCCAGCCTCGGACGAAAAAGACTCGTCCAGCTCGACGATTGCTTCACGGTGGATGCCGCTTTCCGACGATTTGTCAAAACCGGTCTTTATCGCATAGGCGCCGCCCAGCACCAGGCTGTCGCGCAACACACTGGCAGCGGCGTTGCTACCGTTGCCCGTGGCCTCGATGGCTATGGCGCCGAGTATGGCCGCTACGCCCAGGGCCTTGCGCTTCAGCGCGTCATACCTGATTTCTCGCAGTGCCTCCGCCTCTTCGCTACGCGCCCTGCGCCACTCCGTGTAGGGACGTTCCATCTGTTGGGTGAAGTTCGCGAAATGTCCGTTCAAGGTATCGATCAACAGCAAGTCCCGGTCGCGAATCGCCTGAACGCGACGATACATCGGATCGTCTGCTGCGGGTAAGCGCACAACGCTGAACTTGCCCTCGTCTTCGCGCAAATAGCCGGTAAAGGCGTCCGGTGCGAGACCCGCTGCAAACCGCAGCGCGGCGACGCGGCGAATCGCCCTGGCGTCCGCTGCGTCGAGCTTCGCGCGGACCTCTGCCAGGTCGTTGGCGATGGTGTTGTAGAGCGACTGGAATGCATCCTCGTCGCTGGCCCGATACCGCGGATATTCAATCTCGGCCTGATAGGTCCGCTTCAGCCACTCACGCCCGGTTGCATCCAGCGCCGTGATCTCTAGCTCCAGGCGCTCGCCGTCCGATATCAGGATCGTCCCACGTACCAAGAGTTCACTACCGGCGGTGTCGCGCGGCACCAGGCGCACCGCCCCCCAGTAGCCGCTGCGCTCCATCGCAGCCCGCAGTTGCTCCGGCATATAGCGCGCCTCGGCCTCGCGGATGTCCATCGACAGCCCCATGGCCTCGTCTTCATCTTCCGGAAGTTCACCCGGATCGAACAGCTCTACCCAAACATCCAGCAGCTGGTCTTCTTTCAGCTCAGTGCTCGGCGTCGTCAGCGGTACGTCGCCGTCAACGCTTCGTGCGGGCCCGAAGGTACTGCAGCCTTGTACCAGCGCAATCAGCAACAGCAGGGGTATCAGATGCGAGGTTCGCCTAATCACTGGTCACCTCAGCGCGTACCGGCCTTGTACTTACGGTATTCCTCCCAGAGTCGTTTCTTCAGCTCGGGATCCCGCTCTTTCTCGGCAGCCTCGCGCAGCTGCCGCGCCACCACGTCGTCATCACTGCCGTCTGGGATATCGGGCGGCACGCCCTGCCGGTCGCTCTGGCGCTGTGTACCGGCCCCCGTCTGATCGCGCTGGCCCTGTGCGGCCACCTCCGCCTGGTCACGCTGACCCGCGCTGCGATTGCTGCCGGCATCCGCTGCCGCGGCGGATTCCACGTCGCCTGCCGAGCCCTCGGAGCTCCCGCTAT
>JBATKF010000071.1:0-8922 GCA_049669185.1 Sedimenticolaceae bacterium | reverse complement strand
TTTTTTTAACCGAGTGCCGCCCGACCGACAGGGCATACAGTACGGCGATTCCGGTTAGGTTTTAGCGAGTCGGCCCCGGACAAGCGTCATCGCGATCTTGTGAGATATGACGCCTGAGTGTCCCGAGGGACGCTGGACGCACAAGCACGGCTCCAGTCAGACGGCACCCTACCGGGTATTAAGCGGCGAGTGCGTAGTTGTCGTCGTTGGCAACTATAAGTTTGCGAATGGATTTACGAGGGTATTCGCACCTCGGCATGCACCTCGGGTTTCGCAATCCACGTCGAATGCCGTGTCGCCCCCGGGTATCTGGGTCAATATGACCTAAATTCCGATCGTCCGTGTTGTTTGCCATGCGGCGTCGCCGCTCGGGATGCCCTCTGTAACCTCAAGAATGTCGCGTCAACCGCATCAGTAGATTGCCGACAAGCCCGAATTACCTCGATGGACCCTCTAGAAGACAAGATGCCGCCCTCAGAGTTCCCCCGAAAATTGTATCACTCAACCGGTCTTGAAAATGCGCTGTTTCTCCCGCTGCCAGTCACGCTCTTTTTCATCGGCGCGCTTGTCGTGTAGCTTTTTGCCCTTGGCCAGCCCTATCTCGAGCTTGGCGCGGCCGCGCTTCCAGTACATCGCGAGTGGGACCAGGGTATAGCCTTTGCGCTCGGTCAGGCCGATCAGTTTATTCAGCTCATCGCGATGCAGCAGCAGTTTGCGCGTGCGCATTGGATCGGGTTTGATGTGGGTGGACGCAGTCGGCAGAGGCGAGATGGTGGCGCCGAAAAGAAAGGCCTCGCTGCCCTTGACGGTCACATAGGCCTCGGTCAGATTTATCTTGCCGGCGCGCAGGCTCTTGACTTCCCAGCCCTCCAGCGAGATTCCGGCCTCATAGCGGTCCTCGATGAAGTATTCGTGCCTCGCCTTCTTGTTGAGCGCAATGGTGGCGCCGCCAGTCGCTGTGGATTTTTTTGCCTTATTCGCCATGCCGCGCGAGTGTAGCACGCAGCCCAGGTCGGGCAGGGAGTCGCCTTGTTTGTCACGCACCTATTCGGGAGAATGCCCCGATGATGCTGCGTCCTAGCCGCTGCAGGGGATATTCATGAGCAATCAACACGTCTCCATGCAGGGCATGTGGTCGTCCAGGGCTGTATTTATCATGGCGGCCGTGGGCTCGGCGGTGGGTCTGGGCAACATCTGGAAGTTTCCATACATCACTGGCGAGTACGGCGGCGGTGCCTTCGTTGCGGTATATTTGGCGTGCATCGCCCTGATCGGCATCCCGATCATGATGGCCGAGATCCTGCTGGGACGACGCGGCCGGGCGAGCCCGATCATCACCATGCGGACCCTCGCCCGCGAGGAGGGCGCATCTCCAGCCTGGAGTGTTGTCGGTTATTCCGGGGTGGTTGCCGGTTTCCTTATTCTCTCCTTTTACAGCGTGATA
Organism: Sedimenticolaceae bacterium; assembly: GCA_049669185.1. GTDB lineage: Bacteria > Pseudomonadota > Gammaproteobacteria > Chromatiales > Chromatiaceae > Thiosocius. The sequence goes on along the minus strand of JBATKF010000071.1, from coordinate 7,478 downwards.
GCGGGCTGGGCGCTGGCCTATGTGTTCCAGACCGCGAGCGGCGGTCTGAACCAGGTCAGCGTCGAAGGTGCGGCGAGTCTGTTTGGAGACCTGGTGGGTTCGCCGGGGCAGCTGATGGTCTGGCATTCGGTATTCATGCTGATGACGGTCGTCGTCGTGGCGCGCGGGGTGCGCTACGGGCTGGAGCGGGCGGTGATCATCTTGATGCCCCTGCTGTTCGTGATGCTGGTGATCATGGTCGCTTACGCCGCTGTCGAGGGCGACTTCGCGCGCGGCTTCGATTTCCTGTTCAACACCGACTTCTCGCGCGTCTTCCAATTGTGTACCGGCCCGGCCGAGGATCTGCAGTGCAGCTTTAGCGGCGAACCGCTGCTGGTGGCCATGGGACACGCCTTCTTCACGCTGAGTCTGGGTATGGGGGCCATCATGGCCTACGGTGCCTATGTCCCCGAGCACGCCTCGATCACCGGCGCGACTATCACCATTGCCCTCGCGGACACTGTCGTGGCGCTATTGGCCGGTCTGGCGATTTTTCCGATCGTCTTTGCCAGTGGCCTGGAGCCTTCCGCCGGCCCTGGCCTTATCTTTCAGACCCTGCCGATCGCCTTTGGAAATATGCCCGGCGGTCAGTGGTTCGGTACCGTCTTTTTTCTCCTGCTGGTATTCGCCGCCTGGTCGTCGTCGATCTCGATCGCCGAGCCGGCGGTGGCATGGCTGGTCGAGAGCCGGCAATGGCGGCGTAGCGTTGCGGCCATCCTGGTCGGTGCGCTTGCGTGGTTCATCGGCATTGGGTCTGTCCTGTCATTCAACTACTGGTCCGGCGAGGAGTACCAGCTGTTCGGCAAGACGCTGTTCGACCTCAAGGATTTTCTTGCCTCCAATATTATGCTGCCGCTGGGCGGCCTTTTGATCGCCCTGTTCGTCGCCTATGGGGCCGGCCGCCGCATGGCACTCGACGAACTCGCGATCAGCCGTCAGCGCCTGTTCGATGCCTGGTGGTTTGTGATCCGCTATGTATCACCGTTGGGAATCGCCATCGTTTTTCTCAACTCCATCGGGGTGTTCTAGTGGACGGATGCGTCCATAGCGGAAATCCTCGCGGAGTGGGCAGGGAGCGCTAATTGGCGAAGATCGAGAAATCTGCATTGGTTCCGTTCTCTGCCCAGCAGATGTTCGACCTGGTCGCGGATGTCGAACGTTACAAGGATTTTCTGCCTTGGTGTAGTGACTCTCAATTGGTATCGAGCACCGAGAATGAAGTCTGCGGCAGGATCGAGGTATCGCGTCTTGGCATCACCCAGGCGTTTTCGACCTGCAATGCGATTGATCCGCCTCACCGCATGGAAATCGCGTTGCGTGATGGGCCCTTCAAGCGGCTGCATGGCGAATGGCAGTTCATCCAACTTGGAGACGACGCCTGTAAGGTGTCGTTGATAATGGAGTTCGAGTTCTCCGGCAGACTTATCAACGCCGCCTTCGGCAAGGTGTTTCACCAGATTGCCAATTCATTGGTGGCGTCTTTCGTGGAGCGCGCACGCGAGGTCTATCATGACTGAGCCGAAGATCACCGTGGAGGTGGTGTTTGCCAAGCCGGATGAACAGGTCCTCGAGCAACTGCAGGTGCCGGCCGATGCGACCGTCGAAGCGGTGATCCGTGAATCCGGCCTTCTGGCGCGTTTTCCCGAGATCGATCTCGCGACCAACAAGGTCGGCATCTTCGGCAAGGCGTCAGCGCTGACGGCCTCACTGAACGACGGGGATCGCGTTGAGATTTACCGGCCGTTGATCGCAGACCCGAAGGCTGCCCGCAAAAAGCGGGCCGCGGAGGGCAAGGCCATGAAAAAGGGTGCGCCGGCGCTGCAGGAGACCGAGGGCGGGTAAAGTCCGGTCAGTCTAATTTCGCCGAGCGTCAGGTGTCTGCCGGTTTCAGGCCGAGGGCAATGAGTGCCCGACGCCAGAGAGATTGGCTATCGGGGATATAATTCGGCACGATGACCAGGATCTCTTGCTTTCTCTCTGCACGCTCATCGAGTGGCTGCGGACGCAGATCTCCGGTGATGCGCACTAAGCGGTCGTCTTCGAAGAGCACTGTCACGCGTTTTATTTCACTCGGCGTGCTGCCTCTGCCGATGGTGTACACATAATCCCAGCGATCGGCATGAAAAACGTCGCTCAGCATCGGGGTCCCGAGAAGAAACTTGACCTGCCGCTTGCTCATCCCGGGTAGCAGCTCGTTGACCTGCTCCTGACTCACCACATTCCCCTGCTGGATGATAGGCCGATAGATCAGGCCAGGAGGCGGCAACGCATCTTGGGTCGGATCGCTGGCGGTGCCGCAGCCGGTCAGGGCCAGAGTTGCGACTACGCCGATGAAAATGAGAAGCTTGTGCATGTGCGAACAGATACCGTTCCTGGGCTTGTTTGCAGCTCGCAGAGACCCGCGAAATCGCGGCGAAGAATACCATGCATCGGAGGTCAGGGTGGAGAACCAGGATATTCGCAAGGCGGGTCTGAAGGTCACGTTGCCACGGGTCAAGATTCTCGAGATCCTCGAATCCAGCGAATCGCGACACATGACGGCCGAAGATGTCTACCGTGCGCTGCTGGAGCGTGGAGAGGAAATCGGCCTCGCCACCGTGTACCGGGTGCTTACCCAATTCGTCAACGCGGGCCTCGCCGAGCGACACCACTTCGAAGGCGGCCAGGCGGTCTTCGAACTCGACCGCGGACACCACCACGATCACATCGTGTGCGAGCAGTGCGGCAGGGTCGAGGAGTTTCTCGATGAAACCATCGAAAAGGCGCAGCAGGACATTGCGGCGAAGAAGGGTTTTTCGATCGTTGATCACGCCCTGATCATCTACGGGCGCTGCAGACGCGAAAATTGCCCCTACGACGACGCAGGCTGAGCCGACCAGGCGACCCGAATTCGCGTGCCCTGCGATTTTCCTTGATTATTTCGTATGTTGGGCGACCAAACATTGATTTAAGCTTTGTCCTGGGCAAGCCCTTTGCCCACTTAGAAAAACAGAAACTGGAGGAGAGAGATGATCAACGCGTTCAAGAGAGGTATTGGCGTCGTCGCGCTGACGGTGTTGAGTACCGCATCGTCGCTGCCGGTGCATGCAGCCGGTGATTACCTGCTGGCGACCGCCAGTACCGGCGGCACTTACTACCCGGTCGGCGTCGCACTGTCGACATTGGTCAAGGTCAAGCTGCAGCCGACAGATAAGATCAACATGTCGGCGATCAACTCGGCCGGATCGGGCGAGAACATCAAGCTGCTGCGCGACAACGAGAGCCAGTTTGCGATCCTGCAGGGCCTGTATGGATCCTATGCCTGGAACGGTACCGGGCCGCTGGAGAAAGAGGGCCCGCAGACCGGATTGCGCTCCGTGAGCATGCTATGGCAGAACGTCGAACACTTCGTGGTCAAGGCCGAATACGCCAAAAGCGGCACGATTTCGGATGTCGAAGAAGTCAGCAGTGTCGCCGGTTTCGGTAAAAAGAACTCGGGGTCGCTGGGTTCCAGTCGAACCATTTTCGCCAACCTCGGCGTCGACATCGATAAGAGATTCGAGTTGTTCTACGGCGGATATGGGGCGCTGGCCAGCGCAATGCAGGATGGCAAGGCGGACCTCATCGGTACCCCGGCCGGTGTACCCGTCGGGGCGGTAACCAAGCTGTTGGCGGCGCGTGGTGACGATGTGCGGCTGTTGTCGTTCACTCCAGAGCAGGCCGACAAGGCCGACGGCGGTCTGGGTCTTTGGACGCCGTATACCATTCCGGCCGGGACCTACCCGAGCCAGACGGCAGACATCACGACCATCGCCCAACCCAACTTCCTCGCAGTGCGGGCCGATGCCCCGGAAGAGGATGTCTATATGATCACCAAGACGATCTATGAGAATCTCGGTTTCCTGCAGGCGATCCACAAGGCGACCAAGGCGATGTCGTTGGATAAGGCGATCGCCGGCCTACCGATGCCGCTGCACCCGGGTGCTGCCCGGTATTACAAAGAGGCCGGCCTGGAGATCCCGGCGCGCCTGATAGCCCAGTGATGCAGATAGCGGCCGCCGAGGTGCGGCCGCTTCTTCATCCATGAACGAGACTTCCCCTCTGGGTGATTCGGGGACGATGACCCTCGGCCTGCGCGACCAGCCCTGGTTGCTGCAGGCCGTGTACTGGCTGGGCGCACTGATTGCCGTGCTGCACCTGGTGATGAACTTCACGACCCTGTTCTCCACGCAGTGGCAGAGCACGCTGCATTTCGTTGGCTTGGGCTTGCTCGCGATGCTGCTATACCCTCCTGTACGCAGCACCCGGATGGCCGCGTCGCGCGGCTGGCTGCTGGTAGATCTGTGTCTGGCTGTCGTATTCAGTGTCGCGACCCTGTGGATTGTCTGGTCCGAGGACGCCATCTACGATCGGGGTGTCTATATGACGGGGTTCGAGCAGGGGTTGGCGGTGGTCACGATCGTCGCAGCGATCGAACTCACCCGCCGCACCACCGGGCTGGTGATCCCGATATTGATCGTCGTCTCGTTGACCTATGTCGTCGGCTGGGGCGCCTGGTTGGACAATATCTTCAAGTTTGCCGGATTGAGCACCGAGACGCTGCTGTTTCGCAGTATCTTCGGCGACGATGCGCTGTTTGGCAGCATCTCGCAGATCTCGGTGTCGTTCGTGTTCATGTTCATCCTGTTCGGCGCCTTCCTGCTGCGCTCGGGGGCGGGCGACTTCGTCATCGCCATGGCCCGTGTCGTGGCCGGACGGGTGGTCGGCGGACCGGGGCTGGTGGCCGTGGTGTCGTCCGGGCTTACGGGTACGATCTCCGGATCGTCTATTGCAAACACAGTCTCGACCGGGGTGATCACGATACCGATGATGAAGCGGGCCGGGTTTCCGGCACGCTTTGCCGCAGGCGTCGAGGCGGCCTCGAGTACCGGTGGCCAGCTGATGCCGCCTATCATGGGCGCCGGCGCATTTGTCATGGCCAGTTATACCCAGATCCCCTACACGCACATTGTTGTCGTCTCCTTTCTGCCCGCGCTGCTGTACTTTCTCTCGGTCGCATTCTTCGTGCGGCTCGAGGCCAAGCGTCTCGGGTTTACTATTGAAGAACCGGCCGAGCGCACCAGCTTTCTGCAGATAATGAAGGAAGGCGGGGTGGTGTTCGTTTTGCCGATCACCGGGTTGATTTTCATGCTGGTGTCCGGGTTTACGCCAACCTATGCCGCCGGTGTGGCCATCCTCACGGTGATCGGCGCGAGTTGGCTGACGCCACGCCGGATGGGATTGCGGGCTATCGTCGATGCCCTGGCGCTAGGTAGCCGCAATATGATCACCACTGGCCTGTTGCTGGTCGCGGTCGGTCTGGTGGTGAATGTGATCGCGATGACGGGAGTAGGCAACACCTTGTCGCTGATGATTCAGCAGTGGGCAGGCGGCAATCTGGTGATCGCACTGGTCCTGGTAGCGCTGGCCTCGCTGGTGCTCGGCATGGGCCTGCCGGTGACGGCGGCGTACATTGTACTGGCGACCCTGTCGGCACCTGCCCTCTATAATTTGATTGCCGATGCGCAACTGGTTGGCCTTATAGCTTCGGGTCAGGCACTGCCGGAGGCCGTCGGCGCCATGGTCATGCTGGCAGCGCCGGATAAACTGGCACTGCTCGGTCAGAGCATGTCCAGCGAGGAGGCACGCGGTATCCTCGATGCGCTGCGGGGAATCGATCCTTCGCTGGTCACCGGCCTCTATGAGCAGATGCTCAATCCGACGCTGGTGCTGGGCATTCTGCTGTCGGCGCACATGATTATCTTCTGGCTCAGCCAGGACAGCAATGTGACGCCACCGGTCTGCCTGACGGCCTTTGCCGCCGCGGCGATAGCCGGCACCAACCAGATCCGCACCGGATTCACCGCATGGAAACTGGCCAAGGGGCTGTACATCATGCCGGTGCTGTTTGCCTACACCCCGTTCCTTTATGGTGATTGGACGATCGCGCTGGAGATCTTCTTCTTCACCCTGGTCGGCCTATACGCCTTTGCGGCCGCGTTTCAGGGTCACCTGGAGACCGATCACGGAGTCGTGATGCGGATCATCCTGGCCATCCTGGCCCTTTGCCTGCTATATCCGGGTGAGCCGATTTTGCACTGGGCGGGTCTCGCGGCGTTCTCTGCGTTTTTCGCCTGGGACCGGATGATGTCCCGACGGGCCCTTGCCTGACTAGACGTGTACAAGAAAGCGATGAACCTGACGCCTACCCAGAAACTGCAGCTCAACCACCGTTCGGTGCGGCGTTTTTTGCCGAGGCCACTCGAAGAAGGCCAGCTGCAGGCGCTGATTCGCTGCGGTCAGGCCGCCGCGACCTCGAGCTTCATCCAGGCCTATTCCATTGTGCGGGTGACCCGTCCCTCTGCCAGGGCCGCTATTGCCGCGGCGGCCGGCGGCCAGCCATGGATCGAGCAGGCGGCGGAGTTCCTGGTGTTCTGTGCCGACTTGCGCCGCATAGACGCCGCTTGTGAGCGCGCCGGGAAAGGCGCGCTGGAGGGCTTCACCGAGCATGCCCTAGCGGCCGTGGTCGACGTCGGTCTGATGGCGCAAAACGTGCTTTTGGCAGCCGAGTCCCAGGGACTCGGCGGCGTGTATATCGGCGGCATCCGCAACGATCCTCAGGTGGTGGTCGACCAGCTTCGACTGCCGCCGCTGGTCGCCCCCGTTTTCGGCATGTGTCTCGGTTGGCCCGATGAGGCGAACGAGGTCAAGCCGCGTATGCCGGTCGAGTTCGTGCTGCACGAGGACGCGTACCGCGACGTGCCGGCGACCGACATGGCCGATTACGATGCGCAGATGGCGGCCTACTATGCAGCGCGCGGGGCCAACGTGAAGCTCAGCGACTGGAGCCAGGCCGTGGCCACCGCGATGCAGGGCAAGAAGCGTGAGCATATGCGCGAGTTCCTGCAGGCGCGTGGCTTCTTTTTGCGTTAATAGCCAAACAGCGTTGACTACGACAGGCTGCTAGCCAGGTTTACTATAGGTACGGCGTCAGCTACGGCGCCGTCGTGCGGGTTTGTGCCGATTCCGGAGGCGGGATTCAGATCAAAACGTCTTCGAAGAGGTGATTGGCCGGCAAGTCGATGCGCTGAAGATATGGAAAAGTCGGGGAAAAATGGCGTTTCTGCTGCCCACACTCCTATTGACCGTTTTGTCTGCCCGCGGTCGTACCGACAGCACGCATCGACGCTCTCCGAAATTGCCTGGTGATAGACAGGTTTGACCGGCCGGAAGCCCGTTTACACTGTCGGGGCTATGCTGACCAAGACACCTCTTCATCCGCCGCAGCGACTCAGCGCCGATCGTTTTCGCGATCGGTGTGCTCGTTTGACAAGGGATTTGAGGGCGTAGTCGGTGGCGGCTGCGAACGGGGACCGAGGGGAAATCAGTCTGGTCGAGCGCGGTCTGTTTACTGCGCTACC
>JBATKF010000070.1:0-12485 GCA_049669185.1 Sedimenticolaceae bacterium | reverse complement strand
GCCTTGCCCCACTCAGGCGCCTGGCCCCGTGACCATGCATACCCGAGCCCGACGGCGCCGACCAGCAGCATGAGCAGCGTCTGCGTACGCTGCAGCCCGGTCACCTGCGCAAACAACAGCAGCCCGGCGATCCAGAACGCCGCCCCCGGCGCCGCCGGCGGCAGACCACTGCCCAGGCCATGCATCACCGACAGCACAATGGCGACAAGCAGCAACCAGCCGGCCAGCTCAGTGCGGCCCTGTGCGAGACGCCGCTTCGAATCCATCCATCAAGCATACCCGTTGACCGCGCCTTAAGTCCGGGTTCTTTGATAACCCTGGCCGGCGGTGCCAACAGCCAGAGGCCCGCTTAATCGCCGACAATTTTTAGGCTAACAGCCACCCCGGGGGCGTTAAACTAGCGACTGGGCGTTGCGCTGGCGTGCCTTGGGTGTTGCAAGCCGAGGACTGCGCCGGTCGCTCCCCGTCAACTTTGAACCAGATCCGTCTGCCGAGGTCAGTAGTATGAACACGCCGACACCCACTGAACTGAACCTGCATCGCATGTCGCGCGTGCTCGAGGTCAGCTTCGCTGACGGTGCCAATTTCAAGCTGCCGGCCGAATACCTTCGGGTTTATTCACCCTCTGCCGAGGTTTCCGGTCACGGCCCCGGCCAGCGCAAGGTGCCACTGGGCAAAGAGGGCGTGAATATCGATCGCATTGAGCCGGTCGGCAACTATGCCGTGGTGCTGCACTTCGACGACGAACACAATACGGGGATCTACTCCTGGGAAACACTGTACAATCTCGGCAAGCATTACGATGACCTTTGGGCGCAGTACCTCGAGGAGCTGAAGGAAAAAGGCTATACGCGGAAAGAGCCCGCCGCCTGATCTCTCGCCTGGGTCCAAAAAGACGCAGGACCTGCAGTCATGGCAGACAAAGACGACAGCACGCATTTCGGTTACCGCGCGGTCGGGGCGGACGAAAAGGCCAGCCTTGTACGCGACGTATTCGACTCAGTCGCCAGCCGCTATGACCTGATGAATGACCTCATGTCGTTCGGGGTCCATCGCCTCTGGAAGCGCTTTACTATCGAGCTGGCTGGCGTGCGCACCGGCCAGCGGATCCTAGACCTGGCCTCCGGAACCGGCGATCTCGCCGACCGCATGGCCGACCTGGTCGGTCCCGAGGGCTGCGTGCTGATGACCGACATCAATGCGGCGATGCTGGCCGTCGGTCGGGATCGCATGATCGACCGTGGTCACGTGGGCAATCTTTGCTATGCCCAGGTGGACGCCGAGGCGCTGCCGTTTCCGGAAGACAGCTTCGATCTGGTCACCATCGCGTTCGGCCTGCGCAACGTCACGCACAAGGGCAAGGCCTTGCGCGCAATGTACCAGGTGCTCAAACCCGGTGGCAGGGCGCTGATCCTGGAGTTTTCCAAGCCGGTGAACAGGCCTCTTGAAAGACTCTACGATCTGTATTCATTCAGCATTCTGCCCCGCATGGGTCAGTTGGTGGCCAAGGACGCCGACAGTTATCGCTACCTGGCCGAGTCGATCCGCATGCACCCGGATCAGGAGACCCTGAAAGGCATGCTGGAAGAAGTCGGCTTCGAGCGCTGCGACGTACATAACCTGACCGGTGGCATCGTCGCAGTACACCGCGGTTTCAAACTCTAGCCCGGAATGACGATCCGCGACCTTGCGCTGGAGGGCCTGGAGCAGGTACTCAACCGGGTCATCGGCCTCGATCCTGAGGCCGGCGAACGCCTGGCCGCGCTGCATGGACGAAGTATCCGTATCGACCTTCGCGGGACCGGGATTCAGTGGATCTTCGTCCCCGCACATGACGGCCGCCTGCGCGTCCTCGGTAGTCTGGAGGGCCAGCCGGACTGCACCTTGTCCGGCAGCCCGCTCGATCTGCTGCGCGCCAGCGCCGCAGGGGCCACGCAGCTGTTTGCCGGCCGCTTGCGCATCGAGGGCGACACCGGCCTGGCGCAGCGCTTCAGCGAGGTCTTGGCCGATCTCGATATCGACTGGGAGGAGCAGCTGTCTCACCTCACCGGAGACATCGCCGCACATGAGATCGGGCGCGGCGTGCGCGCGGCCTCGCGGGAAGGCGCGCGTATGCGCCGTAGCAGCGAGCAAATCTTGTCGGAATACCTGACCGAAGAGGCGCGCCTGCTGCCGCACCGCTTTGAGGTCGAGGATTTCATCGCCGATGTCGATACCCTGCGCGATGACACCGAGCGTCTGGCCGCGCGTATCGCCCTGCTGGAAAAACGACGCCGCGGCGGCCGGGCGTGATCCCGGTACGTGAAAGCCTGCGGGTAGCCCATATCGCCTGGGTGCTGATGCGCCACGGCCTGGACGACATCGTCCTCGAGGCGCACCTGTTTCGACCCATTCGATTCTTTCGCTTCCTGTCGCCGTTCTATTGGGGCCCGAAACCACCGCGCGCCGTGCGTATCCGGCGCGCGCTTGAGGATCTCGGCCCGATCTATGTGAAATTCGGTCAGATCGTCTCGACGCGGCGCGACCTGCTGCCCGACGACATCGCGCTGGAACTGAACAAACTGCGCGACCAGGTGCCGCCGTTCCCCGGCGAACAGGCCCGCGCGATCGTCGAAAAGGCACTGGGCCGGCCGGTCGGGGAGCTGTTTGCCGGGTTCGACAGCCAGCCGTTGGCCTCGGCCTCGATCGCCCAGGTACACGCCGCCACACTGCACAACGGGCGCAAGGTCGTGGTCAAGGTGGTGCGTCCGGGGATCGAAAAGACGATCCAGCGCGACATCGATCTGTTGTTCACCATTGCACGTCTGGCCCGCAAATATTCACGCCAGGCCAGGCGCCTGCGTCCTGTCGAGGTGGTCGAGGAATACGACAAGACGATCCATGACGAACTCGACCTGATGCGCGAGGCCGCCAACGCCGCCCTGCTGAGACGCAACTTCGCCGACGGCAAGCTGCTGTATGTCCCCGAGATCTACTGGGACTACACGCGCGAAAACGTCATGGTGCAGGAGCGCATCTACGGCATACCCGTCGATCATGTCGAAGAGCTCAAGGCCGCCGGGGTCGATATGCGGACGCTCGGCGAGCGCGGCGTGGAGATCTTTTTCACCCAGGTATTCCGCGACAACTTCTTTCACGCAGACATGCATCCGGGGAATATCTTCGTCCGCGCCGATGGCACCTATATCGGGGTGGATTTCGGCATCATGGGCACCCTGACGGCCGCCGATCAACGCTACCTCGCCGAAAACCTGCTGGCCTTCTTTCACCGTGACTATCGCAGAGTGGCCGAGTTGCATGTCGAGTCCGGCTGGGTGCCGCGCTATACCCGCGTAGAAGACTTCGAGGCCGCGATCCGCACGGTATCGGAGCCGATCTGGGAAAAACCGATCAGCGAGATCTCGTTCGGGCATTTTTTGCTGCGCCTGTTTCAGGTCGCACGCCGCTTCGATATGGAGATCCAGCCGCAGCTGGTGCTGCTGCAGAAGACACTGCTGAATATCGAGGGTCTGGGACGTACGTTGTACCCTGAGCTCGATCTGTGGACTACCGCAAAGCCGTTCATGGAGCGCTGGATGTCCGAGCAGGTCGGCCCAAAGGCCTTCCTGCGGCGCGTGAAAGAATCCTTTCCACAGCTGTCGGAGGATCTGCCTGAGGTCCCGCTGCTGATGCATCGCCTGCTGCGCCAAGCGGTCGACGGAGGGCTCAAGGTAGAGTCACAGTCCGCACAGCTGGAAGAGGTCCGGCATGCCATCCGCAGCAGCGGCCGACTGACGCGATTGGGCATTGCGGGCGGCACGCTGATACTCGCCGGCGTGCTGGCCATCGGTATGCTCGACGCCGCACTGCTGGGCTTCCCACCGCTGTGGCTCGGCATCGGCGCCAGCGGCCTTGGGCTGCTGCTACTGGCCTGGTCACTGCTCGGCTGACCGAACTCCGGGTGGACTGGGCGGCTTAGAACTGAAGGCGCAACAGCGTGTTCGGCCTGGGTTGCATCAAGTTGTTTTGCCGGCTGGAATACTTATCGTAGTCGCGTGCCTGCAGCTCCTCATACGCCGAGTCGTAACCGAAGCGGATGCGGCTCTGCTCCTGCGGCCTCGGCGCACGCCATTCGCTCTCGAACATCGGCGGCGCCCGCCAGCCGTCCGCCTGTTCGTAGATCTCGTCTGACAGCAGCTCGCCATAGGTCGGCGAGATCTCCAGCCGCGGATCGCCCTGGGCGATCACTATGGCCGACGCCAGCAGCGCCGCACTCAGGAGGATCGGGCCGTTGGTCCTACCGCCGCGCGGAAAAAATGCCGCGACGATCATTGCGGCGCGACTCGATCACGCCACTTGAGGCTGTTGAACCAATGCTTCTGCGTCGCCGACAACCACTTGTCGGCGGCACGTGCGGTAATCCAGGCATTGAGAAAATTGAGCAGCTCCTGGTCGCCTTTCTTTACGCCCATACCCGCCACCGAGACCAGCAGCGGCTTGCTCAGCGGGGTGTCGACCTTATCCGGATGCTGCAGGGAGAGAAAGGTCGTCTCGACCAAACCGCCGACATAGGCGTGTGCCTTGCCGTCCAGCACTGCCTGCTCCGCCTCTGCGCCGGTCGCGAGTATGCGCAGATCGGCGTCGTCGAACACCAGCTTGGCGACGTCCGAACCGAGCGTCTTGGCCGCGGCCGCGACTATGATCTGCGGCCGGTTGAGCTCGCGTAGGTCCTTGATGCCTTCGGTCATCTTGATATTGGTCGCCAGACCGACGCCCGACTCGGCGTACGGCAGCGTGAAGTTCAGCTGCAGCGCCCGCTGGGGCGTGATCGCCATACCGGCGATGATGACGTCGATGTCGCCGCGATTGAGCGCTGGGATGATGTCCGTCCAGGAATACACCTTGAAATCCGGGTCAACGCCCATCTCCCCGGCCAGCTTTTTTGCGACGTCGATCTCGAAACCGATCAGCTCACCGGCCTTGTCTCGCATCGCCCAGGGCGCAAACAGCGAGACGCCCACCCGGATCTTGCCGCGGTCGAGGATACCGTTGAGGACGTCCGCGTGGACGCACAGGGGCAGGACGAGAGTCAGTACCAGCGAAATCCGCGCGATCGCGTTGCCGAAAACCTTCATAAGCCATTCACACCGTCGGTAAGCCATTTCAACTGGCCGCAAAGTATACATGCGCAGGCGAAGCCTTGATTCCGCGGATTTCTTGGTATCGTCGACGCCTCAGGGAACATCGCGCTTCGGTCATTGCCCGTCCTTGCGCAGGGCTCGTCAGCCAAGGGACAATGCGAGCGTCGTCGTCGGCCCCGTTTTCCACGCCCCACAGGCGCCCACCTGTATTGCGTGCTCCTGAGAGGTCTTTTCGTCCATGCCTTTGCCCTCGTGACCCGGGATGCCGATGATCTGCAGCTGCGACATCCGTTCACTCAGCCGCCGCGGCCTTGCAGGAAAAGGACTGCCGCCTCGCCGGGCTCACAAGATATCTCTCGACAAGTGCAGATAGATCTCGCCTCTATGACCAAGCGACTGGTAAGCGCGCTTACGGCAACCCTGCTGGTGGTCAGTCTTTTATTTGCCGCATCCCTGGTGCACGCGGCCCGGGCCGCGGAGGTGTCGAAGTCGCCGCTGTTGTCCAGCTCGCTAAACCTGCAGCGGGCGGAAATCGAGCGCGCCAGCAACCTCAGCGACGCGCAGAAGAAACAGGCGCTGTCCAAGGTCGACGAGGCGCAGGCACTGCTTGAACAGGCTGAGGGGTTCGAGCGCCGCAAGGAGGCACTTCTTACGCTGATTCGCCGGGGACCCGAGACACTGGCCATGCTGGCAAGGCAGGACGCAACCAATGAGCTGAAGCTCGACCTCAAGGCAATCGAACCCTGGACGAACGCGCAGCTAGAGGTCGTTTTGAGCGAGCGCCAGCGCCAGCTGGAGGAGATGCAGAAGACGCTCGTCGAAAAGGACGAGGTGCTGGACGCCTATCTCGCACAGACGCGGAGTGGCGGTGGCGAACTCGCCGAACTGGAACGGCGGCTCAAAGAGGTCCAAGGGCCTTCGGCAACAGGTGGCCCCGAGGGTGCAGACCCGCTAGCTGCTGCCGAAAAGGCCTGGCGCGACGCGCGCGCGCGACTGCTACAGGCGCGCATCGATCTTCTGCGACTGCAGCAGGGAAATCTGAGCCTGCTGACCGATCTGGCGCGCGCCGATCTGGACAGCACCGCGTCGCAGGTCGAGGTCTTCCAGGCGCATGTATCGGGCTTTCGCGATTACTTGTTAGAACGCCGGCAGGCGGCTGCCGAGGCCGTCAAACAAAAGGCGGAGGAAAACTTGTCGGACGCCCCTGCCGGGATTCGCGGTCTGGAGCAGGCGATCTCCAGGCTTGCTGCCGAGAACGCCGAGTTGGTCGCCCAAGAGGCGGGGTTCGAGCGACAGAACGAGCGAATCAGCCGTACCCAGGACCAAGTCAAACGCGATTACGAGCGCATACAGCAGATTGTGGAACTGGGCGGGGCAAGCGCCCAGGTCTCTTCACTTTTGCAAAAACGTCGCGCGCTGGTGCCTTTACCCAAGGTCCTGAACAGGCAGGCGATCGAATACCAAGAGCAGCTCAGCGACGCGGGCCTGCGCCAGCTGGAACTCGATGAAGTATTGCAGGAGCCGGTCGACGGCACTGCGCAGATCGATCGACTGTTGGGTGAGTCTGGCCGCGGCGCGAACGCGCCCGAGCTGGCCGCACTCCGTCAATCCGCGCGCGAGGCCTGGGGCCGTTATCGCGACGCCACGCTCGACCTGTGGAAGACGTATAACCGCTACATTGGCAAGCTGTCGAAGCTGGAGGCCGACACCCGGTCCCTGGCAAAGGAGGCCAGCACCTACCGACGTTTCATCAACGACCGCCTGCTCTGGGTTCCGAGCACCGAGCTCATCCCGCTCGCCCAGCCGGCACTGCTGATCGCGGGTCTGCGCTGGCTGGTCGAGCCTTCGCATCTCGAGCAGCTTTCGCACGACAGCCTGTCGCTGTTGCGCCAGCATGGTCCTGCGACCGCCTTCTGGGCGATCGGCCTGGTGGCCCTGTTCGGACTGCGCAGGCGGGCCGTACGCGGCCTGAAGCTCGCAGCAGCCGCTACCGGCAAGGTGCGCACCGACAGCTTCGGGGCGACCTTGGCCGCGCTGGGCCACACGCTGGCGCTGATTCTGCTCCTGCCCTGGTTCTTCATCGGTTCCGGATTGCTCCTGGGGGGCTTGACGTCCGCCGCAGAATACACCTTGGTGGTCGCCGCCGGTCTGCAGAGTGTCGGCCATGCGCTACTGTTTCTGGGCATGCTGCGCCAGCTGTGCCGATCGAAGGGGTTGGCGGTTGCGCATCTGCTCTGGCAACCCGAGCTCTGTGCCCAGCTCAGCAGACAGGCCGCGTGGCTGATGCCGCTGCTGGCCCCATTAGCCTTCCTCGCCGGCGCCGGGGCGGCGAGTGTACCCTCCGGTTTCGTCAGGCTGGCCAGCGCAGTGCAGGATGTCGAGCCGGGACTGTTGTCGCTGGGGCGGTTGGCGCTGATTGCGCAGATGTTGCTCCTTGGCATCGCGATCCACCGAGTCTGGCGCAGCCAGGGACCGGTAATGCGGGCGTTCGCCAGCACCCCGGAGCGCATCAAATGGACCAGCTACCACATCGCGTGGTTCGGCCCCGCCCTGATGATCCCGGCGCTGCTCGCACTGGCCGCGCTGATCGGGTTCTTTTACACCGCCGCATTTCTGACCGCCATCGCAGGCCAAACGCTGTGGTTCATAGTGGCCTTGGTCCTGTTTAAGGATCTGTTGATTCGCGGGTTGTACGTCACGCAGCGTCGGCTGCGCTTCGAAGAGGCCCTGCGTTACCGGGAAGAGACACAGGCGCAGCGGGCCGCCAGCGACGAAACGGGGGACACTGCCGCGACCGACGGGACAGCGCTCCAGGACGAGAAGATCAATTACCTGCAGCTCGGTGATCAGGCCCGGCAGCTGATTAACCTGGGCTACACAATCGCGTTGTTGAGCGGGTTGTGGTGGATCTGGTCCGACATCGTGCCTGCGTTCGGTTTCCTCAACCAGGTCGAGCTGCCGATAGGCACCTCGAAGCTGGTCGACGGCGTCAGCAAGGACGTGCCGCTGACGCTCGGCGATATGGTTGCCGGCCTTCTGCTCGGTGGATTGGCATTGTTTGCGGCGCGCAATGTGCCCGCGCTGCTGGAACTCACGCTGTTGCGGCGCCTGCCCATGAGCCGCGCCTCGCGCTATGCGGTCACGACCCTGACCCAGTATCTCGTGGCGATGCTGGGGCTGGTCATCACCTTTAAGGCCCTGGGCCTGCAGTGGTCGAGCATCCAATGGCTAGTGGCGGCATTGTCGGTCGGTCTTGGTTTCGGCCTGCAGGAGATCGTCGCCAACTTCGTCAGCGGCATCATCTTGTTGTTCGAGCAGCCCATCCGGGTCGGCGATGTCGTCACCGTCGACGAAACGACGGGTACGGTAACGCGAATTCGCATACGCGCAACCACGATCGTCAACTGGGAGAGGCAAGAGCTGATCGTACCGAACAAGTCCTTTATCACCGGCCGGCTGATCAACTGGACGCTGTCGGACACGGTCAACCGAGTGCTGATCACCGTCGGCGTCGACTACAAGGCCGATACGCGGCACGCCATGCAACTCATGAAGCAGGCCGCGGCGGAGCATCCCAAGGTACTGGACGACCCACCACCGAGAATCACATTTGAAGGCTTCGGCGACAATGCGCTGACGCTGAATATGCGCGCCTACTTGGGCGACATCGATGCCCGGTTGGACACCATCACAGAGCTGCACCAGTTGATCCTCGACAAGTTTCGCGACGCAGGCATCGGGATCGCCTTCCCGCAGCGCGATGTGCATCTCGATACCAACGGGCCGATCGAACTGCTGCTGCGGCGCGGCGCAAAGGACGTCCCCGGCGACATGCCATCTGCCGGCTAGCCTGCCTTTGGGTCTGCCGCCGCGTGCCCATCCGGTCCCGGCGCAGTGAAACCACTGCGCAGGTGCAGATCGCGCTGCGGGAAGGGGACTTCGATTCGGTACTCGTGCAGCTTGCTTTCGATCTCCCACAGATAGGCGGCCTGCACCGCAGACGGCCGCTTGACCGCCTCGGGAATCAGCCACACGACCAGCTCGAAATCGAGACTGCTCTCGCCGAAGTTGACGAACCACACCTGGGGCGCCCGACGCCGGCTCTCCTTCAACGTCCAGGTAACGGCGTCGGCCGCCTCGAGCACGGCCTTTCTGACCCGCTCTTTATCGGTGCCATAGGCGACGCCGAATGGCACATGGATGCGCCGGTATGCCTCGCGCAGGGTCCAGTTGGTCACTTCCTGATTGATGAAGTCCGAGTTCGGTACCAGGATGTCGACATTGTCGTTGGTCGTGACCAGGGTGCTACGCATATTGATCTCTTTCACCTCGCCGGTTATGCCCGACTGCAATTCGACGAAGTCGCCCACCTTGAGGCTCTTCTCGAACAGGATGATCAGGCCGGCGACGAAGTTGCTGACCAATGCCTGCATCCCGAAACCGATACCGATACCAAGCGCACTGGCCAGCAGTGCGAATTTGGTGAAGTCGATCCCAATCGACGACAGACCGATCACGATCCCAATCCCGAGGATCGCGTAATGAAAGACGCGGCCGAGGGCATAAAGGGAGCTCTGGCTCACCGTCACGTTGCGTTCGGCCAGGCTCTCCAGACCGCGGCGCACGCCCTTGGAAAGCAGCCAGGCGAGCGTCAGGAAGAATAGGACCCGCAGCAGCCCGAAAAGGGTCACCGGGGTCTCATTGATCTCGAACAGCGAGGCGCTGAGCATCGTATGCGCGCCTTCCAGGCTGGCGCCGAAGAAATCGATGGTCTCTCCCCAGCCACGTTCGACCACCGACTCGCCGACGCGTATCCGACGCTCAGCGAGTCGGGCGGCGAACGCGAGGCGGTCGCTCTCCAGCCCCACCGCGGCATTCAATTTTTGCACCGCCCCGATCAGTCTTCGCGACTCCTCGGCGATTGCGCGGTCGGCGGCTTGCGGCGCAGTTTCGGCTTCTGCATCTGCGTCCAACAGAGTTTTCTGAACGCGATCGGCCGCGTTCTTCCAGTACTCCTGTCGCAGTCTCAAGGCCTCGAGAGAGTCCTCGGACTTATCTATCAATTCGCGCAACACATCCGGCGAGCCGTCCTTCGTGGTCGCAAAACGGATCAGTTCCTCCATCAGTTCGGCACGGGCCGCGAGCAGCTCGGCCTTTTTCACCCGCAGGTCGCGTTGCAGAATACGCAGCGCGTCGACCCGAGCCTGGCGGGCATCGACGACCCTGCGCGCGCCTTCGCTCGGCTCCACGGCCTCATCGTCCTGCAGGCTTATCACCTCGTCCAGGGCCGTTTCGCGCACCCGTCCCCAGACCTCGATCTCGTCCGGCTTCATTACCAGGCGGCCCGAAATGGCCTCGACCTCCTTCTTCAGATCGGACTGCTGTGCCAGGAGTTGGTCCAATACCGCCTCTCGGCGCTCGAGGCTGAGCGCATCCAGCTCTATTCGGGCCCGTGAGGCCATGAGCGCCAGGCCGGCCTGCAGCCGCTCTGGGTCGGTCTCCGGTCTCTCGAGATAGGCCACCTTGTCGCGGGACTGCTGCTTTCGCTCGGCAACCAGCAGGTCCCGCTGCCAAGTTGCCTCGTCCTGCTGGTTGCGAATCTCGGCCGACCGGCTGGTGAGCGCATGGTGACGCTCAAAGGCCTGTTCCAATGAATACTGCTCGAGCGGGGGCGACAGGGCCTCGGGGAGCGCCGCCTGCTGCCCGCGGCTCGCCGCATAACTCGCGAGTAGCTCACGCAGACGCACGATGCCCGGGAGCACCTCGGCACGCCGTTCCGGGTCCAGCTCGGTCTGCAGTTTTTCCAGCAGACCGTCGGTATCCGCGACCCGCTGTTGCAGCGTCGCGTCGTCCAGCGCCTCAGCGGGCGCGAAATAGGTCCACCAATCCGCCGCCAGGCGGGCAGGGTCCGGCGCGGCCACCGTGGCGTATGCCGGCCCAATCAGCAGTATCGCGAGCAGCGCGAGGCAGGCCGAGGGCAATCGCATCACAGCCACTTCTTGTGCCGGAAGGTCAGCAGCAGTGTTGCGGCAACCAGCCCCATGATGCCGAGCAGCGTGAAATACCCCCAGCGCGAATGCAGCTCCGGCATGTTCTCGAAGTTCATCCCGTAGATGCCGGCCAGAAAACTCAGCGGCACGAACACCGCGGTGATGATCGTCAGGATGCGCATGATCTGGTTCAAGCGATGGGAGGACACCGAGATATAGCCATCGATCAAATCGGCGGCCTGCTGGTAGTAGAGATCCCCCAGGCTGGCGGCCCGTTCCTGCTGCTCGAAGACGTCCTTGATTTCGTGCTGCAGGTCGGTGTCAAAGCCCGGATTCTCGCCATTTTGAAGGTCACGGATCACGTCGACGTGATAATGCAGGAAGCGCCGCAACCGCGTGAGGTCGGTCTTGTAGCCGATCAATTCTGCGAGCACCGCATCGTCACCGGTGGTCAACAGCGTACCCTCGAGTTCCTCGAGGCGGGGCTCGAGGGCCAGCAACACGTTCAGATAGCGTTCGACGATCAGGCGGGACAGGCGCACCGCCATCGCGCCCGCACTCCGCGACCAACGCGGGTCCCCGGTCTGCAGTTCGCGAGCGAGGCGTTGGACGCTCGGCGATTCGCCCGAGTGGCGCGTTACCAGAAAGCGCTCACCCGCGAAGACGGCCAGTTGGATGGTTCCGCAATCGATGTTCTGCGAGGCCGCCGACAGGCCCTTGAACAGCAGGAAGCTGTGGTCGTTGAAGGCCTCGAACTTGGGCGGATGGCGGTCGCGGGCGGCATCCTGCAGCGCGAGCGGATGCAGGCCGAATCTCGCCTCCAGTTGCCCCTGATCGCTGGCGGACAATGCCCCGTCGATGTCCACCCAGACCAGGGTCTCGGACTGCTCGCGCCAGACATCCAGCAGCTCCCAGCCACCGCTGAGAACGTCTCCAGCGCCGGGCGTAATAAGACGGATCTCAAACACGATCACCTCGCAGATCTGATGCCGATCGGTAGCCCTTAGACCGACTGCACACGGCCAGGGTCACAACCTGCGCCCGCTGTTCCATCGTGCTTGGCCTGACCTCCCGTGCATAGACGTTAACGCGGGGCACCGCGGAAGTCGAAGGCTGGCAGCCCAATGTGACTCGACAGGCCACAGCTGTGTCCAACAGTTCAGGTAAGTCTCGTCAGCGCAACCAGGATCTCAAGAAGTGGACACTTCCGCCAGCTTAGTCGCCGTCGTCTTGCTGCTGATCACCAATGGCTTCTTCGTGGCCGCCGAGTTTGCCTTGGTCAAGGCCCGCAGCTTCCGCATCGAGGCGCTGGCCAATGAAGGCAGCGCCTCGGCGCGCCTGACGATGCACATCCAGAGTCGCCTCGAGGCCTACT
>JBATKF010000069.1:0-1603 GCA_049669185.1 Sedimenticolaceae bacterium | reverse complement strand
CCCATACCCTTTGCGAGCGCCTGGGGAATCAACGGCAGCAGTCGCAAGACCGCGTACGCCATCTGCGAAATACGCCCTTGACTGATACGGTAGCCCGCTTTGCGCAGTTCCGCCTCGAGACGCCGCTGTGGGATCTCATCAAGCCCAAGCTCTTCGGCAAGTAACCGCTGTGTTGCGAACACCGCCTGGGCCTTGTCAATGAAAGCGAGATTGCCGCGCAGATCATTCTCCCGCAGATGTGCGAGCATGACGTCTGACTCGCGCCGCCACGGCCGGAACAGACAGGGCACTTGGGAATAGCGGCTCTCGCCCGTCTCTTCGAGTAAGGTCTTCAGAATCAGCAAGCGGGTGTTACCGCCGGCGTGCACGATATAATCTGCGGCCCCTGGCCGTTGGGTAATTACCAGGGGCTGATCCAGGCCATTGTTTTGGATCGAGTCCCGGATCCGGTCATATTCCGGATTCGGGCTGTGTCTGGGATTGTGTTCGTAGGGTTGGATGCGTGCGATATCGACCTCGACGATGCCGCCCACAGGTACATTGTCTTGCAGCCCAGGCAGTGATTCACGGGCACCAGGATGCGATGTATTCACCGCCATCAAGCATCCTCCTCCATGAGGCCAGTGAAGATCTCCGGATGCCGCACCAGACTTTCGCGCGGCACCACATCCAGTCTGCCTTTTGATTTCAAGGCAACCTTTCGGGTTAGCTGCTCAATACGGGTGGCCATCTGCGGACTGGCGCGGCGATGTTTGCCGGCAATCTGGTAGAGATAGGGAACGGAGTCATTACAAACGATGGCCACTTCAGCACGCTCTCGTTTCGTGGCCAGTTGTAAGAAGTTCTTCAGCTCCATGCTGCTAAACTCTAGCAGTGGGGTAACACCCCAACAACCGCGTTCAGCTTGAAAATTCTTATCAGTCTGCTAAATTCTAGCTAAGCAAGCCATTTAGAAGCACTTATGAAACGGCAACGTGAGCAAGTCCGTCTAAATAATCTCGAGATTCTGATTGCAGAGGCAGGCTCAGCGACCAAGGTGGCCCAATTGGCGGGCACCAGTGAGTCTTATCTCAGTCAGGTTCGGCGGAAGATGCTGACTCAGAGCGGCACCCCCAGAGCACTGGGAAACGAACTGGCCGCCAAACTGGAAAAGGGATTGGGCAAACCGGAAGGGTGGATGGACGAGCCACATGAAGTTGTCTACAAGACAGCGGATACGCCTCAGCGAGTGCGCACAGGCGGTCGCACGGCATACGCGGGCGAACAGACGGTTGCCTTCGAATTGTCGGGGCAGGAGCGGCCATTCAATGTAGACGAACCGGCAGACACCGATCCCAAGAAAGCCCCCTCTTCGAAGGCCAGGGCAAAAAATGTAGCAGACGTCGTCACGCTCTGTCCCCTGATTTCATGGGCTCAGGCCTGCGAAACGGTTCTTCCAAAGCCTTCCGAGCAGCGAATCGCGGAGAATATCCTGCCCTGCCCCGTCCCCTGCAGTCAGGGAACGTTCATCCTGCGCGTCAAAGGGGCCAGCATGGAACCCCGTTTCTACAACGGGGACCTTATCTTCGTGGATCCAGAGGTCGTGGCTGAGAGCGGGAAACAT
>JBATKF010000068.1:0-11119 GCA_049669185.1 Sedimenticolaceae bacterium | reverse complement strand
GGCGGCCGAGCACCCGAGGGTGTAGGGCCCTGCCGACGCTGGCAGGGCATCCTGCTCGTCGCCGAAACTGACGGGAGTCGACAGTGTCCAGCAGCGGCATGATGGTTTTCTCGGGCAACGCCAATCCGCAGCTTTCGGCGGACATCGCCAGCTATCTGGACATCGCGCTGGGGAAGGCGGCAGTCGGCCAGTTCAGCGATGGCGAGTCGATGGTGGAGATTCAGGAGAATGTCCGCGGTCGCGACGTGTTTGTCGTGCAGCCCACCTGCGAGCCGACCAACGACAATCTGATGGAATTGTTGGTGATGATCGATGCGCTGCGCTGGTCGTCGGTACGTCGGGTGACCGCGGTGATACCCTATTTCGGCTACGCACGCCAGGATCGTCGTCCGCGATCGGCCAGAGTGCCGATAACTGCGCGGCTGGCAGCCAAGATGATAGGCACGGCGGGTGCTGACCGGGTGCTCACCATGGATCTGCACGCGGATCAGATCCAGGGTTTTTTTGATATCCCGGTGGATAACGTCTACGCGTCACCGATCCTGCTCGGCGACATTTGGCGCCAGAAGTATGCGGATCTAATGGTGGTATCGCCCGATGTCGGTGGCGTTGTGCGCGCCCGGGCGCTGGCAAAGCGCCTGGACGACGCAGACCTGGCGATTATCGACAAGCGCCGACCGAAGACGAATGTTGCACAGGTCATGAATATCATCGGCGATGTGAAAGGCCGAACCTGTGTCTTGATCGACGACCTGGTAGATACAGCGGGCACCTTGTGCAAGGCGGCAAGCGCGCTGAAGGCGCATGGCGCCGCCCAAGTGGTGGCCTACTGCACGCACGCGGTGCTGTCCGGGCCGGCGGTGACCAACATCGAGTCGTCGCTTCTGGACGAATTGGTGGTGACGTCGACGATCCCGCTGCGTGAAGACGCGGCGGCGTGCACTAAGATTCGTCAGCTGTCGATTGCCGGCCTGCTGGCCGAGTCAATCCGCCGGATAAATAACGAGGAATCGGTCAGTTCGCTGTTCGTGGACTGACGACGCGGGGAGAGATCCCGCCCACGGTGCGTTTGGAAATTGCCTGGTCGCGGGCCCCAAGCGCTTTTTTTAATGTCTGAAGAGAGAATCGAGACATGCAGGAAAATTTTGAAATCATCGCAGTGTCCCGCAGCGATCAGGGCAAGGGTGCGAGCCGCCGCCTACGTCGCGAGGGCATGGTGCCAGGAATCATCTATGGCGGTGGCAAGGACCCGGAGATGTTCTCCACGAAGCACAACGAGCTCATCCAGCACTTGGACCATGAGGCGTTCTACTCGCACATACTCACGGTTCAGGTCGACGGCAAGGCCCAAAAGGTTGTTCTCCGCGATCTGCAACGCCACCCATCAAAGCCGTTCGTACAGCACGTCGATCTGATGCGCGTGCGCATGGACGAAGAGATACGCATGACGGTTCCGCTGCATTTCGAGGGCGAAGAGGTATGCCCGGGCGTCAAAGGGGGCGGCACACTGCTGCGCGGCATGAGTGACGTTGAAATCGAGTGCCTGCCGAAAGATCTTCCCGAATACATCGCAGTCGACGTATCGAACATGCAGATCGATGACATCATTCACCTGTCGCAAGTGGTGATCCCCGCGGGCGTCAATCTTGTTGGAGGGGAGCACCTCGATGAGGAGAACGACCCCATGGTCGTAACAATCGAGGTTATGCGCGGCTCGGTCGAGGAAGATGAGGCAGGGGAAGAGGCTCCGCCTGTCGAGACGCCCAAGGCCAAGGGCGAGCCGGAACCGGGCGACAAGGACTGACCCGCCTCGCCCCGTAAGGGGGCGTTCAAAGTCGAAACGGCGGCCGCTTGTGCTGCCGTTTTTCGTTGGAAGAATGCGATATGTCTGCCATCCGATGCGTCGTCGGCCTTGGAAACCCCGGGCCGAAATATGCCGGGACACGCCATAACGCCGGCTTCTGGTTCGTTGACCAGCTGGCGCGCAGGCATGCTGCCGTGCTGCGTGCGGAGAACAAATTTTCCGGTGAGGTCGCGCGGGTCGCCGCGGCGTCGGGCGACTGCTGGCTGCTCAAGCCCATGACCTATATGAACCACAGCGGTCGTTCCGTGAGCGCACTGTGCAACTTTTACCGAATAACCCCCGGGGAGCTGCTGGTCGTGTACGACGAACTGGACCTGGCGCCCGGAATGGTGCGCCTGAAGTCCGCCGGCGGCCACGGTGGCCACAACGGCCTGAGCGATATCTGCAGTTCTCTGGGCACCAAGGATTTCCAGCGCCTGCGGATCGGCATCGGCCATCCCGGACACAAAGAGGCAGTGGTGGCTTATGTCCTGTCGCGACCGGGCAGGCACGAGCACCAGGCGATCGAGGAAGGCATCGCCGAGGCGTTGCGGCACTGGGATTTGATTCAAGCGGGTGAACTGCAGAAGGCGATGAACGCCCTGCATGCGGCAACCTGATAGATCGGGGCGCGCTGCAATGGCGCCACATACGCAGCGCCACACAGACTCAACGCTGCGAAAATTCGGCCCGGGGCCGAACCCCTCGGCTCCCGGACCACTTCCCACTGCTAATCGTTGTTGCCAAACACATATTTCGGTTTGAACCACTTGATCATCATCGGCAGAAGCATCAGAGCGGTGAAGACATCGATGACCAGGGCCCAGCCGATATAGATGCTCAGGCCCCAGGTGTTGGCGAGCGTGGTGCCGACCAGCGGGATGAAACTGCCGAGCAACACAATGATCGACACAATGACCGCGGAGCCTGTCGTGTTCTGCGTATTGCGCAGGGCCTCCAGCCAGTTGTTGCCCGTGGCCTGCATCTCTTCACGCAACCTCGATACCATGTAGATCCCGTAGTCCACGCCCAGGCCCATGGCGATCGACAGGGTCACCAGCAGATGGAAGGCCAGGTTGCCGGACCAGTTCTCGACCGAGGTGAAATAACCCCCCAGGCCGTATTGCGCGAACAGCGTGATCAGCAGGGTCAGGGTCAGCATGCCCGAGACCAGCACCGAGCGGAACATCAGCGCTGTGATGATGAAGATCGCCAGCGCGGTCTGCAGCGGCCCAATCAGCCAGTTCTCCATGGCCACCTCGCGGGTCGCCTCGGTCGCGCCGAGGAAGCCGCCGATACCCGGTCTCACGTAGCTCGGGCCGTCGACAGACAGCTCATTGGTGTCGCCAGAGGTATCGGCGTTGCGCAGGCCGAAGTGGATCTTCGAGAAACCAGGATCGTTCTTGTGGTCTTCGATGTACTGCTGGATGTCCATCGTGACCTTATGGGTCTCGACCGGGTCCATGGTATTGATGAATCCCAGGATAACCCCTTCGTTCCAGGTCTCGGTATTGACGAAGGAATCCATGTCGCCGGCAGACGTCATGGCCTCGAGCAGGCCGTTGTACATGCGCACGATCTCGGTCGGGCTGCGGTCGTCATCCGGGTCTATCGCCAGCAGGTAGTCCGAGTTGGGAACCCGCAGGTCGCTGAGCTTGGTGTCCTCACCGACCTCGGCGGTCAGCAGCATGTTCACCAGCCGCACGTACTGGGTGTATGAACCCGTATAGCCGATGAACTCATGCGCACGCATCCAGTTCTCCATCTTTTCGATGTCGGTGTGCAGCTCCACCTTGTTGAATACACCCTGGGCCCCACAGGGCTCGTTGTCCCAGCAGCCCAGTTTGTCTTTGAACTCGGCGCAGACTTTTGCCTTCTCCAGCGGATCCTCGATATCGTAGATCTCTTCCGGAAAATACTCGTCGACGCAGCCCTGGATATACGGCTCCTTGCCGCGTAGCGGGATCGCGACCGAGATGACACCCGGCATGATCTCGTTGAGTTGCACCAGGTCCTTCCAGGTCGGGGAGCTGCCCTTGAACGCTGCGCGGGCATAATTGATGCCTTTCTCGACGCCCGGCATGATGTCGCCTTCTTCCGCCAGCTTGACCGCGGCGGCGGGCTCACCCTTCCAGTTCATCAGATTCGTGAAATAGACCGAGCCTGCCATTACGATGAGGACCACGCCGACCGGCACCCATTTGCCGGGTCCGGTGATCAGCCGGGTGAGGAAGCCACCGACGCCTACCTCCCAGCCGTGGCCCTCCTGTGCCTGGCAGCACTCCTGAGACGGCGGGAACATGGTCAGCAACAGCGGGATCAGGGTGGTGGTGGTTGCGAGCAGGGTCAGCATGCCGAACATGCCGAAGTAGGCGTAGGCCTTGTAGAACGAGATATCCACCGTGGCCAGCGTGGCGAAGCCCACCATGTCGGTCACGATCGACAGTGTGGCCGGGATGATGGTGTGGCGGATCGCCTCGCGCGCCGACTCCTTGGCGTCGCCGCTCGCGCCGTTCTCGAGCATGAAGCGGCGCGTTACCTGCACCGAGTGTCCGATGCCGATGGCGAGCAACAGCATGGGGGTGAGCACCATCATCGTGGTCAGCTTGAACTCGCTGAAGCCCATCAGGCCGAGTGTCATCGCGATGGTCATGCCGACCCCGATCATCGGGAACAGGGCGCCACGCCAGTTACGGAACTCAAGCCACAGCACCCCGATCGCAATGGCGATCGAGATTGCGAACAGCCACCATTTGTCGACCAGGTCGGCCAGCATCCAGGCGAGGAAGTATGGCTCGCCGGCAACGAGGAGCTCGATTCGCTCGTCCGCGCCGTACTCGTCCATCATCGCGCGTACTTCACGCACCCAGGGCAGGTAGATCTCTTTCACCTCGTCCGTATAGTCGGCGATGACATAGGCCGCCTTGGCGACACAGAAGTCTTTGTCGTAGTCCTCGTAGGCGCAGCGGTTGCCCTCTGCGTCCCACATCGAGACCAGCATGGGTGCCATGACCGGATTGGTCTTTACGCCCTCGCGCAGAAACGCGAGTTGCTCTTTGGCCTTTTCCGGGTCATCGCTGATGCCCTCGGTCGGGATCAGGCGCTTGAACACCAGGCCGTTCTCGTCGGTGCCCATGAACTTGATCTTCTGGGCCGCGATATCGATGAAGTTCGCTTCCCGCGAATGTGGCAGGGCCTCGAGACGGTTGTGGATCTCCTGCACCTTGTTGATGAACCAGGGTTGCCAGATATCGCCTTCTTTTACCTTGAGCGCGAACACCATCAGGTTGCCCATGCCGAAGTTGTGTTCGGCATAGAGATTGGTCGCGACATAGCGGTTGCTCGACGGCAACAGCGTGTCCGGGTCGTTGCGGATATCGAGCTTGTGTATCTGCAGCGCGGCGACGACCGTGGCGACCAGGAGCAGGGCGATGATGGGCCAGCGCATGCGCAGCACCAAATCTGCATAGCCGTCTGCCCACCGGTTCTCTTTTACTTTCATGGCTTATTTGTCCGTAGTCCGATCCATGTTTGCGGGGGAAAAAAAGCGGCGTCGGCCAGGCCGAACACCGCTCTTGGCTGCTCTCTGATGCCCGGCGGCTACTCGATGATGTACTTGAAGCCGACCTGCACGTTCGAAGACTTGTCGAACTGACCAAAGGTGGTCTCGTCATCGCCCCAGTACTGGTTGATCTCCCCGGTGACGATCAGCTGGTCGCTCAGGGTGTACTCGGCATCCAGGCGGTTCCACCAGCCGCCGCCCTCTTCATAGATGATGATGTTGTTCACCCGGCCCAGCTGATTCGGGCCAAACGGCTTGGACAGGAACAGCGAGTAGAATTCCTTGTACTCGCGCCCTTTCTTCAGGCCATTGGTGGTGTTCATCACCGCGGGATCCCCGGTGTATTCCGAGCAACTGGCGTTTGCACCACCCTGGGTGGTGAAGCTGCAGTTCTTGTCCTTGAAATCCAGATTGATGAACTGGATGAACTGGCCGCTCACCAACAGGTTGGTAAACACGGTCGCATCCAGGCCGACCACATACTTGACGAAGTCATGCTCTTCGCTCTTCAGCGCGCCGACGAGGTCGCCGTTTGCGAGATTGCGCCGATTGACGACAGGCTGATTGACGTCTTTCTGGTAGAGCGCCTCGCCACGGATGACCAGCGGTATGTCGACGGCCTCGGTGGCATAGTCGAACGATCCGCCCAGGTTATGGATGCGCTCGCGGTCCTCCTCGAACACCAGCACTGGGGATCCGCCGTTGTTGGCGTCGGTGACGTTCGTGGGGGCTGGCCCCCCGCCGTAGTTGGCGGGGGTGAAAGTCGCGTTGGCCCCGTATAGCTGACCGGTCTCGGGATTGCGGATCTGCAGCACCTGGGTGCCGGCGACGGTATTGAACTTGTCTACCTTCAACTTCTGGCCGGTATTGGGATCCTGCCAGCGGAGGTTCAGCGACGGATTGGCATCATAGCCGTAGAAGTAGTTGATGCTGTAGTTGAGCCCGTTGTCCAGGTAACTGCGGAAGCGACCCCCGACGTTTGCGGCCGACGGCAGGAAATCGTCGTCATATTCACGCTCATACTTGGTGGACATGCCCAGCATGGCGTTGAAGGTCGCGAAGGTGGCATTCGGGAAGTGCTCCCAGGCCGAGTTCGGGCTTTTTACATTCCAGCCTGACCCGGCGACCTCGGGTGCAGTCGGGTCTACATCGATAAGGTTGGTGACATTGTTGTTGGTGGCCTCGGTGAAGGCCTCGAGGCAGACTGCGCCGTTGGCGCCCGCGCCAAAGCCCGCACAGGCCGGCGGCAGCATGGAGGCCGGGGTATTGACGAAGCCATCGACGGTGGCGAACTCCGGCATGCCGGGGTTGGCCCCGCCAAAGGGGTCGATGAAATTGAGCCCCGCTGGATTAAAGCCACCGAAGGTATTGATGACGCCACCGAAGGACGCGCCCATATTGAAGAAGCCGTTCACCCCACCGGTGATGACATCCACGCCCTTGAAGATAAAGGGATGGCCTCTGTCCTGGCCCTTCATTTGGCCGTTGCCGATAAAGACCTTGCCCGTGGGAGACGGGCCATCCGCGACGACGGTGCGGTTGGCGCCGCTGTTGACGGTCCAGAGACCGGGGATCTTGTTGGTCTCGGCCTGCGACAAGATGAACTGGACGTTACCGCGCTCGCCGATATAGCGTTCGGCGTTGATCATCCACACCGGGATGCGCGAATCCTCGAAGGCGTTTTGATTGAGCTCGCGGTAGTCGGTCGGGTTGACGATGTCGAGCAGTTTGATACCGTCCGCGGTCCCCCAGACCACCTGCTGTTTACCGATGCGCAGGTCCCAGTCAGCGACGCTGGTATCCATGTAGAGTTCGCGCAGATAGTCGTTCTGGGTATAGTTGCGATGGTAGGCGTAATCGTCGTTGGGTACCGCTGCCCCGGTGACGACGACCGGGCGCAATTCGGCGTGCCAGGAGGACTCCTCACCGACGTCGCCATTGATGAAGATGCGCGCCGAGTTCTCGAACTTCATCAGATCGCCGCCGCCGTGATCGCGGTCGTCATTCGTGCTGCGTGCCTCGCCGGTGACCTGGCCAGACCCGGTGTAGACGGCCGTCTCGTTTCTCAGCTCCGCGGAGACCTCGAGGCCGGCGAAGTCGTACGCGGCGTGGGCGAAAAGCGGCGCCGAGATGAGGGCGGCGATGCTTAGCCCCAAGGGTGATTTGCTAGACATTTCGTAACTCCCCGCGCGCTCGGCGCGTCTGTCATGGTGTGCCGGGGTTCGGCCCCGGCTACGCGTTTTGCTTTGACCTGCGCGGATCAGCGCTTGATCTTGCGCAGCGTCTTTTCCGACCACCAGTCAGCGTCATAGCTGGCGTCGACCGTATTGACGTTGCTCGGGATCACTGCCCAGGTCTGGTTCCCGGTGGCCAGAGTCTTGCCATACCAGTAGCCCCAACCGACTGCGCGCGGATCGTCGCTCTTGCCGAGCGGTACCCAATTGCGATCGATCACTTTGACCATTTCGCCGTTCTTGAAGTACTCGGAGCGGTAGTCGGCAAAGGTCTTGGCGTCGATATAGGTGATCCGATAGTCGTACCACCAGTTCTCGAACTTGGTCGTGCTCTTGATCTTGTAGATCTCTTTGCCCTTGTGCTCGCAGGCACCGGATTTCGGCAGATCCTTGGTGTAGCGGGTCTGCTCGTCGTCGGCGAAGGCGATATAACCCAGGCAGTCGTCAAAGGTTTCTTTGCCGAGCATTTCGTGGGTCTCGTGAAAGGGCTTGCGCAGGGTGACGTCACCGAAGGTGAAGTCCGAACCGCCCCAGGCGTCGTCATGTGCGGGCTCGGCGAAACGACGGATCTTGCGCAGCGCCGGCAGCCAGATCATGTAGGACTGGCTCTTTGCGTCGTCCTCGTAATCGGTGATCAACATGCCGGTACCCTTGAGCTTGCCGGAACGGAAGATCGCCAGGTCCTGGGCCTTGATGGGGTCATCGGCGGGATAATCGTTGTTCAGATAGCGTTCCAGGGTGTTCGTCGTAGGAGTTTTGCCCTCACCCTTGATAACCAGCACGGTGATGTCTTTGTCCTGCTTGGTAATGGCGTAATTGTTGAAGGCGTAGAAGTGGTTTACGAAATAGACCTGATCCATGACCTGGTCAGCGGACAAATCGCCGCTGGGATAAGGGAGATCCTTTGGCACGGCGGCGGTGGCGGTGAACGAAACGGTGGTCGCCAAGGCGAAGGCGGCGACGCTGGCCCGAACGGGTTGGCGCATAGTCATTCCTCTCTGCGGGTACTGGGTACAAGTTTTCCTTCCGCCCGATCGGTCAGGCGATCGTCGGGCGCCCTGCGTCTGCCATCGGCGAGGCGATCAGCCTGGGCGATGCCGGCTCCCGGAAGGCGCGGACTTCATGTTCTTTTTCAGCGCCTTGTGTGCAGGAGATTACAAGGGGATTTATCAATTTTCCACAAATTTAATGGTAATTATTGCGCCGTGTCAAAAACCCAAGAACTAGCGAGCGAGGGCGCTCAGGCGGGCGGCAGCGGGCGGCGGCCGACACTGTAGTGAGCCAGGCCGGCGCTGGTGACGGCCTTGGGGTCGTAGATATTGCGGCCGTCGAAGACCGCCGGGTAGTTGAGCCTTGCGCGGATGTCATCGAAATCCGGGCTGCGAAACTCGATCCACTCGGTAACGACCGCCAGCACATCGGCGCCCTCCAGGGCCTCTTCTGCGCGTGCGCAAATTTGGAGGTCCGCGCGATCCCCGTAGAGGCGCCTAGCCTCATCGCCGGCGATCGGATCGAAGGCCCGCACCTTGGCACCGGCCTCCCAGAGTGCCTCCATCAGGGTACGGCTGGATGCAGCGCGCATATCATCGGTATTCGGCTTGAACGCCAAACCCCACAGCGCAATGGTCTTGCCTGTCAGCTGGCCGTCGAAGTAGTGGCGGATTTTGTCGAACAACAGGGACTTTTGTCGGTTGTTGACGGCCTCCACCGCATTCAGCAGCTGCGGTCGGTAGCCGGCGTCGAGGGCGGTGCGCTCCAGTGCCTGGACGTCTTTGGGGAAGCACGAGCCCCCGTAACCACAGCCGGGATAGATGAACTGAAAGCCGATGCGGGGATCGGAGCCGATTCCCACGCGGACCTGCTCGATATCGGCGCCTAGTCTCTCCGCGACATTCGACAGCTCGTTCATGAAGCTGATCTTGGTTGCGAGCATGGCGTTGGCGGCGTATTTGGTGAGTTCGGCCGACCGGACGTCCATGAACAACAGGCGTTCATGGTTGCGGTTGAACGGGGCGTAGAGCTGGCGCATCGCATCGATCGATCGCGGGTTTTCGGTGCCCACCACGATGCGATCGGGCTTCATGAAGTCGCTGATCGCCGCACCCTCTTTGAGGAACTCGGGGTTGGACACCACGTCGAAATCCAGGCTTACGCCGCGACGTTCCAAGGCCTCGCGGATGCACTTGGCCACTTTGTCGCCGGTGCCTACCGGCACCGTCGATTTGTCGACGACGATCTTGAAGTCGCTCATGTGCTCGGCGATGGATTCGGCAACTGCCAGGACGTATTGCAGGTCGGCCGAGCCGTCCTCATCTGGCGGCGTGCCGACGGCAATGAACTGGAGTCTGCCGAAATCGACACCGGCCCTGGCGTCGGTGGTGAACATCAGGCGCCCCGCCGTACGGTTGCGCTGTATCATTTCCGCCAGCCCTGGCTCGTAGATCGGTACGCCACCGCTGTTCAGCAGCTCTATCTTGGCGGGGTCGACATCGACGCACATCACCTTATTACCGACCTCGGCGAGGCAGGCGCCAGTAACCAGTCCCACGTAGCCGCTTCCGAAGATGGTAATTTTCATGAGTTTTCTAATGTCCTGAGGGGGGTTATCGTTGTCGAGGCCGCGGCAGACCGCTGTCGTTGCAGCAGATCTGGGATGTTGCTGACGCAAACGGCGCGATCCTACCACAGTCGTTACAGTGTTTTTCTCGCGGTTTGGGCTGCTGGGGCCCGGTGCAGTTGACAGTGATGGCGGCTTACCACAGAATACCGCCTCTTTTTTGGAGGGGTTCCCGAGCGGTCAAAGGGATCAGACTGTAAATCTGACGGCTCAGCCTTCGGAGGTTCGAATCCTCCCCCCTCCACCAGCAATAGAATTTTCCTCCAAGCGCGGGCGGGGAGGAGGCGAACCGACAGGAGGTTCGACGCAGGCGCGAAGCGCCAAGAACGTCGCGCGCAGCGCGGCGGCCCGAAGGGCGGAGCGCCGTATTAGTTCGGTCGACCCTGTGTGCGCCACATGCAGCGAGATGCGCGGCGAGCAGGTGACCGATGCACCGAAAGACGATGCGGGTGTAGTTCAATGGTAGAACCTCAGCCTTCCAAGCTGATTGTGTGGGTTCGATTCCCATCACCCGCTCCAGAGAATGACGGGCCGACGAGCTGCAGGGGCGCGTGCCCCCCGATCCTCGGCGCCAGTTGAAGGTTCAGGCCCAGGTAGCTCAGTTGGTAGAGCACACCCTTGGTAAGGGTGAGGTCGGCAGTTCAAATCTGCTCCTGGGCTCCAGAGTTGTCGACGTCGCTGGATGACGTAGTAGTTAATGACCGATCCATGTTTTTCTTTAGAGAAATTTGAGCCATGTCCAAGGAAAAATTTCAACGCACAAAACCGCACGTTAACGTGGGCACGATTGGTCACGTTGACCACGGCAAGACGACGCTGACGGCGGCGATCACGACGCACCAGGCGAAGAAGTTTGGTGGCGA
>JBATKF010000067.1:15000-17218 GCA_049669185.1 Sedimenticolaceae bacterium | reverse complement strand
CTCCTCTTAACCTTCCGGCACCGGGCAGGCGTCAGACCCTATACGTCGCCTTGCGGCTTCGCAGAGTCCTGTGTTTTTAATAAACAGTCGCCACCCCCTGGTCTGTGCCCCCCGCCCCCGGTTGCCCGGGAACGGGGCCCCCTTCTTCCGAAGTTACGGGGGCATTTTGCCGAGTTCCTTCAACACCGTTCTCTCAAGCGCCTCGGTATGCTCTACCAGTCCACCTGTGTCGGTTTCGGGTACGGTCTTAGTGCCGGCGTTGTTTCCTGGAACGCCTTCGCCGCCCACGCAATCCGATAAGCGCGGACAACTTACGGCGTTCGTCACGCTCGGCAGGCCCTGGAATATTAACCAGGTTCCCATCGGCTACGGCTTTCGCCCTCACCTTAGGGGCCGGCTCACCCTGCGCGGATTAGCCTTGCGCAGGAACCCTTGGACTTGCGGCGAGAGGGTTTCTCACCCTCTTTGTCGCTACTCATGTCAGCATTCTCACTTCCGATACCTCCAGCATCCCTCGCGGGACACCTTCACAGGCTTACGGAACGCTCCGCTACCGTATCAGAGGACAGATGACAGGGATCAGGAATCAGAGCTGCCGCTCCGTCCCGACTTCTCATGCAATCCCTGAAGCATCTTGGCGATGGCTTGATACTCGTCGCGCCACCGTTGCCATGTCGCTTCATCGATGTATCCAAGATCGAAGCCATAGCGAACCCAAACCCGCATCTCGTCGGCCGAGCCCATGGCGATCCGCAAGAATCGCCGGAACTCCGCAACGGAACGGTTTTGCTTGCCGAACCCTTCGGCAATGTTCGCCGGGATCGCCTTCGACGCCCGACGAATCTGGTCCGCCAGGGCCTGTTGCTCGATCCTTGGAAACGTCAGGCTTTGACGATGGACCTCCAACGACACCCGGTAGGCCCTCTGAAAGACTTCGAGGTCTTCAAAAGAACGCACTACCAATGCCGTAAAGCTCCATCCGATACCTGATACCTGACATCTGTCCTCTGACACCCGCAGCTTCGGTGCATGGCTTGAGCCCCGGTACATTTTCGGCGCAGGACGGCTTGTCTAGACCAGTGAGCTGTTACGCTTTCTTTAAAGGATGGCTGCTTCTAAGCCAACCTCCTGGCTGTCTTGGCCTTCCCACATCCTTTCCCACTTAGCCATGACTTGGGGACCTTAGCTGGCGGTCTGGGCTGTTTCCCTCTCGACAATGGACCTTAGCACCCACTGTCTGTCTGCCGCCCTGCGCTCATCGGTATTCGGAGTTTGGTTGGGTTTGGTAAGCCTGTGGGGCCCCCTAGCCCATCCAGTGCTCTACCCCCGATGGCGATCAGGCGACGCGCTACCTAAATAGCTTTCGCGGAGAACCAGCTATTGCCGGGTTTGATTGGCCTTTCACCCCTAGCCACAAGTCATCCCCCGGCTTTTCAACGACGGTGGGTTCGGCCCTCCAGTGGGTGTTACCCCACCTTCAGCCTGCTCATGGCTAGATCACCCGGTTTCGGGTCTGATCCTGCGAACTCAAGCGCCCTATTCAGACTCGCTTTCGCTGCGCCTACACCTAACGGCTTAAGCTCGCTCGCAAAATCAACTCGCTGACCCATTATACAAAAGGTACGCGGTCACAAGCCGAAGCTTGCTCCCACTGCTTGTAGGCATTCGGTTTCAGGTCTCTTTCACTCCCCTCGTCGGGGTGCTTTTCACCTTTCCCTCACGGTACTGGTTCACTATCGGTCACTGAGGAGTACTTAGGCTTGGAGGGTGGTCCCCCCATGTTCGGACAGGATTTCACGTGTCCCGCCCTACTCGAGGACCTGTCTGTCTCATACCCGTACGGGGCTGTCACCCTTTACAGCCCGCCTTTCCAGACGGTTCCGGTTCCATACAGACAGGCCACTGGCCTGGTCCGCGTTCGCTCGCCACTACTAACGGAGTCTCGGTTGATGTCCTTTCCTCCGGCTAATGAGATGTTTCAATTCGCCGGGTTCGCCTCGACGGCCTATGAATTCAGCCGCCGATACCCCTAAAGGGGTGGGTTTCCCCATTCGGAAATCTCCGGATCAAAGATCGCTCCCATCTCCCCGAAGCTTATCGCAAGGTGCTACGTCCTTCATCGCCTCTCAGTGCCAAGGCATTCACCAAATGCCCTTCTTACGCTTGAGAACCTCGAAAACCCATGCGCAGGGACAAACCCGCACACAAGCTTCCGCTC
>JBATKF010000067.1:0-10000 GCA_049669185.1 Sedimenticolaceae bacterium | reverse complement strand
CTGCGCGACGGCCCTATCCTTGCGGCAGAGTTCACCAACCGCGGTAAGACGTTTCGTGCGGTGCGCTACGAAGACCGCAACGGTGAGGTGGGTTACTTCGACGACGACGGCCACAGTAAGCGACGTGCCTTCATCCGCACGCCGATCAAGTTCGCGCGTGTGAGTTCAAGATTCAACCCCAAGCGTTGGCACCCGGTTCTCAAGCGTTGGCGATCGCATAAAGGGGTCGACTACGCCGCGCCTGCGGGGACGCCCATCAGGGCAAGTGGTGATGGCCGCGTGAGCTTTCGCGGCACCAAAGGCGGCTACGGCCGGACCGTGATCCTGCAGCATGCGGGCCAGTACACCACCCTTTACGCACACATGTCGAAGTATTCAAAGCGCGCCAAGGTCGGAGCACGTGTCAAACAGGGCCAGGTCATCGGCTACGTTGGCAAGAGCGGACTCGCCAGCGGGCCTCATCTGCATTACGAGTTCCGGGTTCACGGTGTGCACAAGGATCCACTGCGCGTGAGATTGCCGAAGGCGCTCGCGCTGCCGAAGTCCGAAATCGCCACCTTCCATGAGACAACTGCCCCGCTGCTGGCCAAGCTGGATTCGATTCCTGCGGATACCATGGTCGCGAGCGCAAAGACTCAAGACTCGCCCTGACGCCCGTGGCGCTTTTTATCGGCGTCATGTCCGGCACCAGCATGGATGCAATAGACAGCGCGCTGGTTGAACTCGGCGATACAACAGCAGATCTGCGCGCAACCTCGTCTAGCGCGTGGCCCGCCGTCCTGCGTGAGCGCCTCCAGGCCCTGGCCATGGGCGCGCCGATCCATGCTAGCAGCCTGACCGCACTCGATGCGGAAGTCGGCAGCTTTTTGGCGGACGCGGTCAACCGCCTGTTGCGGGACGCCGCGGTAGACCCGGGACAGGTGACGGCCATCGGCTGCCACGGTCAGACGGTCGCCCACGCCCCTGATGGGGTACCTCCGACGACGCTGCAGCTGGGTGATGCCAACATCATCGCCGAGCGCACGAGGATAACCACCGTGAACGACTTTCGCCGGCGCGACATGGCTGCCGGCGGCCAGGGAGCCCCATTGGCCCCGGCCTTCCATGCGGCCATGCTGCGCGTCGCGTCGGAAGACCGCGTGGTGCTCAACCTGGGCGGCATCGCCAACGTCACACTGCTGCCGGCAGACCCGCTGCTGCCGGTGCGCGGTTTCGACACCGGTCCGGCGAACTGTCTGATGGACCTCTGGGCACGCCAGCAATTGGGAAGGCCTTACGACGCGGACGGCGCCTGGGCCGCATCGACAATACCCAACGAGGAGTTGCTCCGCGGGATGCTCGCCGACCCTTTCTTTGCTCGTCAACCACCCAAAAGTACCGGCACACAGTACTTCTCCATGGCCTGGTTGCGCGAACAGCTAGCGCAGGCAGTGCAACTGCCGCCGGAGGTCGTGCAGTCCACGCTGCTGGCGCTGACCTGTCACTCGGTCAGCGACGCAATTCGGCAGCACGCCCCGGGCGCGGCGCGCGTACTGGTATGCGGCGGCGGCGTCCACAACAGCGCCCTTATCCGGCGGCTGAGCAGTCTGCTGGCGCTACCCGTTGAATCATCCGCAGCGCACGGCATCGATCCGGACTGGATGGAGTCGATGGCGTTCGCCTGGCTCGCGCAGCGCACCTTGGCCGGCCAGCCGGGAAACCTGGCGGCCGTCACCGGCGCGACCGGCCCGCGTATTCTCGGCGCCATTCATCCTGTCTGATCAGCTGTCGCCGAGGAAGGCCTTCAGGTGCGCCTCAACGCAGCGCGCCAAGGCATGCAGGTCATAACCGCCCTCGAGTGATGAAACGATGCGGCCCTGCGCACTGCGATCGGCCTGTTCGCACAAACGGCGGGTGACCCAGGCGTAGTCGCTGTCTACCAGATTCAGTCCGGCCATTTCATCGGCCTGATGCGCATCGAATCCGGCTGAGATCAGGATCAGCTGTGGCTCGAATGCGGTAAGGCGCGGTAACCAGTGAGTCTCGACGGCTTCACGAAAGACGCGGCCGTTACTGCCCGCGGCCAGCGTGGCATTGACCACATTGACTGCCAGACTTTCACTTCCGGAGTGTGGGTAAAGTGGATGCTGGAAAGTCGAACAGAACAGTATCCGATCATCGTTCGCGACGATGTCTTCCGTTCCGTTCCCATGATGCACATCGAAATCGACGATAGCGACGCGCTCCATGCCATGTTGACGCAGTGCGTGGTAGGCCCCTACCGCGACGTTGTTGAAAAGACAGAACCCCATCGCACGGCAACGCTCTGCGTGATGCCCCGGCGGCCGTACGGCGCAGAATACCTGCCGGGCCTCGTCCCGCATCACCAGGTCGACGCCCTGGACTGCCGCGCCGGCCGCTCGCAACGCGGCCCGCAGCGTGTGAGGATTCATTGCCGTATCACCGTCCAGCCACACCACACCCTCGGCTGGTGCAGCGGCGAAGATCTCAGCGACATAGGCCGGGTCATGCGCCGCTTCCAATTGCTCCCGAGTGGCCAGGGGTGCATCGTACCGGTGCAAAACCATCTCCAGGCCAGTCGCGATCAAGCGGTCATTGATCGCACTCAGCCGGGCGGGCTGCTCAGGGTGATGAGGCCCCATATCGTGCAGGAGGCAGTCCGAATGGGAAATATAGGCGATCGCCATCTGTTGTCCTCGACTTTCGTGTTGCGGTTGCGGCGCGCTTTGTTGCAGTGCAACATATCTATCCGAGTCGCATCTGCTGCACACATAATGTGCCTGATATCCCGCGACCAATCAGCATCTGAGCGGTAACAGAGATGAAGAAACACTACCTGAGCAAGGTCTTCGAACCCCGATCCGTCGCGATCGTCGGCGCGTCCGACCGAACATCATCGGTCGGCGCCCAGGTCTTGCGCAACATGCGCGAGAGCGGCTTCCAAGGCGACCTCTATCCAGTGAACCCGAAACACGACCAAGTTCAGGGTCTCAAGGCCTACGCCTCGATCCAAGACATCGATCACTCGATCGATCTGGTGGTGATCGCAGTCCCGGCCCAGGCAATACCGCAGGTGATGCGCGACTGCGGCGAAAGCAGCGTAGGAGCAGTGGTTGTACTCTCCGCCGGTTTTGTCGAGGTGGGAAAGGCCGGACTGACCCTGCAGCGAGCGATAGTGGATATCGCCCGGACTCACGATATCCGGCTCGTCGGCCCGAACTGTCTCGGGGTAATGCGTCCGAGCGTAGGTCTCAACGCCACCTTTGCCAAGAGCCGTGTGGAGACCGGCCGGGTGGCCCTGGTGGCGCAATCCGGTGCCTTTTGTACCGCGCTGCTGGACTGGGCAAACTCAAACGGCTTCGGCTTCTCCGCCGTCGCGTCGCTGGGTGCGACGGCCGATGTCGGATTTGGCGATGTACTCGACTTCCTGGCCGTCGACGCTGAAACCCAAAGTATCTTGTTGTACGTCGAGGGCATCGCCGATGCGCGATCGTTCATCAGCGGCCTGCGCGTAGCGGCGCGACTCAAGCCCGTGATCGTAGTCAAGTCCGGGCGCAGCGAGAGCGGCACACGGGCAGCGGTCTCACACACCGGGGCGCTGGTAGGCAGTGACAAGGTCTTCGATGCCGCGATCCAGCGTGCGGGCGCGGTACGGGTGCTGACCGTCAACCAACTCTTTGCCGCCGCGCAGACACTGGCATCGGACACCCGTGTCGAGGGTCCACGCCTGGCGATAGTCACGAACGGCGGCGGTCCGGGTGTAATGGCCGCTGACCGGGCCAGCGATCTCGGGGTGCCGATGGCAGGACTCGCAGACACCACGATCGAGAGGCTCAGCGCGATATTGCCCGCACATTGGTCACACAGCGATCCAGTGGACATCCTGGGCGATGCCGACAGTGAACGCTACCGCGGCACAACCGAGATCGTGCTGGCAGACAAGAATGTCGACGGTGTGCTGGTGTTATTGACCCCCCAGGCGATGACGAACCCAACTGCCTGCGCCGAGGCCGTAATCAGTGCGGCCGCGAAGGCGCACAAACCCGTGCTGGCCTGCTGGATGGGCGAGAAGCTGGTCGATCAGGGGCGTCGTTTGTTCGCCAAGGCGGGTATCCCGCATTTCACGAGCCCGGAGGGTGGCGTAGACGCGTTCGGCTACCTGGCCTGCTATCGGCGAAACCAGGCCGCATTACTCCAGGCACCTGCGCCGTTGTCAAAGCATCGCGAACCCGACGTCGAGGGCGCACGCCTGATTATCGAACACGCGATCGCCGAACGGCGCTATACGCTGAGCAACACCGAGGCCAAGGCGGTGCTCCGGGCCTTCCATATCCCCACTACACCGAGTATCAACGTCGACTCAGCGGCGGATGCGCTAGTCGCCGCCGAGAGCCTCGGCCTGCCGGTAGCGATGAAGATCAATTCGCCGGATATCTCGCATAAATCTGACGTTGGCGGGGTGCGCCTGAATATTCACGAACCTCGCTCGGTGCGTACCACCTTCCGCGAGATCATGGAGAGTGTAAAAGCTCAGCGCCCGGAGGCGCGTATCTCGGGCGTCAGCATCGAACCGATGCTCGAGCGTCCGCACGCACGCGAAATAATGATCGGGATTGCGCACGACCAAGTGTTCGGTCCAGTGATCAGTTTCGGTGCCGGCGGCACTGCAGTTGAGGTCTTCGCCGACAGCCAGGTGGCGCTGCCGCCGCTGAATGAATATCTCAGTACGGAGCTGATCAGAAGGACGCGCGCTGCGCGCTTTCTCGGACGGTTTCGGAACCTGCCAGAGGCCGACATGGGTAAGCTGACCGATGCGCTGCAACGCATCTCGGAGATTGCCTGTGAACTGCCTCAGGTGCAAGAACTGGACGTGAATCCAATGCTGGTCGATGAAGACGGCGTTGTAGCAGTCGATGCGCGGATCGTTGTGGCGGAGCCCGAGACCAGCACGGCGCGCTATGGTCACATGGCGATACATCCCTATCCCACGGAGCTTGAGACGAGTTGGCAGCTGCCCGACGGCACTGATATATGCGTGCGGCCAATCCGCCCGGAAGATGCCGAGATCGAACAGGATTTTGTGCAGAACCTGTCCCCCGAGAGCAAGTATTTTCGCTTCATGCAGAGCGTGGACAAGCTGACGCCGTTGATGCTGGCGCGCTTCACGCAAATTGATTATGACCGCGAAATGGCGCTGGTCGCGGTGCTCAACCAACACACCAGCGACGCGAGGATTCTCGGTGTCGCCCGGTATATCAGTAACCCTGATCGGCAATCCTGCGAATTCGCGCTCACTGTGGCCGACGCATGGCAGAGGAAGGGTGTAGGACGTCAGCTTATGCAACGCCTGATGGCGGTCGCCCGGGACCGCGGTATTGAGATATTTCAGGGCGAGGTCTTATCGAACAACACCAAGATGCTGCGGTTGTGCGAGCAGCTCGGGTTTCACGTGG
Organism: Sedimenticolaceae bacterium; assembly: GCA_049669185.1. Taxonomy (GTDB): domain Bacteria; phylum Pseudomonadota; class Gammaproteobacteria; order Chromatiales; family Chromatiaceae; genus Thiosocius. The sequence goes on along the minus strand of JBATKF010000067.1, from coordinate 4,547 downwards.
GGCACGGAGAACATGACCCCGATGTGGTCGAGGTGAGGCGGCATCTGTGAATAAGTGCGGGCAAGATGCGCCTCGCCGCGCACCTGCCTCTATGCTAGGTCGAGAATGATGAGCCGCAGCCGCAGGTCGTCGTGGCATTCGGATTTCGAATCACGAATTGCGCACCCTGAAGCCCCTCCGAATAGTCCACCTCTGCGCCCATGAGGTACTGAACGCTCATCGGGTCGATGAGCAGCGTCACACCATCGGTTACAACCCGCTCGTCGCCCTCGTTAATGGTCTCATCGAAAGTAAAGCCGTACTGAAAACCGGAGCAACCCCCACCCTGCACGTAAATGCGCAGCATGAGATCCGGGTTACCCTCTTCTGCAATCAGTTCGGATACCTTGTTTGCGGCGGCCGTGGTAAAAACCAAGGCGTCGCTGCTCGTCACTGCTTGTTCAGTCATACCATCACCTATCGGATAAACGCTGTCTGACCGCCCTGGGTCTGCTCGCGCTCAGTATGCTTATCCCGATCAATTTGGTCAACTATTCGGCCTTGAACTCTGGATCCGGGCGCGGCGTGGACTCAGCCGCCGGGCCTTGCGATTGTTCCGCACTCCCGATGCCGCGTGGCGCCTCGTCTTCCACGCGCACCAGCTGGCCATTGACCTCGGCACCCATCGCCATCTCCAGCAATCGATAATAGACCGTGCCGGCCACTCGCGCGTTATTCGCCAGCTCCACACGCTCGCCGACGTGGACGTCACCGGCCACGGTACCGTTGAGGATCAGGTTTTCCACCCTGACGTCGCCCTCGACAGTGCCCAGCTGGCTCACTGTCAGGGTCGCGTGGGTATCGGCCTCGCCGATTACTTTGCCGTGGATGGCGCCGTCCAGATGCAGGCCTCCCGAAAATGCCACGTCGCCGGTGATCACCGTCCCTTGACCGATCACGGTCGCGACCTTGGGGGCCTTGAAACGCTTTAGTCTCGCCATCTGTCCCTTTCCTCGGTGTATCCAGCTCGCTCAGGCGTCCGATGGCTTCCAGTCGAACGACTGCTCGAAAGACCGAAAACTCGTGCCATCGGGCTTCACCGCCACCTCGATCTTGACGGGTTTGAAGCCTTCCGGCAACGAAATGTCTGTCGTCAATCGCTGAAAATTCTTAAAGCGTATGCCGATATTCGACCGCTTGCCGTTGGTTAGCGTCTGCATATCGAGTGTCTTCTCGGCCCCATTGATTTGGCCGGTAACACTGATGACTGCATGGCCATTAATCGTGTCCTCGTCCTCGGTCTGCTTCGACAGCGTCACTTCGAAACGGTAGGCCAGTTTATCGAGCGCGGTCAGGGAATGACTGTCCAGTACCAGCTTGCTGTCGCCACCCGAGACCAGACGTTTCAAAAAGGCGACCTCGCGCTTCAGCTCGGCGCGTTCCTCCTGCAATGCCCGAATCTCGGCCTGCACGCTATCGGCCGCCGCGCGATCGATCTGCCCGGCTCGTTCGAAACGCGCTGCACTGGCTCGCAGCGCATCGCGCTCTCGCTCCAATTCGGCTATACGCTGCAAGGGATCGGTCTGCGACGAGTCGCGCATGGCGGCTTCGAGACTGGCCCGCTCTCGGCCGAACTCAAAAACCTGCCAAGACCAGGCGGCCAAGCCTACCAGGAGGGCAATCCATAACCAGGGGCGCCATCCCGATCGTGACTGCACGATGCGCGGCGTCACTATCCTTGTCGGTTTTATCTTTCCCATAATCTTTCAGGGTAGCAGCGCCACCTGCTCGAGACCGCTGCGTTCATCCAAGCCAAACATCAAGTTCATGTTCTGCACTGCCTGGCCCGCCGCACCCTTGGTCAGATTGTCGATCACCGAGAGCACCACCAGCGTATCGCCACCCTGGGGTCGATGTAGGCCGATACGACACTGATTGACACCGCGCACGCTGCGCGTCTCCGGATGGCTGCCCGGCGGCAACACATCGACGAAGGGTTCATCCGCATAGCGTTGCTCGAACAGCGCCTGCAGATCGCCGGCGCTGCCGCGCAGCCGCGCATACAGCGTCGCATGGATCCCGCGGATCATCGGCACCAGATGCGGTACGAATGTCAGACCGACGGGCTCGGGAGTCACCCAGGACAGCGTCTGCCGAATCTCCGGCAGGTGTCGATGGCCGGACACCGAGTAGGCCTTGAAGCTCTCGCCGACCTCACCCATCAGCATCGCCACATTGCCCCCTCGACCGGCCCCGCTGACGCCCGATTTGCAGTCAGCGACCAGACTCGAGGTGTCTACCAGGCCGTGCTCGACCAGCGGCAGAAACCCTAGCGCCACGGCCGTTGGATAGCAGCCTGGATTCGCCACCAGGCGGGCCTCGCGGATCTCCCCGCGATTGAGTTCGGGCAAGCCGTAAACCGCCTCGGCCAACACGTCGCTGCAGGCATGTGGCATGCCATACCACTCCTCCCACAGCACCGGGTCCCGCAGACGAAAATCAGCCGCCAGGTCGATCACCCGAACATCACGCCGGAGCAGTCCCGGGACCATCTGCATCGCGGTGCCGTTTGGCGTGGCAAAAAACACCAGGTCACATTCTGCGAGTGCCGCCGGATCAGGTTCCGAGAACGCAATATCGAAATGGCCGCGCAGATTGCCATACAGAGAAGAGACCTGACGGCCTGATTCGGCACGCGAGGTAATCAGCAAGACCTCGGCCTGCGGATGCATTGCCAGGAGCCGCAACAGCTCGACACCCGTGTAGCCAGTGCCGCCGACGATACCGATCTTGATCATTTTGACTGCAAGTGTCTCAGTAGCGGAACCGGGAACCTATTCTAAACGCAAATCCGGGTAAAGCAGCGCCAGCTGACGCGAGAGACGGTCTATGCGTCGCCGGGTCTTGGTGATGGCTATCAGGCGCATGTTAAAGTCGATGAGAATTATCGCAACGGCCGCGCCGGTGCTCAGCAGCAGGCTGGGCGCAGCTGCCAAAGCCGTTTGCATCGCCGAAGCCAGGGGTGGCCGTTGAACACGTGTAGACTCAAATCGCTGATGCCCGCTAGCGAGCGGACATTGCGCAACGGCGTCCGGTGCAGCGAGGTCTTGCATATGATTAACCACGACGATGCGGCCGAAGCCAGCGGCGCAGCTGCGCGATGATCATGCGCCTGCTGCCCCATGGCGTGCTAGCGCTGATCCTGCTGGCCGGCGTCTGGTTAATGTGGCCGCGCGCCGAGGCGATCCCTGACGCCACGTTCAACCTGGTCGACGGACGCACCTTGCATAGCAGTGATCTGCGAGGCAAGAGTGTGCTGATCAACTTCTGGTCGGTCAGCTGTGCGGTCTGCTTGCGCGATATGCCGCGCCTGCGGAAGCTGCAACAATCACTGGCCGACCGTGGTCTGCTGGTGCTTGGCGTGGCCATGCCCCACGATCCGCCGGCAGCCGTGATCAGCATGGTGGAAAAGCTCCAGCCCGGTTACCCGATCGCGTTGGATGTGCATGGCGAGATCAGCAGGGCATTCGGCGGCATCAGCGTAACGCCAACCACCTATCTCATTGCTCCCGACGGTAATATCAAGTTTTCAGAGCAGGGTCCGCTAGACGAGACACGGGTACGCGCGACTTTGCTGACCTTTCAGGGATAAGCGGAATGTGGCTTAAAGCATGGCATCTGATCGGTATGGTGACCTGGTTTGCCGGCCTGTTCTATCTGCCGCGGCTGTTCGTCTATCACGCGATGAGTGACGACCAACCGTCCATTGACCGCTTCAAAGTCATGGAACGCAAGCTGTTCTTCGGAATCACGACACCCGGAGGCATATTTACCCTGGTGATCGGCCTTTGGATGCTCTACGACTACGCCTGGGCGGCATTCGGCAATCATCTGTGGCTGCAGCTCAAGCTCCTCCTGCTTGCGGTGCTCATCGTCTACCACATCTACTGCGGCATCCTGCTGGCAGATTTCAAACATGACCGCAATCGGCATAGCCATGTCTGGTTCCGGTGGTTCAACGAGCTGCCGGTGCTGCTGTTGATCGCGATCGTTCTGCTCGCGGTGTTAAAGCCAGTCTAGAACATGTCGACCACGCGCCATCACCGCCGCCGGCACTCGCCGGAGCAGATTGCGAAGACCCGACGCAATCATGTCCTGCTGCTGGGCCTGCTGGTGCTGATCGTGTTCGCCAGCACCCTGGGCGGCGACTTCGTCTGGTATGACCGTGACGACATCCTGCAGGGCGGACACCGAATCACGAGTCTCGCCGATGTACCGGAGGCCCTGAGCAGTTCTCGTGATGCCTATCGCGAACGCTTTTCCGGGGGCGACCATGACGCAGCGGTCGGAACCTGGCAACCCCTGACATTGCTATCGAACAGCCTGAGCTGGTGGCTGTGGGGCGACTGCGCCTTTTGTTTTCATCTCGAGAACCTGATCCTGCACGGGCTGATGGTGATCGGCGTCTATGCGCTCGGCCGTCATCTGCTGGCGTTGCGCCGGCATGGGGTTCGCCTGGCCGCCTGGGCCGCTGCGCTGTTCGCGGTGCACCCGGCCGCGGTCAACAC